>NZ_DASTEP010000016.1:0-6381 GCF_035709525.1 Hymenobacter sp. | reverse complement strand
TCTCCGAAAAGGAGAGGGGGAGCCTGACGATTACTCAACGACTACTTACGTCTGCTGACGGTCGGCTCCTCTCCTTTTCGGAGAGGGGGCCGGGGGGTGAGGCGCCCACGTCTGGGCAGCGCATAATTCCAACCACCACATCCATAGTCTTTTACTTCCTTTTCATGCTCCCCACCAAAATATTATCCCCCACCCTGGCCCTCCTCAGCGCTGCCCTGCTGCCGTTGGCTGCCCAGGCCCAAAAGCCCGCCCTACCCGCCGTGCGCCAAAACGTGCCGCTCGATTCCATCCGGCTCAGCGACCCATTTATTATGGCCGACCAGCGCACGCATACCTACTACATGACCGGCACCGGCGGGCTGCTCTGGCAAAGCAAAGACCTGAAAAGCTGGACCGGTCCCACCCAGGTGGCCCAGCCCGACACTACCTCCTGGATGGGCCCGAACCCCATGATTTGGGCGGCCGAAATCCACCCTTACAAGGGCAAGTACTACTACTTCGCCACCTTCACCAACCGCGCGCTCAAGATTGACGCCGACAAGGGCGGCACGCTGGAGCGCCGCGCCGTGCACCTGCTGGTGAGCGAGCAGCCCGCCGGCCCCTACCGCCCGGCGGGCGACGCTACCTACCTGCCGGCCAACAAATCGACGCTCGACGGTACGTTTTGGATTGATAAAGACAAAAAGCCCTGGCTGCTCTACTGCCACGAGTGGGTGCAAAACCAGGATGGCACGGTGGAGAAAATCGCGCTAAAGCCCGACCTGAGCGGCACCACCGGCCCGGCCCAAATTCTATTCAAGGCCAGCGCCGCGCCCTGGAGCCGCGAAAACCCGCGCACCGGCCCCATCCGCCCCAACAAAGTAACCGACGGCCCCTGGGTGTTTCGCACCAAAACCGGCAAGCTGGGTATGCTCTGGACCAGCTGGATATACGACGTGTACACGCAGGGCGTAGCCTACTCGGCCAGCGGCACGCTGGCCGGCCCCTGGAAGCAGGAGCCGCAGCCCATCACGCCGCCCAACTACGGCCACGGCATGCTGTTCCGCACCTTTGAGGGCAAGGACTTGCTGGTGCTGCATAGCCACCAGGACATCAAGGGCCGCTACCACCGCGTGCCGCACCTGTTCGAGGTCGACCTCTCGGGCGATAAGCTGGTGCTGGGTAAGGCGTACCGGCCTTAGTTTATAGCCTTTTACTGATTGTCATGCTGAACGCAGTGAAGCATCTCTATCGCTTCGTTGCCTACTCTGGATGAAGCGGCAGAGATGCTTCACTGCGTTCAGCATGACTGTTTCAACACTTCCTGACTATTTCCTCTCCTTTTCCTACCCCTCAATGACCCTAAAACCTCTCCTGCTACTAGCCCTGACCGGCCTGCTGGCCACCCCGCCCGCCCAGGCCCAGCGCCAGCAAATTTCCTTCAACACCGACTGGAAATTTCACCTCGGCGACGTGCCCGGCAGCGAGCAGGCCAGCGCCACCGACCGCGACTGGCGCGCCCTCGACCTACCCCACGACTGGAGCATCGAAGGGCCGTACAGCGAGCAGTGGGCCAGCGCTACCGCCTTCTTGCCGGGCGGTGTGGGCTGGTACCGCAAGAGCTTCGCGGTGCCCGCCGGCTTTCGCAATAAGCAGGTGTTCATCTATTTCGACGGCGTATCGAAGAACAGCGAGGTGTGGCTGAACGGCCACTCGCTGGGCAAGCGACCGAGCGGCTTCGCCTCGTTTCAGTACGAGCTCACGCCCTACCTCCGGGCCACCGGCCCCAACGTACTGGCCGTGAAAGTAGACCACCACGAGGCGGCCGACTCGCGCTGGTACATCGGCTCGGGCATCTACCGCAACGTGTATTTGCTGGCCACCGCGCCGGTGCACGTCAAAACCTGGGGTGTGGCCTTTACTACTCCTACCGTGAGCGCCAGCGCGGCCACCGGCAAGGTCGCGGTGAGTTTCACCAACGGCGCGGCCAAAGCGGCAAACGTAGTCGTAACAAGCACCTTGCTCGATGCCAAAGGCCAACCCGTGGCCACCGCCAAGCAGACGATTTCAGCCAAGCCCAAAGGCGACACTACTGCCAACCTGACGTTCTCCATCAAGAACCCCGCGCTGTGGTCGGTGGCGCACCCTAACCTGTACCGGCTGCGCACTACACTGGCCGTGGCGGGCCAGCCGGTGGATGAGGTGAATGAGGAAGTAGGCGTGCGCAGCATTCGCTTCGACGCCAACCAAGGCTTTTTCCTGAACGGTGAGAACATGAAGCTCAAGGGCTTGTGCATCCACGACGATGCGGGCGCGCTCGGCGTGGCCGTGCCGCCCGAGGTGTGGGAGCGCCGCCTGAAACTACTCAAGGCGGGCGGCTGCAACTCGCTGCGCATGAGCCACAACCCGCACGCCGACTACCTCTACCGCCTCTGCGACCGCCTAGGCTTTTTGGTGATGGACGAGGCCTTCGACGAGTGGGAGCACGGCAAAAACAAGTGGGTAGCCGGCTGGAACGTGGGCACGCCCGCCCAGTTTGGCCCGCACGAGTACTTCAAGGAGTGGGGCGAGCGCGACCTGCGCGACATGGTGCTGCGCAACCGCAACCGGCCCAGCATCATTATGTGGAGCATTGGTAATGAGATAGATTACCCCAACGACCCCTACTCGCACGAGGTGCTGAACACCGGCCGCAACCCCCAGATTTACGGCAAGGGCTACCTGCCCACCCACCCACCCGCCGCCGAAATGGGCCCGATTGCGAAGCGCCTGGCGGCCGTGGCCCGGCAGGCCGACCCCTCGCGGCCCATCACGGCGGCACTGGCCGGCGTGGTGATGTCGAACTTCACCGACTACCCCGCCGCCCTCGACCTCGTGGGCTACAACTACCAGGAATTTCGCTACCCCGAAGACCACGCCAAGTACCCCAGCCGCGTTATCTACGGCAGCGAAAACGGCATGGCCCGCAGCGCCTGGGCGGCCGTGGACTCCAACGCCTACGTGTCGGCCCAGTACCTCTGGACGGGCATCGACTACCTCGGCGAAGCCGGCAAGTGGCCGCAGCGCGCCAACGGCGCGGGCCTGCTCGACATGGCCGGCTTCCCCAAGCTCGAGTACTACCTGCGCCAAAGCCTCTGGACCACCGCGCCCATGCTCTACCTGGTAGCCGCCGAAGCGCCCGCCGCCGGGGCCGCGCCCACCCGCCGCCAGCGCGGCACCGCTACCTGGAACTGGCCCGCCGCCAGCCAGTTGCGCGTAACGGCCTACACCACCAACGAGGCCACCGAGCTGTTTCTCAACGGCCAGTCCTTGGGCCGCAAAACCGGCAATCAGCCCACCTGGGACGTGCCCTACGCTGCCGGCGAGCTCTCGGCCAAAGGCTACCGCCACGACCAGGTAGTCAGTGAGCACAAGCTGCAAACCGTGGGCGCGCCCGCCGCCATCCAGCTTACGCCGGACCGCCGCACGCTACCCGCCAAAACCCGCGGCCTGGCCCAGCTCGAAGTAGCCATTGTGGACGAGGCCGGCCACCCCGTCCTCACCGCCGATGACGAAATAATAGTAGCCCTCACCGGCCCCGCGCGCCTGTTGGGCATCGAAAACGGCGACCTCGCCAACCACGACAACCCCACCACGCCGCGCCACCGCGCCCACCAAGGCCGCCTGCTGGTGTACGTGCAGGCCACCGGAGTTGGCCCCATCGGTGTGCAACTCACCGCGCCGGGGCTGCGCTCGGCGAGCGCCGCGCTGCGGGCTGAATAGGTATTAGCGCTTACTGGCGGCGGGCGCTTTCGGCGCTGCCGCTGGCCTTTTGGGGGAGGCGGGCTTGCGCGAGCGCGGGGCCGCCTTCCCTTTTTTCGTCGGCGTTTTCGCCTTGGGCTTCGGCTTGGCTTTGGCCTTCGGCTTTTTGATGTCGCTGGCGAAATGCTTACCGAAGACCGAGCGGCGCGTGGGCCGCTCGGTGGGCCGCCAGTTGTAGCCTTTGAGGCGGGTATTGTCCTCGTTCAGCTCGTGGGGCGGGATAAAAGCGGCTTCTGGCTTCGCCAAAAGGCTGATTTTATTTATTTTATTTTCCTGAAAACTTACCCGGATGGTTCCCGACAGCGACTTGTTCACTCCCGTCGTAACAGTATCACCGTCGAGGGCATAGAAAATACTCTCGGCATTACCCAGCACGTCGATGCGGTTGATGCGGTTCTGCTTGAAATAAGCCAGAATGTTGCGGCCCTTCACCTGGTTGAAATTGTGCAGCGTGTCCTCGTCGATGACAAACGCCTTGGAAAACAACCGCACTTGGTCAATCTGCCCGCGCTTCTGCCGGATTTCCATCGAATCGGACACCAGTTGGTTGTGCGCCTGCCACAGGATGGGGTCGCGGTTGAGGTAGATGATGCTGTCCTGCCGGTCGTAGGTCAGCGAGTCGCACCGCCCCTGCATGGCACCCCTGAATATCTGCACCTTAGGCCAGGCATAGAGCACCGGGCGCTGGCTCACTCTGGTGGGCCGCGCCTCCACGCTCAGCAGCGTATCGGCGGCCAGGTACAGCGTATCCTTGCCTGAAATATTGCGCACGACCGGCCGGCTGCCGTAGAGCTTGGTGCGGCCCAGCGTGCGCCAGTAGCGGCCCACGTCGCCGCGCAGCAGCACGTTGTCTTTCTTGGAAAGCAGCGAGGCGTGGCCGGTAGCCAAGCCTTCCTGCCGCGTCTCATCATACGCCAGCTGGTCGCCGCCGAGCAGGTAGCCCGGCGTTTCAAGCTTGGCATTGAAGCGGAAATCCGACTTGCGGGTGATGGTATTGTACGTCCCTTTTTCGGCGTAGAGGTTACTGCTCTGCGAGCCCTTGATGCGGGTGGGGCCGTCGAGGTACGCGATTTTGGTGATGGTGTTAAACGTCAGCGTATCGGTGCGCAGGTCGGTTTGGGCACCTTTGGCATCGGTCGAAACCAGGTGAATATCCTGCCGGAAGCGGAAGACCTTGCTGCGCGTGTCGTAGTAGCCCTGCTGGCTGTCGAGCACGTTTTGCGGGTCGGTGAGGTGGCCGCCGGTGGTGTAGTAGGCGGTCTGGTTGGTAAGGTTGTAGTCGAGGGCGCTGGTAGTGAGCGTCATGCGCGGGTCGCGCATCACCACGTTGCCCATCATGCGGGCCGTGCGCCGGTCGCCGTCGTAAAAGCCCCGGTCGCCGGTGATGGTCACGGTATCGCTCTGTACAATACGCACGTTGCTAAACGCTTCAATCTCGTTGCGGTCGAGGTACTGGTAGGCCGAGTCGCAATACAGAAACACGTCGTCCTGCTTGAAGCTAACGTTGCCGAGCAGCTTGCGGATTTTCACGCCGTTGAACACGCCGCCTTGCAGCTCGCGGGTGCCGGGCAGCAGTTGCACTGGCGTGCCCTTCACGGGCGTACCCGGCTGGGTAGCGGTGGCCGAGGTTTGGGGGGCGGGCTGCGCGGGCCGGCGGGCCGGCGGGGTGGCACCCGGCCGGGTTTGGGCGTACAGCGACAAAGCCGGCAGCGCCAGCAACAACCAGAAACTTAAAAAACGAAGGAGCGGCATTCGGGGGCCAAAGGTACGGCGGGCAGTGCCGGGCTAACGCGCATCTTCGCGCCGTAGTGCCGGGCGCTCTGTCTAAATCAAATCGCCCAATTCACGCACGCCCACCGGCCGCTGCACCGTGAAGCCTTCACCGAATTCTACCCCTATCAGGTGGCCAAACTCGCGGGCACGGGCTTCCATGAAGTGCGAAAACGTCTGCCCCGAGAGGTAGGTTTGCGGCGCGCTGGGGTCGGCATTCTTATTGAAAAACTGAGTGCCGTAAGCGTTGATACTCGCCCACTTACCTTCCCAATAAGGCGTAATATCCACCACAAAATCGGCCGCAATTTGCCGGTCCTGAATGTAGTGGTACACATTTTTGGGCCGCCAGGGCTGTTGCGGCTGCCCGTCGGCATCAAGCGTTTCTATCATGCGCAGCCCGCTCAAAAAGCAGGCGTCGGTAGCCAGCTGCGCGCCGCGCCCGTGGTCGGGGTGCCGGTCGCGGATGGCATTGCAGAGCACCACCTCGGGCTGGTAGCGCCGGATGGCCGCGATGAGCGGCAGCTGGTGCTCGCGGTCGTTTTTGAAAAACCCATCGGGCAGCCCCAGGTTTTCGCGCGCGCTGAGCTGCAATATCTTACTAGCCGCTGCCGACTCGGCCGCCCGGGTTTCGGGCGTGCCCCGCGTGCCCAGCTCGCCCCGCGTAAAATCAATAATACCCACCTTTTTGCCCGCCGCTACGGCCGCCAGCAGTGTGCCCGAGCACGACATCTCCACGTCGTCGGGATGGGCCCCGAGGGCCAAAATATCTAGTTTCACCACAGTTTCAGAACCAGACCGCAGATTCAAACGGATTTTTAGGATTTAACG
>NZ_DASTEP010000015.1:0-30084 GCF_035709525.1 Hymenobacter sp. | reverse complement strand
AACTACGTCTTGAGCTTTGTTATCAAGAATCCAAGCATAAGATTGCAAATATATTTTATAACGCGCTGTTAGGTAGTCAAATAATTCTACCCCTTGGATACCGTTCCTATGGCCAAGAGGCTTTCCAAATTTCCGAACAGTCCTCTTAATTCCTTTCATGTTGACAATATCAAATTTAGACACATCAACATCTTCGTTCTCAAATACTTTTAAACCCTGCCAAATACCTTCAACTGACGCAGCGTAGTAACCTGGCGAAAAAGGCACTGGAATGTCGCCATGTGGATAGAAAGGGCTAACCTTTACCCAAGGCTCCTCACCTTTTGATGTAACATCAATAATTGTCGCATTTGGATAACTCTTCATAAGGTTGCTAAGCGACTTTTTTTTGCTTTCGATGTAAATCATATTAAAATTTATTTATATTGGTGATGTACTCCAAAGGAATTTTTTCTAAAACTAAAACTTCAGCTTGATAATAAGACTTGTCTTCTGCAGATAAGTCAAAATACCTCTTTCTTAATACTGAAAAGTTTATTGAGGTAAAGCACTCTAGAGAATCACTTACTAAGACACCGTTTCTTACAGCGTTTTGATTACAAAACTTTGTGCTTTTCAAATATATAACATCTAATGCTATCTCCAATATTACCGGGTCAGATACTCTTCCTTCTTTTTTAGCAATAAACATCATTGGATGCTCGCGTGCAAAAGAAGCGCGAACATAATTCTCCAATCCCTTACGTTTATCCAGAACCCAAGAATCAGAACTTCCACCAGGTTTAGCTATGCTAATATCATTTTGTTGGCAGTGATACCATGATAGTAAGCCTCCATTTTGCTTTATAGAAGCAATATTAGACCTATCAGTAAAATGGTAAAGCTTTACAATATTATTCTGCTGCACAACATCTTGATAACTAACCCAATTTTCTTTTAAAGAATTTAATTTTAACGCTTGTTGCTTTTGTTTCTCGAATTCCTGCTTCTTTTGCTGTTCTTGCAAACGAAGTAATGCCTCTTGCTCATTCTTTAGTTCTATTTGGCGCCTTTTTTCCTGCGATTCACGCAGTTTCTGCTCTTGCCTAAGTAGTTCTTCGTATCGCCTTCTCTGCTCTTCAACCCTTTGCTGCTCTCTTTTTCTTAATTCGGCTATCTCTGCCGTATATACAGGTTCAGCTTTTGAAACAGTTTCGCTAGGCTTATCCGGTTCATATTTTTTTGCATCTTTTGGCTTATCAGAATCGCTAAATATGAAGAACCAAAGAAGAAAGACACCAATTAAAATGAGTACTAAAATCTCCATTTGTTCAGCTTTTTAAACTGTAAGAAAAGTTTTTTTGCCCTATTGGTTTTCAATATTACTAACCTTCTTCCTTAACCACTCCCGCACCGGCTCGTCGTAGAATTTCAAGCAAACATGAGCTAGAATCACCGCCGCCAGAAAGACCAGCGCCGCCACGGGCAAGCCCGCGCGCAAGGACACTTTATGGGTCGCGACCCAGGCCGTGTAGGTATAGATGAGCGGGTAGTGCGTGGCTGCGCAGAGCTAAGCGGCCTCCCGGCTACCCGGCACCTTGGCGGCCGGAGTTGCTTTGGTGGGCTTGCGGGCGGCTTTTTTCTGCTTGTCCTGCTTTATCCACTCGCTGATGCGGGCAAACTCTTCTTCGGAGGGCTGCCGGCCGGTGGTGACGAAATCAACGTTTTTGGGTTCTCTAATCATGGCCAGAGATTATTGAAGCTGTATTACTGAACCTCTGCTGTTTCAGATGCAGCCTCAAGAGAACTTCGGCATTCCAACCGTTTTCAGGATGTAATTGACTCGGTTCAACTTGTCCTGAAACAGCGGCTGGTTATCGTATTTACCATCAAGCTCGGGCACGATAGTAACGTCGGCGGGCACTTCTCTTTTCGGAGCTCTCGACTTAGCTGTAGCGGCTGGCTTTTTCTTTTGAATTGCTTTCATGGTTTTCACTGTTGAGGTTTGCGCTGTACGGCAAAGGCGTAGTACGTTATATTCTTACGAAATGGCTCCCACTCAGAACCATTCAGGCCAAGAATGTCAAAATCCTGCTTAGCCGCTTCCAAATTAGTAGTTATTCCCATTCGGTAGAGGCGAGTGCGGGCGGCGGTACTGCCAGTGGCAATGAGTACAGCGTCTGGATAACGCTCGGTAAACAAATAGAGTGTCCGGGCTACGGTTGCCAGCACCTTTTGGCTGTCGCTGTTATTCGTTACGACGAGGTCGCTGATGTAACCCGTTTCCAAGTCTTTATCGCCAAAGCCAAGGTTATAGACGTTTTTTACGTTGGCCTCCCGGTACATCACCACCTTTGTAATCGTGCCTTTTGGCCCAACGCTGTCGAATTCATATGTTAGCTCCTCGACGGCGCGTCTCAAATCGTAATGATTTTCAATCATAGGCAGCCAAGATACGATGTTGGTTGGCAACTTACTTTGAAGATGATGCTTCAGTTGGCCGCAGTTGTCGCTTCTTTGGCCTTTGCTTCTCCCCCATCGGCCAACACCTTCTTCCTCAACCACTCCCGCACTGGCTCATCGTAAAACTTCAAGCATCCATACGCCAGCGTCACCGCCGCCAGAAAGACCAGCGCCGCCACGGGCAAGCCCTCGCGCAAGGACACTTTATGGGTCGCGACCCAGGCCGTGTAGGTATAGATGAGCGGGTAGTGCGTGATATAAATCGGATACGAAATATCGCCTAGGAAGCGGCACAGCCGCTGGGCCGCGCCTGAGCGCACCGCCCCGCTGGCCCCGAAGAAGATGATGGCGGGGAAGACGAAAATGATGCAGAGCGCATCGTAGAGGCCATTTTGCCACAGCTGCGCGGGGCTGCCGACGCGGGGCATGGCCAGCACCGCCACCACCGCCAGGCTGCACCACCCAAAGGCCTGCGGCACCGGCCGCAGCCGCGCCAGCCGAAACAGCAGCAGCCCCGCAAAAAACGGGTACGCCATGCGGGCGAAGCCGATGTGCAGCTGCGCTGGCTCCAGCGACCAGCCCCCAATGACATCGCCCTGGGGACTGGTGAGGCCCAGGTGCAGCAGCGCCCCCGCCGCCAGCACCACCAGGATGCCCAGCGCCACGTTGGAGAAGCGGCGCACCACCGTCGCGTACAGCACGTTGGCCACGTACTCGAAAAACAGCGACCAGCCCGGCCCGTTGAGCGGGTAGGTTTCGTGCCAGCCCCGCACGTCGAGCGATACCGGCACCGGCACCATCATGCAACCCAGGAGCATGACCAGCAACATCTTCCACACCGGCGTCTGGCCGATGATGGGGAACAGCGCCGACGCCTGGAAGTAGTACATCGCCGCCCCTATCAGCATGCCCAGCACCACCATGGGTTGCAGCCGCACCAGCCGCCGCTTGAAGAAACCGCCCACCGTGAGGCGGCCCCACCGGTCGTCGTAGGCGTAGCCAATCACGAACCCCGACAGGAGAAAGAAGAAATCCACCGCCAGGTAGCCGTGGTTTATCACCTGGTCGAGGTGGCTGGTGGCGTGGGCCTCGCACAGGTGAAAGGCCACCACCATCAGCGCCGCCACGCCCCGCAGGCCGTCGAGGATGGGGTAATGGGGCTTGGTGGGTAGCGGGGTGGGCTGCATGGGGGTGCCAAGATAAGAAGCCCGGTCATGCTGAGCGCAGCCGAAGCATCTCTACCGCTTCGTTGAGCTGTTTTAAAGAGACACGCTGCCCAAATGCACAGCATCAATGCTACTCTGGTCGCTCAGGAAACTTAGGAACCCCTACCCTTTTCAAAAGCTCATTGGTACGATTCACCTTTTCCTGAAAACATGGGTCATTGTCGTATTTGCCATCTAATTCAGGATTGATAGTGTAGTCAATGCCTAATCGTGGTTTCTGAAATGGCTCAGCATCAAGCTGTGTTGAAGTCGTAAGCTCTTCGTTCGCCTTGTATTCATCGCGAAGACTTTCGCTTGCGGATTCTACTTCTTCCTTCTCGGCTGACATTGTCTCAGAGCTAGAGCCTGCTTCTTTCTTCCTGGTAGCCATTGATTCTCTCAAAATTCCGATAAATTCTTCAAGTTCAGCATACATCCTGTCGCGCTCGGCTGGCGTCAATGGATTTTCCACAGGAGCCGACTTCAAATCCTCGAAGCTATTGTATCGGGTCAGCTTTGCCATGACTGGATTCTTTAACGCAACGTTGGGGCTGTTAGACCTTGCGTTAAAAATAACAGGCTTATTCTTGAATTAAGAAAAACGAAAAACGGGTTATGCTGAATGCAGTGAAGCATCTCCACCGCACCCGTTCAACGAAGCGGTAGAGATGCTTCACTGCGTTCAGCATGACAGTCGTTTGCAAGGCTTTTAATTTAGGAACAAGTCAACAAACAACGCCCCGCTACACCGTGCCGCCATCCATAGCCCGCGACTGCTGCACCACTTGCACCTTGGCGGCCCGCAGCTTCTTGTAGGCTTCCCAGTCGAAGCTTTTCAGAAATTCGACCGCCCCGCGCACGCCCACCGCGAACAGCTCCACCTTGCGCTCGTCGCTCATTCGGAAGTCGAGCCAGTTGAACTTGTCCACGTTCAGGCAGTGCACCAGGTGGCGGTAGTCGGAGTTGCGGTGAATGAAATCGAAGTCGTACTGCGTGCGGGCCGCGTCGAACATCGCGCCCAGCACGGCCGGCAGCGAGCTGGTATTGCTGGGCGCGCCCCGGTCGATGCCCAGCTTCACGCCGAAGGTGGGCGCGGCGGGCACCCGCGTGTTGTCGTGAAACAGGTCGATGGGGAAGTTCGACATGATACCCCCATCCATAAACATGGCCTCTCGCGGAATTTCGCCGGTGTAGCCCAGCTCAACCCAGGCGGCGCGGTAGCGCTGGTTGGTGGCCGGGTCGGCGGGGTCGGAGCCGGGCAGCGGCGTGCGCCGGTAGGGCTGAAAAAACAGCGGTATTGACATGGAGGCCCGCACCAGCTCGGCGGGGTGCACCTCGTCGGGCTGGCTCCAGTAGAGGTGGGCCATTTCTGGGAATACGGCTTTGGTTTGGGTCGTGATGTCGGCCGCCACGATGGCGATGCGGTCCAGGTTGGCCGGCGCGTAGGGCTGGTTTACGGGCGCGTTTTGCTCGTTGTGGGTGCGGCGCAGGCCACCGGTGGGCGGCTGAGCGCGCCGCGCCCGCAGCTGCGCGATGGTCGTGATGTCGCGCTCGGCCAGCAGCTTGGTTATCCATTCTTTGAATTTATCGCCGGGGTGCAGGCCGTAGTCGTCGCGCAGATTGTCAATGATTTGCAGGCCGTCGTTGATGAGAGTGGTTTTGCCGACTGCGCGCCGCACCCAGCCCCATAGGCCCCGCTTTTCCTCGGTAGGCCGCAGCAAGTCGGCCGTGAAGTCGCGGGCATCCGAGTCGCCGTCCACGAAGTCGTAGAAGTTCTGGTTGGCCAACTGCTCGATAAGCCAGTCGGTGCTGGCTTGCTCGCGCGGGGCGGCCGCCGCCATCAGCAGGGCATTGATGGAGCCGGCCGAAGTGCCGCCCAGGCCCAAAAACCGGATGCCCACCTGCTCCAGCGCGTACACGTAGCCCACCAGCGCAATGCCCAGCATCCCGCCGCCTTCCATTACCAGGTCCACGTATTGCAGCGGGTACTCCTGCCCGCTCGCCGCCGTGCTGTTTGCCCCGCCGCCCACGTCGGATATCCGCCAGCCCTTCTGGCCCGCTACGTAAAGGTGTAGGCCCGCCAGCGCGCTTTGCACCGCTGGGTTTTGCGTAAAGTAGGTAGGCGTCAGCATGAGAGGAGGCATCAATGAGTTGCCAAATTAATAAAATATATTTTATATATTTTATTAATTAATTCGTTTTCTAATTCTCGCCTTTTCCCCGCCAACCATCCCCCGCTGCTACTCACTACTACCGAAAAGAAACCCAGCGCCTGCGAAGCCGCAAGGCAGCACGCTTTCCCAGCAGTATTTTAGCTGGCGTAGCCGTTCGCGGCGGTGGCCGCCCGAGTCGCTACGCATTACTTGCTGCTTTCACCTAGTTGCTGCTCCGGCCGCCTTGGCTTTTCCGCTCCTTCTCCTCACCGCGCCCACCGGCCCGCCCAACGAGGCGCACCTGCTCGCCGAGCTGCTAGCGCGGGGCGTACCGCGCCTGCACCTGCGCAAGCCCGGCTGGCCCGCCGCCCAGCTCGAAGCGCTCATACAGGCGCTGCCGCCGCAGTTTCATCAGCGGCTGGTGCTGCACGGCCACCCCGAGCTGGTGCGACGCTACCGGCTGGGCGGCCTGCACCTCACCACGGCCGGGCGGCGCACCGCCACGCGCCGCCCGGCGCTGCTACCCGGCCAAACGCTTTCTACCTCGTTTCACTCGCTAACCGAAATCAGCCAGCATCGGCGACGCTACGACTACGTGTTTCTGAGCCCAATTTTCGACAGCATCAGCAAAGAAGGCTACGCCAGCGCGTTTGATTTAAGTGAGGTTCAGGCCTTTCTACAAAGGCTGGCCAAACGGCCTGGCTACCGGCCAGCGGTCCTGGCGCTGGGTGGCATTGATAATGGCAATATTACCGCCGTGCAGCAAGCCGGCTTTGCGGGGGCGGCGGTGCTGGGCAGCGTGTGGGGCAGCACCGACCCGGTGGCGGCGTGGCAGCAGGTAGCTCAGGCCAGCGCAGCGTCCCAGTCCTTCCACACCGGTTCGTAGCCCTGGCGGCGCAGCATGGCTGCGATGTCGGCCGGACTGCGTTCATCGGATATTTCAAACTGCTCCAGCGACTCGGGGGCCACGGCGTAGCCGCCCGGATTAGTCTTCGAGCCCGCGCTGATACTGGTGATACCCAACTTAATAGCCTGGTCGCGGAAAGCGGGTGTTTCGCGGGTCGAGAGCGACAGCTCCACTTCTTCGTTCAGCAGGCGGTAGGCGCAAATGAGCTGCACCAGCTCGCGGTTGCTCATTTCCACCTTGGGCTGAAGCAAGCCCTCGGCCGGCCGCAGGCGCGGGAAGGAGAGGCTGTATTTGGTTTGCCAGTAGGTTTTTTCGAGGTAGTCGAGGTGCAGGGCGGTGTAGAAGCAGTCGGTGCGCCAGTCCTCCAGCCCGATGAGCACGCCCAGCCCCATCTTGTGGATGCCAGCCCGGCCGAGGCGGTCGGGCGTGTCGAGGCGGTAGTGAAAATTTGATTTTTTGCCCTTGGGGTGGTGCTTTTTGTAGTCGTCCTGGTGATAGGTTTCCTGGTACACCAGCACCGTGTTCAGTCCTTCGGGAATCAGGCGCTCGTAGTCGGCCTGGTCGAGCGGCTGCACCTCCATCGAGAGGTGGGCGAAGTGCGGGCGCAGCGTGCGCAACGCTTTTTCGAGGTAGTCGACGCCCACGGTCTGGTTGGCCTCGCCGGTCACGAGCAGCACGTGGCCGTAGCCCCAGCTTTTGAGCACGGCGGCTTCGGCCAGCATTTCTACGCTGCTGAGGGTGCGGCGCTTCAGCTTATTATCGAGGCTAAAGCCGCAGTAGGTGCAAATATTCTGGCACTCATTGCTGAGGTAGAGCGGCGCGTAGAGCTGCATAGTATGGCCGAAGCGCCGCCGCGTGAGCCGGTGGCTGAGCTGCGCCATTTCTTCCAGGTAGGGCGCGGCGGCGGGCGAGATGAGGGCCTTGAAATCTTCCAGCGTGCGGCGCGGGGCAGCCAGCGCGCGTTCCACATCGGCCGCCGTTTTGGCGTAGATGCTGGCTTTTACGTCGTCCCACGGGTGGGCTTCGAAAATAGGGCGAAAGCTCATTGCTTATAGTGGATTTTCTTAATAAACGGCTGTCATGCTTCGCTACGCTCTGCATGACAGCCGTTTCCAGGAGCTTTACATATCCAAAAAAGCCGTGAGCGGCGAGCTCGCCACTGCCTCGGCGTGCGCCACGGGCGCGGCCAGCCGCGCCTCGTAGGCCAGCCGCCCGGCCTCCACGGCCATTTTAAAAGCGGTAGCCATCGCCACCGGCTGCCCGGCCACCGCGATGGCCGTGTTCACCAACACCGCATCGGCGCCTAGCTCCAGGGCGGCTGCGGCGTGCGAGGGCGCACCCAGGCCAGCATCCACTACTACCGGCACCTTGCTCTGGCCAATTATTATCTCCAAAAACTCCTTGGTTAGCAAGCCTTTATTGGAGCCGATGGGCGCACCGAGCGGCATCACGGCGGCCACGCCCACTTCTTCGAGGCGCTTGCACAGCACCGGGTCGGCGTGGATGTAGGGCAGCACCACAAAGCCCATCTTTACCAATTCCTCAGCCGCTTTAAGGGTCTCGACGGGGTCGGGCAGCAGGTACTTGGGGTCAGGGTGAATTTCGAGCTTGAGCCAATTGGTTTCCAGCGCCTCGCGGGCCAGCTGCGCGGCAAAAACGGCCTCCCGGGCCGTGCGCACGCCCGAGGTGTTGGGCAGCAAACTGAACTGCGAATGGCCAAGGTGGCGCAAAATATCGTCGTCGGCGTCGGCCACGTCCACGCGCTTCAACGCCACCGTCACCAGCTCCGAGCCGGAGGCCAGCAGCGCTTCCTCCATCAGACCCGACGAGCTGAATTTGCCCGTGCCCGTAAACAGCCGCGACGCGAACGTGCGGCCAGCAATCACTAAAGGCTGCGTTTTCATAGGCTAACTACTGCTTGATTTTCAGCTAATTCATTCACAAAAAGCCGGCCCGCTGCCGTGGGGTCGGCAGCCCCGCCGATGGCTCCCGCCACGGCCACGCCGTGCAGGCCGGCGGCGCGCAGCGCCGCCACGTCGGCCAGCCCGATGCCGCCGATTCCGATAACAGGCGTCGTGAAACCCGCCGCCCGGCATTGCCGCAAAATCTCAGCGTAGCCGGCCAGCCCCAGAATCGGGCTCAGCTTTTCCTTGGTAGCGGTGAAGCGAAACGGCCCCAGCCCGATATAATTGACGCCGGCCACCACTAGCTTTTCGATGTCGGCAAAGGTGTTGGCCGTGCCGCCGATGATGAAGCCCGGCCCCAGCAGCACCCGCGCCTCGGCGGGCGGCATGTCCTGCTGGCCCAGGTGCACGCCGCTGGCCCCGATTTCTAGCGCCAGCGCGGGGTTGTCGTTGACGATGAACGTAGCGTCGTGGTGGCGGCACACGGCCTGCACGTCGCGGGCGCGCTGCCGCCATTCGGCGGCGGGCAGGTTTTTGACCCGCAGCTGCACCCAGCGCACGCCGCCCCGGCAAGCCAGCTCGGCCGCCTGGGCGCTGGTCGTGATGTAGTGTAATTTATTAATTAGCATGCGATTGATTTCCGGAGTGGTAGCCCAGCAGCGTATCGCTACTGGCCAGAAAAGTGGCCGTGTACGCCTTGCCGGCGCGGCAGGCGTCGGGCAGGGCATCGCCCAGCGCCAGCCGCGCCGTGATGGCGGCCGAGAGCACGCAGCCACTGCCGTGCTTCTCGCCGTGCGGCAGGCGCGACGCGCTGAGCGCGTGCCGCTCGCCGCCCAGTAGCAGCAGGTCGGTGGCCTCGGGGCCGGTGGCGTGGCCGCCTTTCAGCAGCACCGGGCACCAGGCGGCGAGGGCCTCGGCGGCGGCTTCGGGGCGGGCGGCGGGTAGCAGGCGCAGGGCCTCGGGCTGGTTGGGCGTGATGAGCGCCAGCTCGCGGCAGATAACTTGCAGCAGGCCGGCATCGGGCCGGGCGTGGAATTCGTAGCCGGCCGTGGCCTTCAGCACCGGGTCCCAGACGATTTGCACGGCTGGGTTCCGGGCTTTCAGCCAACTGATTAGCTCTAGCAGAATGGGTAGGCTTTCGATTAAGCCAATCTTGACAAAATCAACCTGAAACCGCGCCAGCAGCAGCCGCGCCTGGTCCTGAATGTCGGCCAGCGGCACCCAGCTCACGCGCTCAAAGGTTACGTCGTTTTGCACCGTGAGGGCGGTGCAGGCGGCCAGACCGTACACGCCGCTGGCTTCCAAGGTTTTCACGTCGGCCAACACGCCGGCCCCGGCGCTGGGGTCGAAGCCAGCGATGGTGAGGGCGTAGGGGCGGGAAGTGGGCATAAGTCAGCAAATCGTTGTCATGCTGAGCGCAGCGCAGCGGAGTCGAAGCATCTCTGCCGGTGAACTAACTTCTACACCTAGCAACGAAGCGGTAGATATGCTTCGACTTCGCTGCGCTGCGCTCAGCATGACAGATGGTTACAGATAAATCTCGCTGCCCTTTTCGGCAAACTCGCGCGACTTCTCGCGTAAGCCTTCGGCCAGCACTTGCGCGGCCGTTTTTTCCTGGGTAGCGGCGTAGTCACGCACCTCCTGGGTGATTTTCATCGAGCAGAAATGCGGGCCGCACATCGAGCAGAAGTGCGCCACCTTGGCGCCCTCGGCGGGCAGGGTTTCGTCGTGGTACTCGCGGGCGGTGTCGGGGTCGAGCGAGAGGTTGAACTGGTCTTCCCAACGGAACTCGAAGCGAGCTTTGCTCAAGGCGTTGTCGCGGTGCTGCGCGCCGGGGTGGCCCTTGGCGAGGTCGGCGGCGTGGGCGGCTATTTTGTAGGCGATTACGCCGTCCTTCACGTCCTGCTTGTTGGGCAGGCCGAGGTGTTCCTTGGGCGTCACGTAGCAGAGCATGGCGGTGCCAAACCAGCCTATCATGGCCGCGCCGATGGCCGACGTGATGTGGTCGTAGCCGGGCGCAATGTCCGTCGTGAGCGGCCCGAGGGTGTAGAACGGCGCCTCGTGGCACTCGCGCAACTGCTTGTCCATGTTGGCTTTGATGAGGTGCATGGGCACGTGGCCGGGGCCTTCTATCATCACCTGCACGTCGTGCGCCCAGGCTATTTTGGTAAGCTCGCCCAGCGTTTCGAGCTCGGCAAATTGCGCCTCGTCGTTGGCATCGGCGATGGAGCCGGGGCGCAGGCCGTCGCCCAGCGAGAAGGCCACGTCGTAGGCCTTCATGATTTCGCAAATCTCCTCGAAGTGCGTGTAGAGGAAGTTCTCCTGATGATGCGCCAGGCACCACTTGGCCATAATGGAGCCGCCGCGCGACACGATGCCCGTCACGCGCTTGGCCGTCATCGGCACGTAGTGCAGCCGCACGCCGGCGTGGATGGTGAAGTAGTCCACGCCCTGCTCGGCCTGCTCGATGAGCGTATCGCGGAACAGCTCCCAGGTCAGGTCTTCGGCCTTGCCATTCACCTTTTCCAGGGCCTGGTAAATGGGCACCGTGCCCACCGGCACCGGGCAGTTGCGGATAATCCACTCGCGGGTTTCGTGGATGTTCTTGCCCGTGCTGAGGTCCATGAGCGTATCGCCGCCCCAGCGGCAGCTCCACACGGCCTTATCTACTTCTTCCTCAATAGATGACGTGACAGCCGAGTTGCCGATGTTGGTATTGATTTTCACCAGGAAATTGCGCCCGATAATCATCGGCTCGCTTTCCGGATGGTTGATGTTGCACGGAATTACGGCCCGCCCGGCCGCCACTTCCTGGCGCACAAACTCGGCCGTGATGTGGCCCTCGGGCGTGTTGGCCCCGAAGCTGTGGCCCCGGTGCTGCGTGCGCAGTGGGTCATCGGCGGGCAGCTCGTCGAAGCGCTGGTTTTCGCGGATGGCGATGTACTCCATCTCGGGCGTGATGATACCCTGCTTGGCGTAGTGCAGCTGGCTCACGTTGGCCCCGGCTTTGGCCCGCAGCGGGGCCGCAATGTGCTCGAAGCGCAAGTGGTTTAGGCTATTATCGGCGGCGCGCTGCTGGCCGTAGCTCGACGAGGTGCCGGGCAGCTGCTCCACGTCGCCGCGCTCCCGAATCCAGCTTTCACGCAGGCGCGGCAAGCCTTTTTTGAGGTCGATGTTTACGTTCGGGTCGGTGTAGGGGCCGCTGGTGTCGTACACCGTCACGGGCGCGTTTTGCTCGGAGGGGAAGCCGAAATCAAACTTACGCTCGGTGTCGGCCAGCGCGATTTCGCGCATCGCCACCCGGATGTGCGGGTGCAGCTTGCCGGGCACGTAAATCTTGCGCGAGCCCGTCAGGGGCTGGCGCTCCACCAGCGTCTGCTGGGGGGCTTGGTCACGTTTTTTCATGTGTTAAGCTGTTAGCTACTGGCTATTAGCCGTTAGCTTTTTGACTGAAAGGAAAGCTTATTGGGGAGGCGCAGCTTGTGTGCTGCTAGTAGCCAAAGAGCTAACAGCCAGCAGCTATCAGCCAATAGCCAAAAAAAACCTACCCGCCCTGCGTAGCGCGGATGAGCAGAATGCGGTCGTGGGGCTGCACGGCGTGGGTGGGCCACTCGGCGCGGGGCACTACCTGGTCGTTGACGGCCACGGCGAGGCCGCGCGTCTGGGCCTGGCCCAGGGCGGCGAGCAGCTCGGCCAGGGGCTGGTTTTCGGTGGCCTCGTGGGTGGTATTGTTTACGTAGCAGACCATGCAACTAGCAGTAGTTGGGACAAGGAAAGGCCGTAAGCAATAGGTGGTGCCGGCCACGGCGTGCCCCACAAGGCAGCCGCAGAGCGGACCAGTACTTTTCCCTTCGCCAGCATTACCTGGTTCAGGTTCGGAGGGTATCGTCTCAGCCTTGCCGTAGCAAAGCACCCCTAAAGTTTACGGGGCGAAGGTAGGCTAAAAGTTGGGTTGTGCAACCAGCTCGGCGGTAAATTATCGCAACGAACTACCCCGAACAAAAACGGACAGGCGGCTAAAAGCCACCTGCCCGTTTGTATACCATGCATCACCCGCAGCGAGTGTAGAGACGCAATATTTTGCGTCTGGCGTCAGGATACGTCGCGCAACAACGTAAGACGCAAAATATTGCGTCTCTACCCCCGTTCAACGAGCTATAAGCACCGCGCTATTACTCCTTTCCGACTGCCTTCGGCGTAGCCGCGCCATCGCCCGAAAAATCGAAATACAGCGTGATTTCCTTCGCATACGACGGGTCTTTGCCGTAGTCGTAGTACATGTTGGTTTTGCCCATGGGGCCCATGTTTTCGGCTTTCTGCGACTTCGTGCCGATGGGCGTGATGCCGTGCATGAACGAGAGGTTGCCGCTGGGGAAGGCCGGGGCCGTGTTGTAGGGCTTGGCGGCGAAGCGGGGCGTGAAGAGGCGCAGGTACACGTCTTCCTGGTCGCAGACGATGGTGAGGGGCTGGCCGGTAGTTTGGAGCGTGAGCCAGTAAAAGTTGGAATAGTAGCCCTTGAACTCGGGGTAGAGCGGGCTCTTGGTGCCGTCGGGCTCGCCGGTGCTGGTGTTGTTGTAGGCCTTGGTCCACACGCCTAGGTTGGTGCCTTTCAGGCGGTCTTTCCAGACGCGGTAGGGACCGTCGCCGCGCCACTGGATGCCGCGCACTTCCTTTTCGGGGTAGTTGAAGCTGAGGCCAGCCAGGGCAAAATCGTAGTCTTTGGGGAAGTACTTGGCGCTCATGCGCACCCAACCCGAGGGGTACACCGTCCATTGCAGCGACTGGTAGCGGCTGGCCCTGCTAAACTTCGCTTCGATGACCACGTTGGCCCCATCTTGGTGCTGGCTAAGGCCTTCGAAGGCGGTTTCCCCCTCGGCCAGCACGGGGCCGTGGGTGAGCGGGATGAGGCCCTTGGCATTGCGCACCTGGCGCAGCAGGCCGGTTTTGCGGCTGAAGGTGAGCGTGACGCCGTGGGCGCTGGCGGTGTAGAGCGAATCGGTTTCGGTGATAGTGGCCGCGCCGGGGCCGGTGGTGATAGCCAGCCGCTGGGCCACCTGCGCGGGGCGGACAATGGGCCAGCTCCAGGTGTAGATTTCGCGGCCACTGGGGTCGGTGGCAGTCACGTAGAGCACGTCGGCCTGCTGCCAGTCGGCGGGCAAGCTCAGCTTGAGCGGGCCAAACTCGGTGGGCGCGATGCTAGGCGCGGCGATGGTACCGGTGCGCGGGGCGGGTGCGGCGCTGCTGCCGGGCGTGGGCAGTTGGGCCAGCTTCCAAGTGAATTTGCAGGCGCTTAGGTTGGTGTAGAGGTAGCGGTTTTGGATGCGAAAGGTGCCGTCGAAGGCGGGCGTAATTTCGCGGCGCTCGAAGAAGACGGGGCTCCACACTTCTTTGATGGTGAAGTAGCTGCCCTCCTTCTCGCGGTACGGGCCTACGATGCCATCGGGGCCGTGGTCGCCGTCGGTGTCGAGGATACCGCCCTTGTCGGTGCGCACCACGGCGGCGTCGGAGAAGTCCCAGAGGAAGCCGCCGGCCGAGAGGGGCTCGCGCCACATTTGCTCCCAGTAGTCTTCGAGTCCCGCGCCGTGGCCGCCGTCGTAGAGGCCGTGCAGAAACTCGGTGGGAAACACGATGTTGTGGCCGTGCAGATGGGTACCGTTGCCGTAGTCGTAGTTGATGTAGTGCTGGGTATCGGTGCCGCGGAACACCTGCCAGGCGTGCACCACCGGGCGCTTTTGCAGGTCCAGGCGGTCGAGCACGGGGTCGAGGTCGAAGTTGTGGCCGCCCTCGTTGCCGTTTATCCAGCCGATGATGCTGGGGTGGGCTTCGTCCTTCACCACCATTTCTTCGGTGAGCTTGGTGCCGGTGGGCGTGTTGTAGGCGGCGTGCCAGCCGGCCACTTCATCAAACACAAACAGACCTAGGGAGTCGCAAGCGGCCAGGAAGTGGTCGTCGGGCGGGTAGTGCGACATGCGCACGGCGTTCATGTTCATGTCCTTCATCAGGTTCACGTCGACGATGCTCAATGCCTTGCTGGTAGCCCGGCCCGAGCTGGGCCAGAACGAGTGCCGGCACACACCCTTAAACTTGACCTTCACGCCGTTGACGTAGTAGCCCTCGCGCTCGCGCAGCTCCACGGTGCGGAAACCGAAGGCCTGGCTAAACGTGTGCACGGTCTGGCCGCCTTTGCGCAAAGTCAGGGCTAGGCGGTAGCGGTTCGGCGTTTCGGGCGTCCAGAGCTGGGGGTTGGCAACGGTGGTTTGGAGCTGCGCGGGGCTGCCCGCCGCCACGGCGGCCCGGAACTCCCCTCCTACTTTTTGCCCACCTAGGGTATAAAGCTGGCCCACTACTTCATCGGCCGCGCCGCCCGTGTACACGTTGGCTTTGAACGAGCCATCGGACCGCGCATCCAGCGCCACCCGGCTGATGTGGCTCACTGGCAGCGCCTCCAGAAACACCGGCCGGAAGATGCCGCCGAAAACCCAGAAGTCGCCGCGCCGCTCGGCGTCGTTCACCGATTCGTTGGCCGAGTGCTTGGCCACGGTGGCTTCGAGCAGGTTGGTTTTGCCGTATTTCAGCAGCTTCGAGATGTCGTACTTGAAGCGGTAGTACGAGCCTTGGTGCATAGGGCCAGCAGGCTGGCCGTTGATTTTCACTTCGGTATCACTCATCGCGCCATCGAACACGATGTTCACGACCTTGCCCTGCCAGCTGGCCGGCACCTTAAACTGGTACTTGTAGAGGCCCTTTTCCTTGCCGCGCGCGGTGTCTTTGTCGTGCCCGTAGTTGTATTTGCCGAAGCCTTGCAGCTCCCAGTTGCTGGGCACCGGGATGGTGGTCCACTTGCCCGAGTTGCGGCCGGCGGTGCAGTAGAACTGCCACTTCACGGTTTTGTCGTTGCCCGTGCCAGACAAGAATTGGGTTTCGGTGCGCTGCGCGTGAGCCGTGAAGCAGAGCAGCAAAGACAGTAGCGCGGTGAGCTTGGCAACAGCGGCCATACCAGGTATCCGAACAGACATAAGATGAATCAAAAAACGTCTGTCATGCTGAGCCTGCGAAGCATCGCTACCGCTTCCGCCAACGGTACGGCAGCGATGTTTCGCAGGCTCAGCATGACAGCTGTAGCTTACTATTTTTTCAGTTGGAACCCACTGCTTTCGTGGCCGCAGCCGGCGCCGACGTCTTCAGCGACTTCAGGTAAAACACCGCCAGCGGCTCACTTCCGCCTGCGTCCTTCAAGTCGTAGGCTTGGTCGGCGGGCGTATCAGGCGTGGGGAAGTGGCGGGCCGGGCCGGTGCGCAGCATCACCCGCTCGAAGGCGGCCACCGGGGCGAAGAAGATGAAAGTGCTGGTTTTGCCGTTGGCCGCGATGGTGCAGGTGCGGTTAGGGGCGTCCAGGGTCACTTTCAGGTCCAGCGGCTGGCCAGCCTGGTACTTGGTCACGCCTTTGAAGCGGGCGCCGGCCTTGTAGCTGAGCGTGCCGGTAGAGTCGAAGCTGAGCTGCACGGCGGGCTGGCCTTTGGCATCCTGAAATTCAATTTGCAGCAGGCCGTGGTCGTTCTGGCCGGGCACTACCGACAGCTCAGCTACCAGCTGTTTGCTTTCGGGGATGATACGCTCGGCCTTGGCGTAGTCGAACTTATCGGAGTCTTTCAGGACTAAGCCCTTGCTTCCATCCGGCAGCTTGCCGATTTCAACGGGCGCTTGCACCAGACTGTAGGTGTTCCACTGGTCCAGCTCCTGGCCGGCGGGCAGCTGGGCGAAAACCTCGTTGGCGTGGCTGGCGGCCGTGGCGCGCACGGGCACAGGCACCGAGGCCACCCACAGGTCTTCCTTGTTCACGCTGTAGCTCACCCACAGCTTTTTATCGGGCGGCAGGCCGTCGCCCTCCTGAATGCCGCGCACGTACTGCGGGCCGTAGCTCTTGTAGTTGCCGCCGTAGCGCATGGGCGTAATTTCGCCGTGTACCAGCCAGAGGTCAGTGTAGTCGAGGCCGTTTTCGCTGGTCGAAATGGCCAGCGGCCAGCGGAATTCGGAGGGGTTGTACACCGTGGCACAGCGGCCGTCGGAGGTGCGCTGGCCCCAGATTTTGGCGTTGCTGTTCACGAAGTGCGGCGCCCGGATAACCGGGTTGGGCCAGGTTTTGCCGCCGTCGGGGCTGATGGTGGTGAGGGCGTGCTTCCAGAGGCCCACCACGCGCTGGCCGTCGGGCAAGTGGTAGTAGCTGAAGGCCTTGTAATCCTTCTTTATAGGAATGAGCGGGTCGTCCTTATCCTGCTCCTCCACCATCTGCTGCATCATCAGCGAATTGGCCAGGATTTCCTCGCAGGCGGCCACAAAGCCTTTGTCCTTGCTGGTGGTGTAGAAGGGATAGGCCGATTTCGACTTATCCCAGGTTTTGTTGTTCCGCAGGAAGTAGATGGGGCCGAATTTGCCGCCCGGCAGCACCTCGCGCACTACCCGGCCGATGCCCTGCCCGTCGTTGGGGTCGTCTTTGGCGTCGAGGGCCACACCGTAGTACCCTAGGGTCAGCAGGCGGTTTTTCTTGGAGGTGTAGAAGCCGATGCGCTGGTGCATCACGGCCACCAGGTTCTTGGCCACCTTGCCGGGCTGGTCGGGCTTGGTAAAGCCGTCGGGCACCTGGTAGGGCGGGAAGATAACCGTAGGGTTGCTCCAGGTGTAGCCGTCCTTGCTGGTCAGCAGCAGGGTGCGGCCGGGCGGCACGTGCTCGCCCACGGGGTTGCTGAGGTACTGGTAGTAGAACTGCCCCTGCCAATAGGCCAGCATGGGCGCGTGGTTGTAGGTCCAGCCCTCGCCGTTGGCGGCGCTGGGGTGCTCGCGGTTGGCGCGCAGCACCTGCCGGGCGTGCGTGCCGATGGCCGGCCGCAGCTGCCCGTGGTGGTAGTCCACGTTGCTGAGCGTAGTGCCGGTGTAGCGGATGGTTTCGGCAGTTTGGGCGTGGGCGGTGAGCGTTGCGAGCGCCAGCAGGCAGGTGAACCTCACCCCCCAACCCCCTCTCCAAAAAAGAGGGGGAGCCGACCGCAGAATGACGTTGATAGGCGTCCGGCTCCCCCTCTTTTTTGGAGAGGGGGCCGGGGGGTGAGGTGCGCCGGCTAGGTGCAAATACTTACTCATAACTAACGGCTTGAAATGGTAACAGCCGCCGTATCCACCGCCGCTGCTTGTAGTTTTTTCAGCACCCGGCGCGGCACCGTGATAATGGTACCGTGCTTGTGCCCCACCGGCACGCTGGTTTGCGCCGACACGTCGGTGAACGTCTGAAAATCACTGGTTTTCATGGCGCCGTACTTGTGCTCTTTGTAGGCATCGTAATACACCAGCCATTCGCCGCGCGGCAGCTTGGCCACGCTTGGGCCTTCGGTGAAGTTGGCCGTAAAGGGCTTTGACACCTGCGGGAAAGGACCTAGGGCGGTCGGACCAAAGGCTACTTTAATATCGCGCTCGGGGCGGGTGTTGTCCTTCACTACCAGCACGTAGTCGTTGGCTCCACGCCGCAGCACCTCCGAGTCGATGGCACTAAAACCAGGGTCTAGGTAGAGCTTGGCCGGCGTGAAGGACTGAAAATCCTTTGTCATGGTGTAGTACAGGCGGTGGTTGTTATCCTCGTCTTCCTGCCCTTTTGGGAAGCGAAACGGGATGGTGCTGGCCCACACAATCAGGTATTGCTGCGCGTCTTTATCGTAGAAAATCTCGGGCGCCCACACGTTCATAGTGGTTGGCTCGTGGCTCATCACATCGATAAAGCGTTGCGCCGACCAGTGCACTAGGTCCTTGGAGCTAGCGTAGCCGAAGCCCTTGTCGCCCTTCCAGCCGCAGGTCCAGACCAGGTGATAGGTGCCATCTGGGCCCTGCGTGAGGCTGGGGTCGCGCATCAGCTTGGCCGGGCCGACTTGCGGCTTCAAAAACGTGCGCCCTAGGTCCTGCCACTTGTAGCCATCGTAGCTATAAAGCAGGCGCAGCCCCGCCGTGGCCGGCTCGCGGAACGACGTGAACAGGTAGGCGTCTTTCGCGCAGGAACTCAGCAACCCAGTACTGAGCAGAGGTAGCAAAAAGCGTTTAATAGGAATTGCTAGCATCAATAAATTCGGTCATGCTGAATAAAATCAGGTCATGCTGAGCGCAGCGAAGCATCTCTACCGCTTCGTTGAAAGGCGTAGCAGAGAAGCGGTAGAGATGCTTCGCTGCGCTCAGCATGACGGTTACACCCCATCCAGCACCAGCACCCAGTCGTTGCCGTCCTTCGGTTCGCCGGGCGGGTTGAACTCCCGCGTGCCCTTATTGGCAAACGTGCCGATAGCCGTGGTTTTGCCATCGCGCGGGCTGTACCAGGCAGCCTTCACTTTTGAGCCCGCAATCTTGCCTAGGTTCACCGACATATTTCGCCCATTGAAGGTGTAGAGGAAGGCGTACTTCTTGCCTCGCGTGGCCAGCAGGCGGTTATACTTCTCCCCCACCGCGCCCGCAATCAGCGACTGGTCGGGCACCCGCTCGAAGTAGGGCCGCGACAGCATCAGCTGCTTTAAGTACTGCATCTGCCCCGAGCCGGGCGCGTGGATGGCCGACGACCACAACTCACTAGAGCCGTAGGCGCTACCCTTGTCAAACGAGCTGTGCATCTGCATCACCGAGTTCTGCCCGTAGGTGTAGCCGAAGGCGCCCGCAAATACCGACCAGTAGCCGTAGCGGCGCACGTCGGCGTCGGTCCAGCGGGGCTGGGTGATGTCGTGCAAGCCCTGCGGAATGCCCTCGTAGGACGGCTCACCGTCGAGGCTGGGCTTGGCGGGTTTCAGGGCGTAGTCGGCCTGCTGGTATTTCCAGTTGTCGGGGCCGTAGTGTTTCTTTTCCTTGCGCGAGGTGTCCTGCTCGTAGCGCTGGTGGCCCGACTGGTACATGTTGAAATCCAGCCAACTGGCCTGGTGAAACCAGTCCGACGACTGCGTGCGGCCCCTAGGGTGGTAGGTTTCGAGGTGGCCCGGGTCTACCGCTTTCAGCGTCGCCCCGATGGTATTCCACACCTTCAACGAGTCGGAGCCCGCAATATCACCGCCGTTGAGCCAGATGATATTCGGCCGGTTTTTATACCGCTCGGCCAGGAAGGTAGCGTAGGTTTTGGCTTGCGCCTGATTCACCTTGCCGTTCTTCACATTGGTGCCCCACACCGGCACCAGGCCCATGTACAGCCCCTTTTTGGCCGCCAGGTCCACCACGTAGTCTACGTGGTCCCAGAAATCGTACTGCGCGGCATCGGTGGGCGAGCTGCCGGGCGTGGTAAGGGGGCACGCCACGTTGGCGTGCACCAGGGCCGAGTCGCCGTACACGTTCACGCTGGGCACTTGGTGCAGCACCATCACCTGTATCACGTTGAAGCCTTTTTGGCGGCGGTCTTCGAGGTAGGTTTCGGCTTCCTCGCGCTTGAGCTTGTTAAACAACAGCCAGCCCGTATCGCCCAGCCAGAAAAACGGCTGGCCGCTGCCCGTCATCAGGTAGCGGCCGCCGGGGGCTACTTTGAGCGGGCCGGTGGGGGCCTGCGGGGCGCTGGCGGCCAGCCCGAGTAGCAAAAAGGAGCAGAGTGCGGTGCGTTTAATCATGTTGGGAGAATGTTGCGCAGACTTTGCAGTCCGCGTCCGTGAGCGGGCAGCCAGCACGCGGACTACAAAGTCCGCGCAACTGCTACGATTTAGCCTTGCTTGCCGCGGGCCGCACCGCTTCCAGCGGCACCACGCTGTTCAAATACTCTTCAATATTGGCGTAGCCGTCCTTGTCGCGGTCGAGCAGGGCGTCGGCGGCGTTTTTGGGGTTGAGGCCGTGGGCGGTTTCCCACTTGTCGGGCATGCCGTCGTTGTCGGCGTCGGCGTAGGGCGTGCCCTTATACACGGGGTAGCCGCCCACCTGCGCGGGGTCGGTGATGATGCCCTGCTTGTAGGAATCGGCAGGCAGGCGGCGCTTGATGTAGGGGCTGGGCGCGGCGGGCTGGGCGTTTTTGGCGTAGGTGATTTTACCCGTCCGCACGTCTTGCACGATGCGGGCATCCACGGCGTCGCGCCTAGGTAGGGTGCAGCCCACGTTGGCCAGCACGTACTGGTAGGCCTCCTGGGCGGGCAGCACGGTACCCATGTTGGGCAGGGTGAAGGGCTTATCGGCGCGCACGTCGGCCACGACTTTGGCGGCGTCGGGCACGCCTTCTACCTGCACGCCGCCGGCCCAGTTGTCCTGGGTCACTTTGTCGTTGCCCGCCACTACGTTGCCGGCCACGTAGGCTTTGCCAAACAGGTTTTTCGCGTCCTTGTCGCGGCCCGACTCGGGCTTGAGGATGCGGTAGCTGATGGGCTCGCCGGCCGGCGTGATGGGGCCGGGCTTGTAGTAGTTGTTCACGAAGTTGTACTCCGAGTGGTTGTCGCCGCCGTCGGCCGAGCGGTTCCACCAGTTGAACACCACGTTGTTGGCGAAGTTGAAGTCGCCGTACATGCCCACCGAGGGGTTACGGGCAATGTTATTTGCCCACAGGTTGCGGGTAAACAGGCTGTTCAGCCCCCCAATGGTGCTGCCGAAGGCGTGGTTATACGTATCCAATCCCTCCGAAAAAATGGAGTTCTGAATGGTCACGTTCACCGTCGGCAGCTTGTCGGCTTTGCCGGTTTCGGGGTTGTGGTACACGTGCCGGTAGATGGACATGTTTTCATCCAGGCCCCAGCTCGCCGATACGTGGTCGATGATGATGTTGCCCACCGGGTTGCCCCCTAGGCCATCGTCGCGGCGGGCCACGTCGGTGGCCCCGCGCCGAAAGCGCAGGTAGCGCACCACCACGTCGTGGGTGTTTATCCAAATCGACTCGCCGGCCACGCACACGCCGTCGCCGGGCGCGGTTTGGCCCGCGATGGTGACGTAGGGCGCGCGGATGATAATCGGGCTTTGCAGCCGGATAATGCCCGCCACGTTGAACACGATAATGCGTGCCCCGCCCTGCTCCAGCGCCTCGCGCAAGGTGCCGGGGCCACTGTCGGCCAGGCTGCGTACTACATACACCTTACCGCCCTGCCCGCCAAATACGTAGGCCCCGCCGCCCTCCGCACCCGGAAACGCTAGGCGCGTGGACTGCGGCAAATCACTGGGCTTGGCGGCCCAGGGCACGTAGGGCTTGCCGGCCTTCGCCTCCTTCTCAATGATGGGCAGCGCCTTGGCCCAGGCTTCGTCCGAGCGCTTTTCGGCCTCGGCCAGGGCGGCATCGGCCTTGGCCTGCACTTCCGGCGGAATCTTGGGGTACTGGGCGCGGGCGACGGGGGCGGCGCAGGCCGAGGCGAACAAGAGGGAAAGTAGGGCGCGGCGCTTATTCATCTAACATTTTGATTTTAATTGTCATGCAGAGCGCAGCGAAGCATCTCGCGTGCTGACGTCTGCAAACTTCCTTGATTACTGCGCCACGCGAGATGCTTCGCTGCGCTCAGCATGACGGACGCGAGCCAATGGCTATAGATTATGCTAATACCCCGGGTTCTGCTGAAAATCAGCCTTGTTCGTCACCGCGTCCAGGTCGCTCTGCGGGATGGGCCGCCGGTCGTGGAAGGTCTGGATGTAGGGGGCCGCGTCGGGGTTGTTGGCTTTCACGCGGTCTACGAGGCGGCCGGTGCGTTTGAGGTCAAACCAGCGCACCTGCTCGCCGGCCAGCTCGCGGGCGCGCTCATCCAGAATGAAATCGAGCGTGACCTGGCCGGCCGTGATTTGCATGGCGGCGGTGCGGCCGGGCAGGGCGGCGCGGCTGCGCACGCGGTTGATGTAGAGCGCGGCCGAATCGAGCTTATTCAGGCGAAACTGCGCCTCGGCCGCAATCAGGTAGATGTCGCCCAGGCGCAGCAAATTGGCGTCGCGGGCGCTCTCGGTTACGGTCGCCGTGGCCCGCGTGGGGTCATCGAACTTGCGCAGCGAGGGGTAGTGAAAGCGGTCGATGGGCACACCGGCGCTGTTGTAAATGTCGCCGAGGTCATACACGCGGTAGCGGTAGCGGCGGGTATACAGCTTGTTGAAGGTCGGAATAACCTGCTTGGCCGTCAGCACCGCCGTATCGCCCAGCGTAAACTTGGGCTGATTCAGCAAGCCCGCCAACCCGGTGGGATTTTGGGCGATTTCGGCGGCGCTCCAGCGCGGAATGGTGGCGGCATTATTAGCCAGCCAGGCTTGCTTGAATGAGCCCAGGTAGCGGGCGTCGTTTTGCTCGTTATACAAATTCAGCAGGAAGCGCGTGGGCATGTAGCGCACGTTGGCAAAGCCGTTGGCCACGTCGCGCTGCATGCCGGGCAGCGTGCCGTAGTCCATCAAAAACAGCGTGTGGCCCAGGTTACTACCTGCATTAAAGGTGAGCGTGGGCGAGTAGTTCACGGCCCACAGCACCTCCGAATTGCGCTGCTTGGTAATATCCCACAAATCAGCGTAGTTGGTTACCAGCGCCACGCCGTTGCCGGCGTACTGCGTGGTGACGCGCCGGGCCAGGTTGGCGGCGCGCTGGTACTGCCCGCGGGTGAGGTAAGCCTTGGCGGCGAAGGCCTCGGCGGCGGGCCGCGTAATGCGGCCGTAGTCGGTGGTAGTCGTCGGCAGGTTGGCCAGGGCGAAGGTCAAATCCTGAAAAATCTGGTCGTAGACCTGCGCCACGGGGGCGCGGGTGGCCGTCGTCACCACGCCTTCGGTGGGCTCCAGGCGCAGAGGCACGTCGCCGAAGCTTTCGGCCAGGTGGTAGTAGTACCAGGCGCGCATAAAGCGCAGCTCGGCCTCCACTACCGGGCGGCGGGCCGGCGTGAGGCCGGCCGTATTCACGTATTTCAGGGCCTGGTTGGCCAGGTTAATGGCCGCGTAGCAGGGCTGCCAGAGCTGCGCCTTCACCCAGATATTGTCCGAAATAAGCCCCTGATAATTGGTGAGCGCGGGCTGCGGGGCCGCGCCGCTCACCACCGTGCTGCCGTTGTTGGCGGCGGCGGTCCAGATGTCGGTGCCCAGCTCCAGCAGGGCGTAGCCGGCCTCCTTGCCATAGAGGTTACGGTTGTAGGTGTACATGCCGGTCACAGCCGTTTCGATGCCCTCGGGCGTCGTAAACACGGCCTCGGCGGTGGCCCCGCTGGGGTTGTATTCTTCGAGCTGGTCTTTGCAGGCGGCGGCCGAAAGGGCCAGCAAACCCAGGGCCAGGGGGCGGAAAAGGAAGGACGATTTCATGTGTAGGGTAAGCTTTAGCTTGCCAGTTAATACTTATAGTCAGGTTTTATAGTAGGCGTTTGGCAAGCTAAAGCTTACCCTACATCCTTTAAAACCCAACGTTCACCCCCACCACGAACACCCGGTTCAGCGGCCGGTCGATGACGCCTTCGCCCTCGGGGTCGAAGTCCTTCAGATTGCTCAGCGTGTAGAGGTTTTTGCCCGACACGTAGAGGCGGGCGTTATCGATACCGATTTTGCCGGTCAGGGTCTTGGGCAGGGTGTAGCCCAGCGTGATGTTGCGGATTTTGGCCCATGAGGCCTGGCGCTCGGTGAGGGTGGTCACGTAGTTGAGCGTGCGGGTGGCGTTGGGGCGCGGGTAGTCGTTGGTGGGGTTTTCGGGCGTCCAGTAGTCCACGATGGCGCTGTTGCTGCTGCCGCTGCGCACAAATTTGGCGTAGTAGTCCGAGCTTATCCACTGGCCTACGCGGGCCACCAGCAGCACGTTGAGGTCGAAGCCTTTGTAGCGAAAATCGTTGCTGAAGCCGCCCGTCCACTTGGGCACCCGCGAGCCGATGATGGTGCGGTCGGCGGGCGTGATTTTGCCGTCGGGCGTACCGTCCGGCCCCGAAATATCGGCCACCTTGATGTCGCCCGGAATGGCCCCGAACTTGGCGGCCTCAGTCTCCTCGCCCAGCTGCCAGATGCCGATTTTCTGGTAGTCGTAGTAAATCTGCGAAGGTTGGCCCTGGATGAGCGAGTTGCGGTAGTCGTCGGGAATGACATTGCCGTTGGGCAGTTCCTCGATGCTTTCGCGGTTGGCGGCAAAGGTCACGGTGCTTGACCAGGTGAAGGCCCGGCCGCGCAGGTTTTGGGTGGTCAAGGCCACTTCGAGGCCCCGGTTGCGGGTGCGGCCCACGTTGCGGTTCACGCTGGTTACGCCCGTAAACAGCGGCAGCCCCAGCGGGAAAATCAGGTTGTTGGTACGGGCGTCGTAGTAGTCAATCGAGCCAGTGATGCGGTTGTCGAGAAACCCGAAGTCCAAACCCAGGTCGAACGTATTGGTCAGTTCCCACTTCAGCTCGTTGTTGCCAATAGTGGGCGAAATGACGTAAGCTGGCGCGGCCGTGCTTTCATTATAAGAAAACTGCACCAGCGTCAGCGAGCTCTGCGTGGCGTAGGCGTTGATGACGTCGTTGCCCGAGATGCCGTAGCTGCCGCGCAGCTTGAGCTCTGTCACGGCCTTTACGTTTTTCATAAAGTTCTCGTCGATGATGCGCCAGCCCAGGCCCACCGAGGGAAAAAAAGCCCACTTGTTGTTTTGGCCAAGCTTGGAGGAGCCATCAGAGCGGCCGGTTGCGGTGAGCAGGTACTTGCCCTTCCAGCTGTAATTGATGCGCCCCGTGAAGGAAATCAGCTTGTTTTCGGCCAAGCCGCTGCCATAAAACGGGTTCTGGTTAGCGGCCGTGAGGTTGTAAAACGACTGGGAAGGCAGCACCTGGTTGGCCCCGCCGATGTAGCTCGACGTGTTGTTGAACGACAAGTAGCTGGCTACGCCCGTAGCCGTAAACGACTGCTCGCCAATGTCCTTCTTATAGGTCAGCACGTTTTCCCAGCTCAGGTTGCGGTACTGGTTGTTGGTGATGCTGGCCTGCGAGTTAGCCCCGCGCCCATCAATAGTGTTGCGGCCGTAAAAGCTGCCCGCCTCCGAAGTGCCGAAGTTGGCCCCGAAGGTCGAGCGCAAGCTCAGGCCCGCGAGCGGCGTGATTTCAACGTAGCCCGCCGCCGTAATACGGTTCGATTTGGTGTTGCGCTGGTAGGCGCCGGGCTGCTCGTCGGCCAGGGGGTTCACGATGGTGCCGCCCAGCGGAAACAACACGAGGTTGCCGTCGGCATCGTAGGGCGAGCCCAGCGGCAGCGACTGCGAGGCCAGGTTGAGCGGGTCGCGCCGGATGTCGTTGTTGACGTAGGCCAGCTGCGCGTTGGCCCCCACTTTCAGCCACTTCTTTACTACCTGGTCGATGTTCAGGCGCGTGGTGTAGCGCCGGAAGTGGTCGAGGTTCAGCAGGCCTTTCTCATCGAAGTAGCCGGCCGAAAAGTAGATTTTGGTATTGTCGCCCCCACCCGAAATACCGACCTGGTGGTTTTGCTGGAAGCCGGTGTTCAGCAGTTGGTCGGGCCAATTGATATATTGCTCATTATTAATAGCATCAAGCTGCGCGGCGGTGAAAATTTTGCTATCATCGGCCGGGCTGTTCCAGGTGCCCACCGCCCGGAAGGCCTCGCGCCGAAACGCCACGTACTGCGGCCCGCTCATAAACTGCCCGTAGCCCGCCACCTTCGTGAGGCCGGCGTAGGAGTTGAGCGTGAGGCGCGCTTTGCCGTTGCTGCCGCGCTTGGTGGTGATGATAATCACGCCATTGGCCCCGCGCGAGCCGTAGATGGACGTAGACGAGGCATCTTTCAGCACCTCAATACTTTCTACGTCGTTGGGGTCGATGTCAGAAGCGTTCACGCCCTGCACGCCATCCACGATGTAAAGCACGTTGTTGGAGCTGCTGGGGTTGGCAATCGAGCGGTTGCCCCGGATGCGGATGGACGCGCCCTGCCCCGCGTAGCCGTTGGCCCGCGAAATGTCGGCCCCCGGTATCTTGCCCTGGAGCGACTCCACGACCGTCGTCACGGGCAGCTTGGTAGTTTCCTCGCCCTTCACCGAGGTTACGGCCCCAGTCAGGTCGCGCTTGCGCACCGTGCCGTAGCCAATGACTACCACGTCGTTGAGCTCGGCCGCTTCGGGCGAGAGCTTCACTTCGATGATGGTTTGGTCGGGCTTCACTACCACCTCCTGGGCCTTGTAGCCCAGGAACGACAGCACCAGCGTCACGTCTTGCTTGTCGCGCACTTGCAGCTTGAACTGGCCCTCGGCGTCGGTGGCGGTGCCGTTGGTAGTGCCTTTGATGAGCACCGTCGCGCCGGGTATGGCCTCCGACTTATCGGCGCTCACGACCCGGCCGGTAATGTCGCGCGTCTGGGCCTGGGCTACGCTCACGCACAGGGCACTCGCTGCCAGCAGCGGGAGAAATGGCTTCATAGAGTGAGGATTATAGAAACGGGAAAAGGAAAAGAAGGATGGGTGTAGTGTATTCTCCAGACGCGGGAACCTCACCCCCCGGCCCCCTCTCCAAAAAAGAGGGGGAGCCGAACGAGTTGAGAGTTCTGAGTTAGGAGTTTTGAGTTGAACGAACGGCTAACTTTTAACTCAACACTCAAAACTCTTAACTCAAGTCCGGCTCCCCCTCTTTTTTGGAGAGGGGGCCGGGGGGTGAGGTGCCCGCGTTATTAAGCCAAAAGCGCGGCCGCCAGCTCCGCCTTTTGCGACTGCGCTTCCTCGGCGGCCAGCCCTTTCACGTCGCCGCAGAAATGCACTTCCACGCCCAGTTCGGCCAAGGCGGCGGCCTTGATGCGGCAGGCCTGGTGGGCCTTGGCGGCGTAGGGCGCGTACACTACCTGGATGTGGTTGGCCTTGTGGCGAGCCATAAGCTGGTCGCGGCTCACGCCGCAGAGCACGGCGTGCATGATGGGCCACTCGGGGGTGGTTTCCTGCCAGCGGCGCTGGGTTTCGGCGGCGGGCAGGGCTACTACCTCGCCCACGCCCAGGTCGCAATGCAGCTTGTTGTCAAGCACGTACACGCGGCTCCACACCAGGCAGCCCGGCCGACTGATACCGCGCAGCGTGCCGCCGCCCAGGCGGAAATACATCGGCGTCTGCCGCTCGCTGCTGGCCCCCGCGTAGCCGTCGATGAAATGCGCGGGCGGCGCGGCCCCCGAAATTAGGAATACCCACACGAATTCCTCTCCGTCACCGGTGTCAAACGACTCCCCCCAGCGAATGTCGTGCAGCGTGGTTTCGCCGCTCATGCCCAGCTCGTTCCAGAGGCGGTAGGTGAGCAGCGCGTCGAGGCCGGCGCATTCGTCTACCTCGTTGAAGTGGGGCAGCGCCTGGCCGGCGTAGAGCTCCGCGCCAGAGGTCGAAAAAACGGGCGGGCGCTCCGTGTTATTCAGCAGGCCCTCGACCAGGTCGCTGGCCGGCACCAGGTCCTTGAGGCCCTGCTGGTACTGGATGCCGATGGTGTCGCAGCCAAAATCGGCGGCCAGGCGCACGGCAGCCACGTACATTTTGCACTGCGTCAGGGTCTGGGCCTTGGTGAGCTGGGTGGCCTCGTCGGTGCCCCAGTTGAATTTCATACCCTTGGCCAAGAGCCAGTCGAGCACAGCCTGCGCGTCGGCGTCGCTCACCTCGCGCATGGCGGCGTAGAGCGTAGCTTGGCTCAGGCGCTCCTTGAACACGCCCGTGGCGTGCAGCAGCTCGTCGGGGATGATGGCGTTGTACATGCCCATGCAGCCTTCGTCAAACACGCCCATGATGGCTTTTTGCTGCCGAAAGCGCTGGCCGAAGGCGCGGCCCGTTTGCTCGTCGGCAGCCGGCAAGTGGCTGTCGGCCAAGGCCTGCACGTGGCTGTCGTCCTGCGTTATCGTTCCCTCCTTCAACCACTGGCGCAGGCCATTTTCAAAGAAGGCATCCGTAAAATCCTCGCTCCACAGCGTGCTGTAGGTCACGCCGGCCTTGGTAAGGCAGCCGTTCAAGTTTAGCATCCCTACCAGGCCGGGCCACTGCCCGCTCCAGTTGGCCACCGTCAGGATGGGGCCCTGGTGGGTGGTGAGGCCGGCCAGCACGTGGTGCGAGTATTGCCACACGCTTTCGGCCACGATGAGCGGCTGCTGCGGGTCGATACCCCGAAACGTCTCAATACCTAGCCGCTGCGAGTCCAGGAAGCCGTGCTCTTTGGCAGGGTCGTAGGGATGGGCGCGGCGCACCGAGTAGCCCTGCTTGGCGAGGGCGGCGGTGAGCTGGGTTTCCATCGCGTGCTGGGCGGGCCAACACTTCTGGTTGGCGGCCAGGCGGAGGTCGCCGCTGGCCAAGAGGAGAACTTCTTTGTAGGGGTGTGCCACGGGTAAAGGCGGGGTAGGAATTCAAAGCAAATATTGCCCACGCCCCCAGCGGCTAGCTCCCGCTTATTAGCTACTTAGTATAGGATGTTAGCATGGCGGCTGTTGCGGCCCAGCTTACCAGTATGTATATTTGGTGAAGAAGTAATTGCTGATTTACTTTGCCACAGTGCTACTTTTCAGTAGCAGGCCACCTAAAACCGGCAAGCAGTAGACTACAGGAGAGTTATCGCAACTATGAATGGGACATTAGTAATCACTTACTGACCCGTGAGCAGTAGCACAAGCCCCAGGCATCGGCCGTCCTACCCAGGATAAGATGCTAGAATACCGTCGCTAATCCTACCTCTATTCCCACCCTCCTCCTTCCCATGAAAGCCCAGTTCCACAAGGTTCCGGTCAATATCCAGAGCTCGTTCAGCATTCGCCACGACCGCAAGCCCAACTTCGGCACCACTTGGCACTACCACCCCGAGTTGGAGCTGCACTATGTTATTCAGGGCGAAGGAGTTCGATTGGTGGGTGATAATATCAGCAACTTCTCCGACGGTGAGATTATCCTGCTCGGGGCCAACCTGCCCCACACCTGGCGCTGCAACGAGGAGTATTTCCAAGGCAACGCTGACCGGCAGGTGGAGGCCATCGTCATTCAGTTTTTGCCCGAGTGCCTGGGCCGCTACCTGCTGGGCTTGCCCGAAGCCTACCTCATTCCCAAGCTGTTCGAAAAAGCCAAGAGCGGGCTGCTCATTTCAGGCGATGCCAAGGCGCGCCTGGAGCCGCTGATGCGCGCCGCCGTGCAAGCCACCGACCTCGACCGCATTATTATCTTCTTATCTATTCTGAAAATCCTGTCGGAAACGTCGGAAATTCAAACCATCGCCACCGAGCACCACGCCTTCAAACAATCGAATGAGTCGGACGTGCAGCGCATCAACAAGGTGTGCAACTACACGCTTTCCAACTACAAAAAGGAAATTACGCTGGAAGAAGTTGCCTCGATTAGCAATCTCAGTGTCACGTCGTTCTGCCGCTACTTCAAGCTGATTACCAAGAAAACGTACTACGATTTCCTGCTTGAAATCCGCATCAGCCAGGCCTGTCGCCTACTCATCGAGGACAAGCTGCTGACGGAGGTAATCTGCTTCGAGTGCGGATTTAATAACGTGTCGAATTTCTACCGCCACTTCAAGAAAATCACGAAAGTGACGCCCCTGGAGTACAAGCGCAAGTACCTGCACAGCTACCGCGAAGCGGTGGCGGCGTAGGTACCCCAC
>NZ_DASTEP010000014.1:0-12719 GCF_035709525.1 Hymenobacter sp. | reverse complement strand
AACAACAAGCCTGCTGATTTTAAGTGCAGTAAAACTCACTCTTCCTCCATGCCCGGCACGGCCAGCTGGGCATTTATCAGCGGCGTATTCGGGGCCAGGAAAAACCCGGTGAGGCTGGCAAACAGTATCGGCACCGGCTGCTGAAACCCGGTGAGCGTGGCCAGCAAAATGGCCGTGCTGATGGGCGTGCGCGTGGCGCAGGCATTGAGCGCCGCCATGCAGCTAATCATGGCCAGCGGCAGGCTTTGCGACGGAAAAACCGTGTGGATGAGCAGCCCCAGCGTGGCCCCCACGAAGAACAGCGGAATGATAAACCCCCCGCGCCAGCCCGACGTGACCGTGAGCGCGATGGCCACCAGCTTGGCCGCCAGCAGCCCCAGCAAAAACGCCACCGTGAAATGCCCTTCGAGCAGCTCGGCCAGCTGCTCGTGGCCGAAGTAGCGGGCCAGCGGCACGTAGTAGGCCAGCAAACCCAGCAGCAGGCCCGCGCCGCCCATCTTCACATAAATAGGCACCGCCAGCTGCCCGAAGCCGCGCCGCAGCTGCCGCACCAGCCCGATAAACAGCCAGCCCACCGCCGTGGCCACTACCGCGTAGCCGGTGGCATAAAAGGCATCATTAAGCTGCGGCGTGCCGCCCACCGGGAAGTGCCAGGTCGGCCCGATGCCGATGTGCGTTATCACAATGAAGATGATGAAGCTGGCGCAGCTACTCACGAAGGCCGGAATGAGCGCCTGAAAATACTCGCTCAAATGGCGGTGGTGCAATATTTCGAGGGCAAACAGCCCGCCGCCCAGCGGCGCCCCAAACAGCGCCGTGAAGCCCGACGCCATGCCCGCGATGCTGAGCGTGCGTAGCCCCTCGCCGCGCACCCGCAGCTTCCGGGCCAGCCACGAGGCCGTGGAGCCCGTGACCTGCACCAGCGGGGCCTCGGGGCCGGCGCTGCCGCCGCTCGCGATGCAAAGCAGCGACGAGAGTATCATGGCGGGGCTGCCCTTGGGGTCGAGCCGGCCGTTGCGGAAGCGGATGTTATTGACCAGCAAGCTCATTTCGCCGGGGTCGCCGAGGCGGTGGATGATGAGGCCGGCCAGCAACCCCGCGCCGCCCATCAGGGGCACCACCCACCAGCCCGTGACCAGGCTGGCCACCCGCAGCAAGCGCTCCAGCACCAGCCAGTAGGCCCCCGCGATGCAGCCGCCCACCAGCCCCACCAGCACCCACAAAAAAAACGTGCGGCTGAACACAAACGGATTGAAGCGCAGCGGCATAGCCGCCTGCCGCCGCAGGGAAATGGCCAGGCGGCCGGTTTTGAAACGCATAGGTAATCGCAGGAAAAAACGAGGGTAGGGAGCGCCGGTCGAGGCGGCTAGCCCGGCCCAAAGGTCGGGGTTAGGCGCCGGGGGCTGGCCGCCATTGAAGCTCGCAAAAAAATGTTGGCTTGCCAGAGGTGCTAGCGCTCAGCGCAATGGCAGGCAGCCAAAGGAGAGCTTTCAATGCTTTATTTAGAAAATTTCCAGATAAGCCTTGTCTGAATGAATTTTCGGCCAATACCTTTGCTACTGTTTAGAACAAGTCTAAATAATGGCGCAATCTTTTACCTCTTCCGTTGCTCACGTGCTGCCGCTGGCCTTGCTGGCGGGGCCGGCGCTGGCGCAGCCAGCGGGCCGCCCGCTGCCCGCCGACACGCTGCGCCGCCAGCGCCTGACGGAGGTAGTGGTGACGGCCACCCGCACCGAAAAGAGCCTCACCGACGTGGCCATCCCCGTATCGGTAGTGGGGGAGAAGCAAATCAAGAGCATGGGCGCGCTGCGCCTCGGCGACGTGCTGCGCGAGCAAACCGGCCTCAGCCTGGTTTCCGACCACGGCCAGGGCGTGCAGCTGCAAGGGCTGGGCTCGGAGTACACGCTGCTGTTGGTGGATGGCGAGCCGCTCATCGGCCGCACGGCGGGCACGCTCGACCTCACCCGCGTGGCGGTTGGCAACGTGCAGCGGGTGGAAATCGTGAAGGGGCCGGCCTCGGCGCTGTGGGGCTCCGACGCGCTGGCCGGCGTCATCAACATCATCACCCAAAAGCCGCAGCCGGGGCTGCGCGGCAGCCTGCGCGCCCGCTACGGTAGTAATCGCACCGCCGACCTCAGCACCACGCTGAACGCGGGCGGCGAGCGCGCCGGCCTCACGGTGTTTCTCAACCGGTACAGCTCGGCGGGCTACGCCTTGCAGCCCGAAAGCGGCAGCGCCACGGTGCCGCCCTTCGCGAGCTACACCGGCCAAAGTCGGTTTACCTATAGCCTGAGCGAGCGCACGAAAGTCAGCTTGTCGGGGCGGTATTTTATAGAAAACCAGGCGAGTACCGCGCCCACGACCAACGAGGCGGGCCTCACGGCCGACGTACGGCTGCAAAGCCGGCAGACGGATTTCAACCTCAACCCCACGCTGACGCACCGCTTCGGCGGCGACAAGTTTTTGGCCACGCTGCGGGGCACCTACAGCCGCTACCACACCCAGGAGGCCTACACCTACGCCGCCGACGGCAGCTACTTCGACGCCACCTACTTCACCCAAACCTTCCTGCGGCCCGAGGCGCAGCTCGACTTCACGCCGCGCCCCAACCAGACGCTGACCCTGGGCGGCGGCTACCAGCGCCAAACCGTAGTAGCCACCCGCTACGACGCCCGCCAGCTGCTGCACAACGGCTACGCCTACGCCCAATACGACTGGTCGCCAACTACTAAGCTCAACCTGCTGGGCGGCGTGCGCTACGACGGCCCCAGCCAGTACGCGGGCCAGCTAAGCCCCAAGCTGGCCGCCCGCTACCAGCTAGCGCCCTGGCTGGCGCTGCGCGGCTCGGTGGGCCGGGGCTACCGCGCCCCCGATTTTCGGCAGCTCTACCTCAATTTTTCCAATCCCACGGTGGGCTACAGCGTGTTTGGCACCGGCCAGGTGCAAGCCAAAGTAGCCCAGCTGGCCCAGCAAGGCCAGCTCGCCACCGACCCCGCTACGGGGCAGGCCATTATCTATCAATCCGCGCTCGACCAGGCTGGCCGCCTGACCACCGAAAGCTCGGTGGCGACCAACGTGGGCTTTGTGCTGGAGCCCAAGCTGCCCAACCCGGCGCTCGGCTACCGCCTCACCGTCAATGCCTTCCGCAATGACCTCAGCAACCTGATTGAAACCACTACCGTGGCCCTCAAGAAAAACGGCCAGTCGGTATTTTCCTACCGCAACGTGACGCGGGCCTATACCCAGGGTCTGGAGCTGGAAAACGCCTTGACGCTGCCGCGCGGCTTCTCGGTGGGCGCTGGCTATCAGTATCTTATTGCCAAGGATAAGGCGGTGGTCGATGCCCTTGCCGCCGGCCAGGTTTTCCGCCGCGACCCCGCCACCCTCGAAACCCAGCGCGTGCGCCCCGCCGACTACGGCGGCCTCTTCAACCGCTCGCGCCACAGCTGGAACGCCAAGCTGTTTTACGAAAACCAGCCCCACGGCCTCACCGCCAGCCTGCGGGCCATCTACCGGGGCCGCTACGGCTTTGCCGACCGCAACGCCAACGCCATCCTCGACGCGGCCGACGAGTATGTGCGCGGCTACCTGCTGCTGAACGTGGCCGCCAGCAAAACCCTCGGCCCCTGGCTCACGGCCCAGGCCGGCATCGACAACCTCACGGGCTACACCGACCCCGCCTACATCAGCACGCTGGCCGGCCGCCTCTGGTACGCCAGCCTGGCTATCGAGCTGGGTAAGAAGTAAGTAGCGCGGAATTTTAGTCCGCGAATAGCCTGGTATTTCCTTTTAAAACCTTTTCACTCGCGGACTAAAAGTCCGCGCTACACCCTTTCACATGCAAACCCTGTTTCGCCCCGCGCTGCTACTTGCCCTCGGCTCCCTGGCCCTGGCCTCCTGCCAAAAAGACGATGATACCACTACCCCAACCCCCGCCGCCCAGGCCCAAACTGTGAGCAGCCTCTCGGCCGCTGGCACCGCCAGCAGCACCGGCCAACCCATCGCCGCCAAGCACTACACATTTTTCAGCCTGGCCGACAACAAGCAAATCGCCTACACCGACTCGAATACCACGAAGTGGGACGTGGCCTTCCGGGGCACGACCATCCTCATCAATGGCGGCACCAGCGGCCCCGGCCAGGGCGGCGCGCAAGTATACACCGGCCTGTTTGCCGACCTCGTGACGGCCCCCACCACCGGCTACGACGTGGATGCCGCCCCCAAATTCGCTATTCCCACGGGGCCGGGCAACGGCTGGTATAACTACAACAGTACTACTCACATCGTGACTCCGGTGGCTGGCAAAGTACTAGCTATTCGCACGGCTGCCGGCAAGTATGCGAAGATGGAAATTACCAGCTACTACAAGAATGCGCCGGCTACGCCCAGCATCACTGACCCCAGCGGCTACTACACCTTCCGCTACGTGTACCAGCCCAGCGGCACGAGCTTGAAATAACCGTCATGCTGAGCATAGTAACTCTGCCGCTTTGTCGATAAGATGTAGAGACGCAATATTTTGCGTCTTGCGCTGCTAAGCAATATTTCCTGATGCCAGAGGCTATGTTTTAGCGTTGCCGAGCAATACTTACCAGACGTCAGACGCAAAATATTGCGTCTCTACATCTTAGCGACGAGGCGGCAGAGATGCTTCGACTACTGACGATAAAAGTAAAAAGTCCGGCCGGGTGGCTTGCGCGCCCGTGGTTTGGGGGTAGGCCTTGTGGTGAGGCTATTTCTGCGCGAGCTGCTCGTGCCGGCACTACTTTTTAATGAATAAAAAACTAGCGATGAATAAGTTGAATTTAATATTTCATAAGCTGCTGGCCCTGGCCGCGCTGCTATTCAGCGGCCTCACGGCCGTGGCGGCCCCCGCGCCGCGCATCGTGTCGCTCAATGGCACCATTTCCGAAATCATCTGCGACCTGGGCCGGCAGGGCCAGCTCGTGGGCGTAGATGTCACCAGCACCTACCCCGCCGCGCTCGAAAAGCTGCCCAAAGTGGGCCACAACCGCAATATCTCGGCCGAGGGCGTGCTAGCCCAAAGTCCCACGCTGGTAGTGGGCACCACCGAGTCGCTGAAGCCCGAGGTGGCCGCGCAGCTCAAGTCGGCCGGCGTGCGGGTCGAGCTGTTCAAGCAAACCTATTCGCCCGAAGGCACCAAGCAGCTAATCAAAGAAGTAGCCGCCGCCTTTGGGGCCACAGCCGAGGTGCCAGCTTTGCTCAAAAAGCTCGACGCGCAGCTAACCCAGGTGCGCCGGCCGGCCAAAGCGCCCAAGGTGCTCTTCATCTACGCCCGCGGCACGGGCACCATGATGGTGGCCGGCCAGGGCACGCAGGCCGAGAAAATCATCCAATTGGCCGGCGGCCAGAATGCCGCTACCGGCTTCGCCGACTTCAAGCCCCTCACCGCCGAGGCCCTGGTAGCCGCCAACCCCGACGTGTTGCTGCTCTTCGACAGCGGTCTGCAAAGCCTGGGCGGCAAAGCCGGCCTGCTGCAAGTGCCCGGCATCGCGCAGACGAATGCCGGCCGCACCGGTCGCGTGGTCGAGATGGACGGGCAGTTGCTGACGGGCTTCGGGCCACGACTGGGGCTGGCGGCTGGCGAGCTGGCTAGGAAGCTGCAATAACGTGTAACCCCACCCCCGGCCCCTCCCCTCCGGGAGAGGGAGCCGTTCGTAAGCTGTTAGCCTTTATTCTGAAAAAGCCAGCAGCCAACAGCTAGTGGCTGACAGCCCAACGTCAGGCTCCCCTCTCCCGGTGGGGAGGGGCCGGGGGTGGGGTCTCACGGCCGGCGAGCTAACACAAACCCAATCCAACCTTTCCTTTTCCTTAAAACATGCCCGCCCTCGCCGAAAAGCCCGTTGCCACGCTCACCCCCGCCGCCCCGCGCACCCGCGAAAACCGGGCGCGGGTGCTGCTGGCCGCGCTGGCCGTGCTGCTGGTGCTGGCCGTATTGGTCGGCGCGGGGGCGGGCGCGCTGCACGTGCCGGTGGCCTCGGTGCTGGGCGTGCTGCTGCACAAGCTGGGGCTGACGACCGGCCTGGCTTTCGAGCCGCAGCAAGAAGCCGTGGTGTGGGCCATCCGGCTGCCGCGGGTGGTGCTGGCGGTGCTGGTGGGCGCGGCGCTGGGCTTGAGCGGCGCGGCCATGCAAGGGCTGTTTCGCAACCCGCTGGCCGACCCGTCGCTGCTGGGCATCTCGGCGGGCGCGGCGCTGGCGGCAGTCGCGGTTATCGTATTAGAAGAACGCGTAGTGAAGCTGGTGAGCGCCCTGCCCGGCACGGCCGAAGCCAGCGCCTATGTGCTGCCGCTGGCGGCCTTCGCGGGCGCTTGCGCTACCACGCTGTTCGTATACCGGGTATCGCGGCGGGGCGGGCGGGTGCTGGTGAGCACCATGCTGCTGGCGGGCATCGCCACCAATGGCTTGGCCGGCGCCGTGACGGGCCTTTTCACCTACGCCGCCACCGATGCGCAGCTGCGCAGCATCACCTTCTGGGGGCTGGGTAGCCTGGGCGGGGTCACCTGGCCCACTATCGCCACGCTGCTGCCGTTTCTGGCGCTGCCGCTGCTGAGGCTGCCCCGGCTGGGCAAGGCGCTGAATCTGCTGGCGCTGGGCGAAGAACAGGCCGCGCACCTGGGCTTGCCGGTGGCGCGGGTAAAGTGGCAGATTATCGGCCTCACCACGCTGGCCGTGGGCGCGTCGGTGGCGATGGTGGGCACAATTGGCTTCCTGGGCTTCCTGGTGCCGCACGTGCTACGCCTGCTCGGCGGCCCCGACCACCGCTTCGTGCTGCCGGCCTCGGCGCTGGGCGGCGCGCTGGTGCTGCTGCTAGCCGATACGCTGGCCCGCACCGCCGTAGCCCCCGCCGAGCTACCCATCGGCATCCTGACCGCGCTGCTCGGCGCGCCGGTGTTCCTGTGGCTCGTTATGAATAAGGCCAACAAAATCGCCTGAACCCAGCCATTCCGTGGTTCAGCTAATCTCTACTAAACCCGTGCTGCAAGCCAACTCCCTTACGTACCGCCCCGGCCCAAAAAGCCTGCTGCAAAATGTCTCGCTCACGGTCCGGCCCGGCGAGGTACTCGCCATCATCGGGGCCAACGGCGCGGGCAAATCGACCTTGCTCAAGCTGCTCAGCGGCGACCTGAAACCCAGCGCGGGCGAGGTGCTACTCGATAATAAACCCCTGAGCCAGTGGCCGCCGGCCGCACTGGCGCGCCGCCGGGCAGTGCTGGCGCAGCAGCACACGCTGGCGCTGGCCTTTCAGGTGCGCGAGCTGGTGCTGCTGGGCCGCTACCCGCACTTCGGCGGCCAGCCCACCGCCCACGACCACGCCGTGGTGGCCGCCGCCCTCGACCTGGTGGGCCTGCGCCACTTGGCCGAGCGCGAGTACCCCACGCTCTCGGGCGGCGAGCAGCAGCGCACGCAGCTGGCCCGCGTGCTGGCGCAGGTGTGGGAAGCCGAGGGCGGCGTGCTGCTGCTCGACGAGCCCCTCACCGGCCTCGACCTGCGCCACCAGCACCAGACGCTGGCCGTGGCGCGGCAGCTGGCGCGGCGCGGCTTCGGCGTAGTGGCCGTGTTGCACGACCTCAACCTCGCCGCCCAATACGCCGACCAGGTGCTGCTGTTGCACCAGGGCCGCCCCGTGGCCAGCGGCCCCCCCGCCGACGTGCTGACGCCTGATTACATCCAGTTGGGCTTCGGTATTGAGGTGGAATTGCTGACGCATCCCAGCCTGGGCTGCCCGCTTATCGTGCCTACGGTGGGTATGCCGTTTTAAGTAAAGCTTATCGCGTTTGTCATGCTGAGCGCAGCGTAGCGGAGTCGAAGCATCTCTTCCGCTTCGTTGCTCAAGACAAATAGTTAGTTCACCGATAGAGATGCTTCGACTTCGCTGCGCTGCGCTCAGCATGACAGTCGCCGCCCCCAACTCATAACTCAAAACTCACCACTCCTAACTCCCAAAAAATGTCCGTCCTCACCGCCCCCGAAACCCTCGCCGACCGCTGGACTGCCTACCAGCAAGAAAACCCCAAAAGCCGCATCCGCGACGCCGCTAAAGCTCTCGGCACAAGCGAGGCCGCCCTGCTCGCCACCCGCAATACCGGCCAGCCCGACTCGCCAGTAGTAGCCCTGGCCGGCGACTTCAAAGAGCTGCTCAAACAAGTGAGCATGCTGGGCCGCGTGATGGCCCTGACCCGCAACGACAGCGTGGTGCACGAGCGTAAAGGCCCGTACCTGGCGGTGTCGTTCCAAGGGCCGATGGGGTTGGTGCTGGGCGAAGACATCGACCTGCGCCTCTTCATGATGCACTGGCAGCACGGCTTCGCCGTGAGTGAAAACGGCCGCCGCAGCCTCCAGTTTTTCGCCGCCGATGGCGAGGCGCTGCACAAAATCTACGTGCTCGACGGCGAAACTGACCTGGTGGCCTACGAGGCGCTGGTTGAGCGCTTCCGCGCCCACGACCAGCCCGATTCGCTTATCACCGGCCCCGCGCCCAGCGCCCCCGCCGAAGCTGCCGACGACACCATCGACGTGGCCGGCTTTCAGGCGGCCTGGCGCGGTTTGCAGGACACGCACGACTTCTTCGGTCTGCTGCGCCAGTTTGGCGTGAGCCGCACGCAGGCCCTGCGCCTGGGGCCGCCCGAGCTGGTGCGCCAGGTTGATAATGACGCCATTGACGAAGCCCTGCGCGCCGCCGCCGCCCAGGAGCAGGATGTAATGGTTTTCGTGGGTAGCCGCGGCTGCATCCAGATTCACACCGGCCCGGTGCACAAAATCGTGCTCACCGGCCCCTGGCTCAACGTGCTCGACCCCGACTTCAACCTGCACCTCAAGCTCGCCGACGTGGCCAGCAGCTGGGTGGTGCAAAAGCCCACCGCCGACGGCGTCGTAACCTCGCTCGAACTCTTCGACGCGCAGGGTAACAACCTGCTGCTACTCTTCGGCAAGCGCAAGCCCGGCATCCCTGAGCAAGCGTCGTGGCGCGAGCTGGTAGCGGCGCTGTAGGGTGATGTGAGAAACCTGAGGATGTGGGAGATGTGGGGAATGGGCCACAACCTTGATTACTGTCAAAAGGCTGTGGCCTATTCCCCACATCTACTACACCATAGCATTTCTCACATCTCCACATTTTCAAATCCTTCACATTTATAAAAAGATGTCGCGCTGTCTCCACCACAACACGTTGGGCTGCATAGCGCAGTGCCCCGGCCGGTGCTGCCTGCACCTGTATTTCGGCAACGTGGGCTTGCGCCTGCTGCCGCACGAGCTGCGGCAGTGGCGCGGCATGGTGGCCGAGCTGTGCACCTTCCACACGCCACACGTGGCCGATGCCGAGGCGCGCTGTCTCAGCCTGCCCGGTCCTACCTCCGACCAGGTTTTCTTATTTTCGCTGGAGGAAATGTTCTTGCTCCACGACCTGCTCATCAGCGCCGCGCTGCTGCTCGAAGTAGATACAATTTTAGCGCGGGCGGCGAGCCAGTAGCGCGAGCTTGGTAGGGCGCGTTTGTGTAGCAAAGGCAACCTAGGCGCGCCGAGCCCGCAAAATCCCGCGCTGCCATATTCTGCTAAACCAGAATATAGCAGTGGGCGCTGGTTGGGCGTACTTTCGGCGCTCCATCAACTTTCGCCACGTGCGTACTCTGCTACTTTCCCTTTCTCTGGCCGCGCCGCTGCTGGCCCGCGCCCAGGCCCAAGCGCCTTACTTTCAGCAAGAAGTCAAGTACGACATCGACGTGCGGCTCGACGACCGGCAGCACCGGCTGCGCGGCCACGAGGCGCTCACGTACCGCAACAACTCGCCCGAGGCGCTGACGTTCATCTGGTTTCACCTCTGGCCCAACGCCTACCGCGACAACAACACGGCCTTTGCCCGGCAGCAGCGGCGGCAGGGTAAAAAGAGGTTTCTGTTCGCGCCGCCTAGCGCGCGGGGCTTCATCGACAGCCTGGCTTTTACGGTAAACGGCCAGCCGGCCACCCTCGAAACCGACCCGCGCAACCCTGACATGGCCCGGCTGGTGCTGCCGCAGCCGCTGGCACCGGGCGCGGTGGCCACCATTGCCACGCCGTTTCGGGTGCAGCTGCCGGCCTCGTTTTCGCGGGGCGGGCACGTGGGGCAGAGCTACCAGATAACGCAGTGGTACCCCAAGCCGGCCGTGCTGGACCGGCGCGGCTGGCATCCCATGCCCTACCTCGACCAGGGCGAATTTTACTCCGAATACGGCGCGTTTGACGTTCGCATTACGCTGCCCGCCAACTACACCGTGGGCGCTACCGGCGAGCTTCAAAACCCCGAGGAGCTGGCCCGCCTGCGTCAGCTGGCAACCGCCACCGCCCGCAAAACGACCGATAAGGATTTCAGCAAAGACCTGGCTTTTCCAGCCTCGGCCCCGGCCACCAAAACCCTGCGCTACGTGCAAGACCGGGTGCACGACTTCGCCTGGTTTGCCGACAAGCGCTTCAACGTGCTGCACGACTCGGTGCGCTTGGGCTCGGGCCGGGTGGTGCAGTCGTGGGTGCTTTTCACGAATAGGCAGGCCCCCAAGTGGATAAAGGGCCTGCAAGACGTGAACACCGCCCTGCGCCGCTACTCGGAGTGGGTGGGCGAGTACCCCTACAGCAGCGCCACCGCCGTGGATGGCGCCCTCTCGGCCGGCAGCGGCATGGAGTACCCGATGGTGACCGTGACCCAGCCGGACGCCATCGTGCACGAGGTGGGCCACAACTGGTTTTACGGCATACTAGGTTCGAATGAGCGCGATTTTCCGTGGCTCGATGAGGGCGTGAATACCTACTACCAGACCCGCGTGGAGGAGCTCACCGACCCCCGCGCCGGGATGCTGGCCGACCTGGCCAAAGTGCCGTTTCTGGGCCGCACGTTTGGGCTCGACAGCGTGCCCGGTGCGGGCCTCAACCAGCTGCCCTACCAGGCGCTGGCCAGCCGGGGCCTCTACCAGCCGGTGCAGGGGCCGATGTCCGACGATTACACCCAGTTCAACTACGCGGCCACGGTATACTACAAAACGGCCGTGTCGCTCAAGTACCTGGCCGCCTACCTGGGGCAGGAAAAATTTGACCGGGCCATGCACCAGTACTACGCCCGCTGGCAGTTTCGGCACCCGTACCCCGAGGACATGCGGGCCGTGTTTGAGGAAAGTGCCGGGCAGCCGCTGGGCTGGTTTTTTGACGGCCTGCTAACCCAGGCGCGCCCCTACGATGCCAGCCTGCACGACCTGCGCGCGGCCGGCGGGGCCGTGCAGGTGCGCGTGCGCACTACCTCGGCCGCGCCCTGGCCAGTACCCGTGTCCACGCTCGACGCCCAAAACCGCGTGCTCGAAACCCGCTGGACCGCCCCCCTTAGCCAGGCCGACGCCAACGGCGCGGAACTCGGTTTCCGGCCCGACAACGTGGCTTCCGTGGTCATCGATGCCGGCTACTTCACCCCGCAGCTCAACCGCGCCAACGACCGCCTGCGCCTGACGGCCAGCGCGCCCGCCCGCGCCCTGCGCGTGCGCCCGCTGTTCAGCATCGAGCGCTGGGACAAGTCTACCCTCAACTGGCTGCCAGTGCTGGGGGCGAACACGGCCGATAAATTCATGCTGGGCGCGGCGTTTTACAGCAATATGGTGGCTCCTAAGAAGCTGCAATACATTGTGATGCCGATGTTCAGCTTTAGCCGGGGCAAGCTCAACGGTATTGCGCACGTGCAGCGCAATTTTCTGCCCGCGCACCTGGGCCGCGAACTCATGGCCGGGGCCACCGTGCAGCGCTTCGAAGAGTACACCAAGGTAGAGCCAGCCCTGACGCTGGTGCTGCCGCACCGCGTGGGCTACGGCCCCCGCCAGCAGGTGAAGCTGTCGTTTGCGGCCGTGGTGGGCGAAAACCAGAACCGCACCAACACCATCGCCACCGCCGAGTACGCCGTGCGCCACGCCGACGCCCTGCACGCCTGGAGCGCTGACCTCGACCTGAGCCGGATGCAGGCCAGCAGCCGCAGCGGCCCGGCCGCCCTGCTGCTGCGCGGGGCCGCCACCTACCTGCGCTTCTACTCGCCCAACAAGCGGGTGCAGGCGCGCCTGTTCGGCGGCCGGTTTTTGCAGCGCGGCACCCAGGATGCCTTCGTGCTGGGCCTCAGCGGCAGCCCCGACTACCGCCGCCAAACCTTCTTCCTCGACCGCCAGCAAATCTCGCCCGCCCTGGCCGCCCAATACCACCAGACCGACAACCGCGACGGCGCGTTCCGGGCCTACCTGCCCGTGAGCAGCACCCGCTGGCTCAGCACCCTCAACGTGCAGGCCGACGTGCCCGGCCTGCCCCTGGCCGTCTTCGCTGACTTCGGGGCCACCAGCGAGCGCTTCCGCGTGGGCGACCGCCCCGGCAGCCAGCGCCTCTACTACGATGCTGGCCTCACGCTGCCGCTGTTCCGCAATTTCCTGGAGTTTTACTTCCCCATCGCCGGCTCGCAGTACGCCGATGGCTTTCCGGCCAGCGGGGAAGAGTTTGGCAATAACATCCGCTTCGTGCTGAGCTTGAATACGCTGAACCCGCTGCGGCAGCTGGATGAATTGCTGAGTAAGTAGGGTGGGGGGCCCTCTGCGTGCACCTCACCCCCTAGCCCCGGTTCGCTTGAAGCGCGAAGTCCGAAAAAAGAGGGGGGACTAGCTTTAGTTCTAGCTTTTAGAAACTATGGCTAAGACTAAAAACTAGTTCCCCCTCT
>NZ_DASTEP010000013.1:0-7911 GCF_035709525.1 Hymenobacter sp. | reverse complement strand
CCTCCCCTCCGGGAGAGGGGGAGCCTATCGTGAGTTAAGAGTTTTGAGTGCTGAGTTATGAGTCTTTCTATCAGGCAACTCAAAACCCAACGTCCGGCTCCCCTCTCCCGGAGGGGAGGGGCCGGGGGTGGGGTCTCACGGGCGGCGAGCGCCCTAGTCGGGCGCAACCGACGTGTCGCCGGGCGTTTTCTTGTTGATGGAAATGAGCAGCGCGGCCACAACCATCTGGGGGGCCAGGGCGCGGGTGGGCACGGCGGCGTAGCGGCCGGCGGCATCGGGCGCGGCGGCGTAGCGGTAGCCGAAAATGTTGTCGCGCCCGAGCACGTTGCTGGCGGCCAGGTGCACGATGGTGTAGTGCCCGGCCAGGTGCGTGAGGTAGCTCAGGCTGAGGTCGAGGCTGTGGTAGCTGGGCGTGCGGCCCTGGTTGTAGCCGGTCTGGTTTGGGTCGTAGTAGGCGCGGGGGCTGCCGTAGGCGTAGGTGCCGCTGGCTTGCAGGTGCAGCTTGGCAAACCAATACTTGCCGACCACGCTCACATTATGGGTAGAAGCAAACGCCGGCACGGCGGGCGCGAGGTCGGCGCGGAACTGCCGGCGCGTGTCGAGCAGGCCGTAGCTCACCCAGAAGTCCACCTTCTTGAAGGTCTGGTAGCGGTCGCGGTAAAACACGTCCATTCCCTGCGCGTAGCCGCGGCCGGTGTTGGCGTAGGCGGCGGCGTTGAGCACGTTGGCGCGGTCGAAGCGCACCAGGGCGCGGTAATCCTTGCGGTAGAGCTCGGCGCGCAGCGTGCGGGCGCTGGTCTGGTACTGGTAGCTGAGGATGTAGTGCGCCGCCCGCTCCAAACCCAGCGCGGGCTGCACGCGCAGCAGGTCGTTGGTGGGGCTTTGGTAGTAGAGGCCGCCGGCGGCCGACACTTGCTGGCCGGCCCCAAGCTGCCAGGCCAGCGCCACGCGCGGGGCCAGGCTGGCTTTATTCAGCAGCGCCGAATATTCGCCCCGCACCCCTACCCGCCCGGTCAGGCGCGCGCTCAAACTCAGGTCGCTTTCGGCAAAAACGGCCGTGCGCTGCTCCGCAAAGCCGGGGCGGTAGGTGGGCGCATCGGCCGTGGCGCGGTAGGTGAGGTCGTAGCGCTGGGCGGTGGCCTCGGTGCCGAGTTTCAGGTTGAACCAGGTGCCGGCCGAGTCGTTGGTGAGCACGAGGCGGGCCGTGGCGGTGCGCTCCAGCTCGGTTAGTTGCTGGGGCTCGGGCTGCACGGCGTTGCGCTCGCGGCCCAGGGCCAGGCCGGTGCTCAGGCTCCAGCCGCGCACGAGGGGGGCGCGGTAGGTGGTGTTGAGGTAGAGGTTGTTGTTGCGCAGGGCGGTGAGGCGGCCGGTGGCGGCGTAGGTGGCCTCGGGGTCAGGCTGGCGAGTAGCCACCGTTTGGTTGCCGTAAGTAGCATAAACTTTCAGCATACCGCTCACGCCCACGCGGTGGGCCAGCCTGAGCGAGCCGCCCAGGTGCTCGGGGGCGTGGGCCCAGCGCTGGTCGGGCGCGGTCAGGCCAAAGTAGGGCGCAAGGTTGGTGTAATCCACGCTCGCCGACACCGAAGTGCGCTCCCAGCGCCTGGTGCGCGAGAGGCTGCCGCCCACGCTGAGCAGGGAAATGCCCGTTTGCGTCTCGGGGTCGAGGTCTACGGTGTTCAGCCCGACTACGGCGCTCAGCGCCTGGCCATACTCGGCCGAGTAGCCGCCCGTGCTGAACATGGTGCCCTTGAACAGCGTGGGCGAAAAGCGCCCCCGCGCCGGCACGCCGCTCGTGGCCCCGCCGTAAAAGCTTTGCACCGGCAGCCCATCGAGGTAGTAGCGCGTTTCGGAGGCCGCGCCGCCGCGCACAAACAGCTTGCCCTCCTCCCCCACCCGCGAGGTGCCGGGCAGCGTGTTGAGCGCGCTGGCGATGTCGGCCATCGCGCCGGCGGTCGTCAGTATGTCCAGCGGTTTCAGGGCCGCCGCGCGCTTTTCGTCGCTGGCTTCAAACGCGCCGGCCACGATGCTGACGGTGCCCAGCGAGGCGCGGCTTTCGCGCAGGCGGCGCGTCGGCACGGCGATAGTGCCGCCCGCCAGGGCAATGGGCATTTCCTGCAACTTGTAGCCGATGAGCGTGCAAACCAACGGCAGCGTGCCAGTGGCAGTAGTCGAAAAAGCGAAGCGCCCGAGCGAGTCGGTAGTGGCCCCGTCGAAGGTGGTTTTCAGAAACACGTTGGCGCCGGGCAGCGGGTGGCCGGCCCCGTCGAGCACGGTGCCGCTGAGGCGGGTAGTGCCTACAGCGGGCGCGGCAGTGGGCACGGGCGCGGCGGCAGTCTGGGCGAGGGCGGGGCCGGTGGCGGCGAGGGCGAGCAGCAAAAGCGGCGTTTTCATGGGGCCGGGGGTTGGGCGTTTGATAACTCAAAGGTGCCCGGCCGGGGTAGGCGCTTTCAAGTAAAAGCTGCCCAAGCGGCAAAAGCCGGGGCCGAAGCGTCGGGGCAGGGCGGTGGGCCGGCGCGCGGCCGGGCGGCAACCCTGGCGGTGGCGGGCCGTTTGTGCAGCCCTGTTTGCGTACTTTCGTTCCGCTATCGCTATTTCTGCTATGCCTACTACCCCGCTGCCCGTCGACTACCAGCAAGTCTTTCGCGCCCTCCCGGATGCCCTGCTGCTGATGGACCCCCACGCGACCATCCTCGACAATACCGACGCGCACGTGGCCGTGTCGCTCAAGGCGCGGGCCGAGGTAGTGGGCCGGCCGCTGTTCGAGGCGTTTCCGTCGGTCGACCAAAACCAGGGCGACATCATGGAGGCGTCGCACGCGCACGTGCGGCAGCACCTCGAGCCGCACACCATGCCGCTCATTCGCTACGACCTGGAGCGGCCCGCCGAGCAGGGCGGCGGCTTCGAGGAGTTTTACTGGCAGGCCACGCACTACCCCATCCTCAATGCCCAGGGGCAGCTGCAATACATTTTGCAGCGCACCCAAAACGTGACCGAGCAGCTGCGCGCCGCCCGCGCCGCCGCCGAGGCCCAGCAAAAGCTGGCCGACGAGCAGGCCCGCACCCTTTTTATCCTCGAAAACCTGCCGGTCCTCATCTGGACCACCACGCCCGACGGGCGCGCCGACTACTTCAACCCGCGCTGGCTAGCCTTCACGGGCCACGACTTGGCCGAAGAAATAGGCGAGCACTGGCTCGAAAGCCTGCACCCCGACGACCGCGCCCGGGTGGCCGAGCTGTGGCAGCAGCGCCTGGCCACGGGCGAGCTCTTCCAGGCCGAATATCGCCTGCGCTGCGCCGATGGCAGCTACCGCTGGATACTGGCCCGCGCCGCCCCGCGCCGCGCCGACGATGGCACCATCACGATGTGGGTAGGCGGGGCCACCGACATCCACGACCAAAAGCAGATGGTACAAGAGCTGCTCGAAACCAACGAGCAGCAGGCCGCCCTTTCCGAGCAGGCCTACCACAACTACCAGCAGGCGCAGCAGCAGCGCCAAACCATGTATAGCCTGCTCATGAAAGCGCCCGCTTGCATCGGCATCATGCGCGGCCCCGAGCACCGCTTCGAGTTTGCCAACGAAGGCCTGGTGAGTTTGGCCCGCCACATCGAAATAGTGGGCCGCACGGCCGAGGAAGTATTCCCCGAAATCAAGGGCCAGGGCGTTATCGACATTCTCGACGGCGTGTACCAGACCGGCGAAAGCTACCGGGGCCGCGAGCGCCTCATCCGCCTCGACAAGGGCGACGGCAGCGGCGAGCTACGCGATGCCTACTTCACGTTTTTCTACCAGCGCTTTGAGGAAAACGGGCAGGCCGCCGGCATCACCGTCTTCGCCAGCGAAGTAACCGAGCTGGTAAACCTGCGCCGCGCGCTCGATGCGCGGTAGTAGCAGTAACGGACGGCAAGTAGCCGTGCCCACCCGCTACTACCTACAGCACACTGCGCTCGTACAGAGCGTAGTGCGCCACTTCTACCGGCAAGCCTTTGGTAAAGCTTAGGGCCAGGTTTTCGGCCCGCACCAGGCAGAAAATCACATCCTCGTAGTACTCCCGAAACTCCTGCATGGCGTAGGCCGCCAGCAGCGCCTGCAAGCCCTGCCCCTGAAAGGCGGGGTGCACGCCCACCGTGCGGGCCAGCAGCGTGCAGTTGGTGAGCAAGGGGTAGTCGCGGGCAAAAACCGGGTGCGCGCTCACGGCGCGGCCCAGCTCGTGGTAGTTGGGCTGGCACAGGCTGAAGGCCACCAGCTGCCCGCTGGCGCGGTGCCGCAGCAGCACCGACGTGTAGGGGCACAGCCCTTCGGCGTGGGCCTCGTTGTAGAGCAGCCGAAACTGCGCCTTGCCCACCGGGCGGTAGGCCGGGTTTTGGCTGAAAACCTGCTGCACGAGCTCGAAAATCTCGTCTTCCAAAGCCTGCCAAACGGCCGGCGTCAGGGCGATAAACTCGAAAAGCGAGCCCGTGAGCTGCTGCTGCACCACCGGGCGCTGCTCGTACACCTGCGGCACGTCGGCAGCGCACAGGCGGCGGCTCTCGAAGGCCAGCGCCGGCCGAAAGCCCAGCTGCTCGAGCAGGCCGGGGTAGTAGGGCGGGTTCACGGGCTCGCGGTTGAACTGCCGCCACGAGGGCACCGCCCCCAGCCGCAGCCGGTAGCGGAAGTAGGGGCTGAAGTGCAGCGGCCCGCGCACCGTTTGAAACCCGCGCTCGGCCGCATCTTTCAGCAGCAGGTCGAAGGCCAGCTGATTGTGCAGCAGCAAGCCAGCCGTTTCCCAGAACGCGAACAGCGCCACCTCGCCGCCATCCTTCGGAAACAGGCCCGCGAGGCGCATATTCCAGTGGTCGGTGTAGAAAATAATCTCGTGGGTATCAGCCAGCTGCCTGCACAGCTCGGCGGCGGGCTCGTCGTCGGGCGCGTAGCCCAACCCTGCGTAAAATTGCCGGCCAACGGTATCGAAGCTGGCCGGCAGCTCGCCGTTGTAGGGCAAGCGGTCCAGAAAGACGGGCATGTGAATCGGTTTTCGGAAGCGAGAAGAGCGAAGGCAGTGCGGCACCCAACCCGGCCAGCGGCGGCTGTCCGCTGGCCGGGTTGGGCTTCTTGTAGAATAGGTATAGTAAGCAGCTCGGGCACAAACACAGGTTGTGCTTAACGGAAGGAAGCTATACGGCTATCTTTCTGCAAAAGATTAGGGCAACATACGCCGCGTGCGGCGTATGTTGCCCGGCCGGTGGCGGTAGCGAACAGCGGCGCTATTTTGGTGGGCTTATTACTTATTCACTGGCCGCCGGCTTCTCGCGCCGGCTGTCGTTACCGCACTCTATGCCATGATTATCTACGGAACGAAAGGCACTCACCTGCAAACCGAGCCGCTGCCCGACGTGGCCTGCCCCGCCTGCCAGGCACCCAGTGGCCTGCGCGCCAGCCTCTACAGCCGCTACGCCCACGTGTACTGGATTCCGTTTTTCCCTTACCAAAAGCTGGCGGCCGTGCAGTGCGGCACCTGCCAGTCGGTGTGGGACAATGGGCAGCTACCCCCCGGCCTGGCCCCGGCCGTGCGCACACGCAAGCAGCAAACCCGCCACCCCTACTGGACGTGGGCCGGCCTGGCGGCCGTGGCGGGCCTGCTCACGTTTGGCGCGCTGGCCGGCATGCGCGACCGCCACACCGACGAGGCGCTGCTGCTGGCACCCCGCGCCGGCGACATCTACACCGTGCGCACCGACAGCGCCGGCATGTACTCGCTGATGAAAGTGCGGCGCGTGGGCGGCAACAACGTGGAGCTGGTAGCCAACGACTATCAGGTCGATGACGCCGTACCGCTCGACAAGCTCAACTCGCCCGAGAAGTACGGCAAGGAGCCCTTCACTCTCACCCGCCTCGAGCTCCAGATTATGCGCCGCAAAGACCAGCTGACCGACGTGGACCGGCCGTAGGGGGTTGGGTGAGTGGATGAGTGGATGAGTGGATGAATGCGGTCGTCATGCTGAGCGCAGCGCAGCGCAGTCGAAGCATCTCTATCGCTTCGCTTAACGGTTTGGATGAAGCGACAGAGATGCTTCGCTGCGCTCAGCATGACGGTCCCATCCACTCATCCACTCATCCAAAAACCACTCATCCACTCATCCACTCATCAAAACTTGGGTAGCCGCACCAGGGCCAGGTAGTCGGCGAGGCCGCTGGGCTGCTCGAAGACGTGGATGAAGAGGATGGCTTCCTCGCCCGCGCTGCGCCACACTTCGGCGTAGAAATTCTCTATTGCGTAGAGGCTCAGGCGGAAGCTGTCTTCGGTGCGCTCGGCCAGGGCGTGGCCGTGGCGGGCCAGGTGCTCGGCCTGGCGGCGCTGGTGCAGGCTTTTAAAAGTGGCGCAGGTCATGGGCATTTCCCGAAGTTACGGCCGGGGGCCCAAAACCCGACCGTTACCTTCGCGGCCATGAAATCGCTGCGTTTTCCGCACCCACTGGTGCTGCTTACCTTTTTTATCGTGCTGGCCGCCGCGCTCAGCTACGTGCTGCCGGCCGGCGAATTTGCCCGCCACCTCGACCCCGTGACCCAGCGCGACGTGGTGGAGGCCGGCTCCTACCACCGGGTGCCGGCCAGCCCCGTGAGCTTCCTGGGCCTGCTGGCGGCCGTGCCGCAGGGGCTGGCGGCCGCGGCCCCGGTCGTGTTTTTGATTTTCCTGGCCGGCGGGGCCTTCACGGTGGTCGACCAGACCGGCGCGCTACGCTACGGCGTCGATGGCCTGCTACGCCACGCGCAGGGCCGCCAGGGGCTGATTATCCCGCTGGTATCGCTGCTGTTCGCCACCCTGGGCGCGCTCGAAAACATGGGCGAGGAAGTCATTGCCCTGGTGCCGGTGCTGCTGGTGCTGATGCGCCGCCTCGGCTACCCCAGCCTCACGGCGGTGGCGGCCAGCCTGGGGGCGGCCGTGGTGGGCGCGGCCTTCAGCCCCATCAACCCTTTCCAGGTCATTATTGCCCAAAATCTGGCGCAGCTGCCGCCCGTGTCGGGCTGGGTTTTTCGGACGGTTTTTCTGGCCATCGCGCTCACCATCTGGATACTCGGCACGCTGCGCCACGCCCGCCGCCACCAGGTAGCGCCCGAGCTGCGGGCCGCCGACGCCGAGGCCGACGCGGCCGGTAGCTCGGGCCGCGCGGGGCTGGTGCTGCTGCTGGTGCTGGTGGTGTTCGCGGTATTTGGCTACGGCGTGGTAGCGCTGCACTGGGACTTCGTCCAGATGTCGGCGCTGTTTTTTGGGCTGGGCGTGGGGGCCGGGCTGCTGGGCGGCCGGGGCCTCACGGGCACGGCCGAGGGCTTCGTGGCAGGCTTCCGCGACATGGCCTTTTCGGGGATGCTGGTGGGCTTCGCGCAAGCCATTTTCGTGGTGCTGGGCCAGGGGCACGTCATCGACACCATCGTGCAGGGGCTGGCCGCGCCGCTGGCCCACCTGCCCGTGGCAGCCGCCGCGCTGGGCATGATGGCCGTGCACACGGCCCTGCACCTGCCGGTGCCCAGCGTGAGCGGGCAGGCCGTGCTCACGATGCCGCTGCTAGTGCCGCTTTCCGACCTCATCGGCCTCTCGCGCCAGGTCACGGTGCTGGCCTACCAGTACGCGGCCGGCCTCGGCGACTTGCTCACGCCCACTAATGGCGCGCTCATGGCCGTGCTCGCCGCCTGCGGCGTGCGCTACGACCAGTGGCTGCGCTTCGCGGGCCGCCTCTACGGGCTGCTACTGGCGCTGGGCGCGGCCGCCGTGGGCCTGGCGATAGTAGTGGGGCTGTGAGGATGGGCGGTTTTTTGAATGAGTGGATGAGTGGGGAAAACGGTCGTCATGCTGAGCGCAGCGAAGCGAAGTCGAAGCATCTCTGCCGCTTCATCCAAGCCCTTCAACGAAGCGGTAGAGATGCTTCGCTGCGCTCAGC
>NZ_DASTEP010000012.1:0-16028 GCF_035709525.1 Hymenobacter sp. | reverse complement strand
CGCCACCCCACCCGAGGCCCCCGCCGAAACCTGGGGCCAGCTGCTGCGGCAGCTCGGCAAAGGCCTGTTTTGGCCCAGCCCGCCCTACGTGGCGGTGCCGCTACTCATCGACCTCACGGTGCTCGTCTGGCTGGCAATGGTGCTCAGCGGCGTGTCGCCCACCACGCCCACCGGCCACGAGCTCGCCCAGTGGGGCTCCAACGTAAGCACCCGCACGCTGCACGGCGAGCCGTGGCGGCTGGTTACGAGCTTGTTCGTGCACGGCGGGGCCATGCACTTGGCGCTTAATATGTTCAGCCTGTGGCTGCTGGGCTTGATGCTGGAGCAGCGCGTGGGGGCCTGGCGGCTGCTGGCTGTGTACCTGGCCAGCGGCATCGCGGCCAGCGCGGCCACGGTGTGGTACCACGCCAGCGGCATCAACTCGACGGGCGCGAGTGGGGCCATTTTTGGGCTCTACGGCTTTATGCTGGTGCTGCTGCTAAGCAAGAAAATGGTGCTCGACAAGTCGGACCGCCGCGCCATGCTGGGGCTGGTCATTTATTTGGTGTTGAGCAATTTGATTTCTGGCCTCACGGGCAATATCGACAACATTGCCCACGTCGGCGGCCTGCTGATGGGGCTGCTAGTAGCCGGGCCGCTGGCGGTTTTTACGATGAAGCGGGAAGTATAAGCCGCTATCAATTGCACCGCTTGTCTGTTGCCATAACATGCCTGTCCTTGCGAGCGAAGCAAGGACAAACGACTTTTTCCACCTCTTACCCTCCCTGAAAACCTCATGCTCGCCCTCCAGCTAGACGCCACAAACCAGCCCGCCGCAGTGCGCGACATCCCCACCCCCACTCCTGCCGCCGGCGAGGTGCTGGTGAAGCTCCGCGCCGCCGCCCTCAACCACCGCGACGTCTGGATTCAGAAGGGCCAGTACGCGGGCATCAAGCTGCCCTGCACCCTCGGGGCCGATGGCAGCGGCGAAGTAGCCGCGCTGGGTGAAGGCGCGCGCGATATAGCTATTGGCCAAGCGGTTATTATTTACCCCGGCGTGGCCTGGGGCGAAGGCCAGGTAGCCCAGGGCCGCGATTTCCGGGTGCTCGGCATGCCTGACCCTGGCACGTTTGCCGAGTACCACACCACGCCGGCCGACTACCTGCGGCCCAAGCCCGCGCACCTCGACTGGGCGCAGGCGGCGGCCCTGCCGCTGGCGGGCCTCACGGCCTACCGGGCGGCCTTCAGCCGGGCGCAGCTGCAAGCCGGCGAGCGGGTGCTCATCTCGGGTATCGGGGGCGGGGTGGCGCTCACGGCGGCGCAGTTTTGCGCGGCGGCGGGGGCCGAGGTGTGGGTTACGTCGGGCGACGATGACAAGCTGGCGCGGGCGCTCGCGCTGCCCATCGGCCTGCGCGGCGGGGCCAATTACAAAGCCGAAGGCTGGGTGAAAGACCTTACCAAGCGCGCCGGCGGCGGGTTCGACGTTATCATCGACAGCGCGGCCGGGCCGGGCTTCGAGGCGCTGGTCGATGCCGCCGCGCCGGGTGGCCGCATCGTGTTCTACGGCGGCACGCAGGGGCCCATCACGTCCCTCACGCCCGGCAAGGTCTTCTGGAAGCAGCTCAGCATCCTGGGTTCTTCGATGGGCAGCTTGCAGGATTTCGACGCCATGCTGGCGCTGGTTAATAAGCACCAAATAGTGCCCGTGGTGGACAAGCATTTTCCGCTGGCCGAGGGCGAGGCCGCGCTGCGCTACCTGGCCGCCGGGCAGCAATTGGGCAAGGTGGTGCTGGATATCGCGTAGCTAGTAGCGCGAACTTTGTAGTTCGCGTGCGTCTGGGCCGTCCGGCTGCCCGCTCGCGCACGCGAACTACAAAGTTCGCGCTACAGACCTCAACGCAGAAAGCGCCCGCAACTCACGTTGCGGGCGCTTTCTGCGTCAAAACCAACGCCGTTTACTTTTTGCGGTACGTCGCGTTCAGGTACGCCAGCACGGGCGTGGTGATGTCCAGGTTTTTCTCGCCGTAGGCGATGGTGCCGCTGGGCGCGGCGATGAGTATCATCTTGTAGCCGTGGGTTTTGCCGTAGGCTTCTACCTTTTTGTTCACGCTTTCGAGCACGGTCTGGGTCAGCTTGGCTTCGGCCTCCTGGGCCTGCTGCTGAATTTTTTGCTGCTCTACGGCACCCTGCTGCTGCTGGGCTTGCAGCTTCTGCTCGGCGGCGGCGCGCTGCTCGGCGGTGAGCGAGGCGGCGGTTTTCTGGTATTGCTCCACGGCAGTGCGGAAGCCGCTCACCAGCGACTGGTTTTGGCGCTCCCAGCCTTTGGCCTTCACCTCGAAGGCGCGGCGGGCGTCCTTCATGCCCTGGTAGCCATCGAGCAGCTTGCCCGACTCGACGTACACGATGGCCCCGGCGGCGGGGGCCGGGCCGGCAGGCGCGGCGGCTACGGCAGCCGGCGCGGGCGTGGCGGCCGGGGTTTCCTCAGCGGCGGGCGTAGCCTCGGCGGCCGTGGTGTCGGTAGTGGCTTCGGCAGCGGCGGGGGCCTCGGTAGTGGCTACGGCCGGGGCAGCCGCAGTGGCCGCCGGGCGCTGGCTGAAATGCAGAAAATACAGCACGGCCACCGCCACGAGCAGCACCGCATTAAAAGCTAGTTGGGCAGGATTTTTCATGGTAGCAAAGGTAGTTGTAGCGTAAGCTTTAGCTTGCGTTGCGTTAGGCTTGGCCGGACTGATACCAGCTCACGTAGGCCAACCTGACGCCACGCAAGCTAAAGCTTACGCTACACTGGCACGGCCAGGTGCAGCAGTGCGTCGCCCTGGTTCACCACGGGCATGTGGTTGAAGCCGATAACGTAGCCACTGAGCGGCGCTTCGAGCCGCACCGACTGCGCACCATAAGGGTCGGCCACCGAGCCGTATACTTGGCCTTTCTCAACGTAGTCGCCCAGTTTCACCATCGCCCGAAACAGGCCGGCGTAGCGCGCCCGCAGCCAGCGGTGGCGCTGGCACACAATGCTGGGCCGGGCCGGCACCGGGCCGGGCGCGGCGCTCATATTCAAGTGGTGCAGCACCCGCAACGTGCCCGCGATGGCTTCTTCGATGCCGGGCTCGTCGAGGCGCAGGCTTTCGCCGGTTTCGTACACGATAATGGGCTTGCCGAGCGCGTGGGCGGTGGCGCGCAGCGAGCCCGCGCGCAGTCGCGCGTGCAGCGTGAAGGGCGCGGCAAAGGCGGCGGCCAGCGCGTCGGTTGTCTCGTCTTCGCCCAGCACGGCGCGCAGCTGCGGGTAGTTGGCACGGGCCGCGCCGCCGGTGTGGAAGTCGATGCCCACATCCACGAGCGGCATTATTTCGCGCATGAAGCGGTGGGCCACGCGGCTGGCCAGCGAGCCGCGCGGGTGGCCAGGGAAGGAGCGGTTCACGTCCTTGCCGTCGGGCACCTCGCGGCTAAAGTTCAGAAAGCCATAGATGTTAAGAATCGGAATGGCGATGATGGTGCCCCGCGTGGGCTGGAGCAGGTTGCGCCGCAGCATCCGCCGAATGGTTTCGATGCCGTTGACCTCGTCGCCGTGCATCCCGGCCATCAGCAGCAGCACCGGGCCGGGCTCCAGCGACCGGATAACGTGGACCGGCACGTCGATAACCGTGCCCGAGGGCAGCTTCGAAATGACGAGCCGCGTGAGCACGCGCTCGCCGGGCTTTATGGCTAAGTCGTTGAGGTATAATACGTCGTCGGTGGGCATAGGCGGAGGCTGGGGCAGAAGCACCAGCGCGTCAAGAATCCGGCCAACTGCGGGGCTTTCGGTGTAGGGTAAGCTTTAGCTTGCCTTTCGAAAGGATGGTAGCCCGATTCAAAAGGCAAGCTAAAGCTTACCCTACATAGCCTAATCAGCGGCCGAGTCGGGGGCCGATTTCTTGGGCTTGGCTTTGCGCTTGCGCTCGGCCAGGGCGGCAGTGTAGTCGATAATCTGCCCGGCGATGTCGAGGCCGGTGGCTTTCTCGATGCCTTCAAGGCCGGGCGACGAGTTGACTTCGAGCACCAGCGGGCCGCGCTGGCTTTGCAACATGTCCACGCCCGCCACGCCCAGGCCCAGGGCCTTGGTAGCCAGCAGGGCGGCGGCTTTTTCGGCCCGGCTCAGCTTCACGAGCTTGCCCACGCCGCCGCGGTGCAGGTTCGAGCGAAACTCGCCCTCTTTGCCCTGCCGGCGCATGGCGCCCACCACCTCGCCGTTTACCACGAAGGCGCGCACGTCGGCCCCTTTAGCCTCGGCGATGAACTCTTGCACCAGGATGCGGGCCTTGAGGTTGTGGAAGGCCTCGATGACGGACTGGGCGGCCTTGGCGCTTTCGGCTAGCACCACGCCCAGGCCTTGCGTGCCTTCCAAGAGCTTGATAATCACTGGCGCACCGCCCACGTGCTCGATGAGCGCGGGCACGTCATCGGTGAAGTTGGCGAAGGCCGTTTTGGGCATCCCCACGCCGGCGCGGCTCAGGATTTGGGTCGAGCGGAGCTTATCGCGCGAGCGCACGATGGCCTGGCTGTCCACGGCCGTCCGCACTTTCATCATCTCAAACTGCCGCACCACGGCCGTGCCGTAGAACGTAACCGACGCCCCGATGCGCGGAATAATGGCATCGGGCCGGGCCAGCGGCCGGCCCTGGTAAATAATATCGGGCTGCCCGCGCTCCAGCACCAGGCTGCACTGCAAATGGTCGATAACCTGGGCGTCGTGGCCGCGCGCCTGCGCCGCCACCACCAGCCGTTGGGTCGAGTACGATTTGGGTTCCCGCGAAAGAATAGCCAGGTTCATAACGTTTATACCGGCACTAACTAAATTTAAAAACAGTGATACTACCCCGGCCCAGCGGCCTGTTTACTTCTGCTGAATCGCTATTTTTTGCTATTGAAACGCTGCGTTTGCGAGTGCCAAGCTACGGCACAGCCGGCCCATCGGGGCCGGGCGGCATGGGTGGTGGCGGCGCAGCGGCCCGGCGCTCAGCCTTATACGACAAATCGCGGCGGGCCACATCGACCATGAAGCGGCCCTGCCGCAGCAGCGCCCGGCCCAGCAGCACGGGGTAGCGCAGGTCGGAGCGGTCGGCGAGCGAAAACTCGGTGGGGTAGTCGCGCCCGTAGAGCCGCACGGTGGTGCTGATGACGAAGCGGGCCTGCACCTCGCCGTTGGAGGAGCGGATGTCGCGCCGGTCGAACTCGCGGAAGGCCAGCGGGCGGCCGTCGGTGGCGGGGTGGCCGGGGTCGAGCAGGCGCACGTGCAGCACGGGCTGCCCGGTGGCGGGGTCGGGCACGAGGCGCACCTCATCGCAGTGGATGGCGCTGGTGTAAGCCCCGGTATCGACCTTGGCCTCGACGCCACGCAAAGCCAGCGCGGGCAGGTCGATGAGCTCGCGGCGGCCGAGCAGGCGCTTGGGCGGGCGTTTCTTTTTCGAGCCAGAAAGCATAGGCAGGGAAAGCAGGCCGGGTAGGACGCAAAAAAAGCCCCGCGCGGGGCGGGGCTTAAAGGTAGTGCGGGGCGGGGCTACTACTGCGCCTGCTGGCGCAAGAGGCGCTCGTATTCGCGCTGGGTGCGCTCGCCGCAGTTGAGCCGGCTGTAGGCCGCCAGCCCCTGCGATACCAGCCCGATGCCCCAGAACACCGTCGACCAGATGGGCCAGGGCAAGAAGTCGGCGCGGTGATAATGAGGCTGCTCGGTGAGGGCCCACAGCGCCCACAGGCCGGCATTGACGAGCAAATACACGACGAGGTGCCCCTGAAACTTGGTGCGGGCGCGGGCAATCTGCCACAGGCGCTGGTCGCGGGGAGCATCGAAGGAAGCGGCGGTGGTGGGGCGGAGGGGCTGCATGGCGTGGGCGGTTAGGGGTGGTTGGAAGCGATAATCAAATGTAGAATTTTGCCCTACCCCTTCGCAATTTGCCCTTGCCGAAGCGTCGTACCAGCCTGCCGAAGCGTTTGAAACGCGGCCCGAAGTGCCGTAAAAATCTTCTGTCATTGCGAGCGCAGCGAAGCAATGACAGGTAGTATCTTGCCTTATGTCCGACGCTCCTATCTCCCGCCTGCGCATCGTGCAGGGCGACATTACCAAGCTCGCTACCACGGCTATCGTCAACGCCGCCAACTCGTCGCTGCTCGGAGGCGGGGGCGTGGATGGGGCCATTCACCGGGCCGGCGGGCCGCAGATTCTGGCCGAGTGCCAGCAAATACGGGCGCGGCAGGGCGGCTGCAAGGTGGGCCAGGCCGTCATCACGAGCGGCGGGCGGCTACCGGCGGCCCACGTCATCCACACCGTAGGCCCGCACTGGAACGGCGGCCACAAAGGCGAGCCCGACAAGCTGGCCAGCTGCTACCGCAGCAGCTGGCAGCTGGCGCTCGAAAATCAATTGGAGTCGGTGGCTTTCCCCGGCATCAGCACCGGCATCTACGGCTACCCCAAGGCCGAAGCGGCGGCCGTGGCCGTGCGCGAGGTGCGGCAGTGGCTGGCAGCGCACGAGTGGCCGCGCGAAGTAGTGCTGGTAGCGTTTGATGAAGAGAGCAAGCAGCTGTACGAGCAGCATGTACCGTAAGCTTTAGCTTGCGAGCGAGCGCAGCGAGCATCTGCGTCAGAAGCCGTTCGCTTACGCCCTGCTCGCTGCGCTCGCTCGCAAGCTAAAGCTTACGCTACAGCCACGCCCAGCTCTTCTACTCGGTCCTGCACCTGGCGCATCAGCCAAAGCGGCGTGCTGGTAGCCCCACAGATGCCGACCGAATTGGCCCCAAGCAGCCACTCGTCTTGCAGCTCGTTTTCATTTTCAATGAAATAGCTGCGCGGGTTCACGGCGTTCACTACCGTAAACAGCGCCTTGCCGTTCGAGCTTTTGCGCCCGCTTACAAACAAAACCACGTCGTGCTCCTGGGCAAAGCGGGCGAGCTGGGGCTCGCGGTTGCTCACCTGCCGGCAGATGCTGTCGTTGGCATCGAAGCTTTCGAGCGCGCCGCCAGCCGCCGCGATGCGGGCTTCGATGAGGGCCTTCATCTTGTAGAAGCCGGCCGTGCTTTTGGTGGTCTGGCTGAAGAGCGTGACGGGGCGCGTGAAGTCGATTTGGTCAAGGTCGGCCTCGTGCATCACGATGAGCGCCTGGTTGCGCGTCTGGCCGGTGAGGCCGATAACCTCGGCGTGGCCGGGCTGGCCGTAGATAATAATCTGGCCGTTGTCACGGGTGGTGGCGTCGAAGGCGTGCTTCACCCGGTTTTGGAGCTTTAGGACTACGGGGCAGCTGGCGTCGATTAGCTCCAGGTTGTTTTGCAAGGCCAGCTGGTAGGTTTCGGGCGGCTCGCCGTGCGCCCGGATGAGCACCTTGCAGTCGTGCAGCGTGCCAAGCTGCTCGCGGTCTATCACGCGCAGTCCCTGCTTGTTGAGGCGCTCTACCTCCATGCGGTTGTGCACGATGTCGCCGAGGCAATACAGGGTTTCGGCTCCGCTATTCAATTCATCTTCGGCCATCTGAATGGCAAATTCGACCCCAAAGCAATAGCCGGAATTTTTATCGATGGTAACCTGCATAGTAGCTAGATAACAGCCCGGCGAATTGCGGGGTTCGAAAAGGCAAAGGTACGGGAATATAGCGCAAGCCTGGGCTGGTGTAGCGTAAGCTTTCGCTTGCGAGCGAGCGTAGCGAGCAGGGCGTAAGCGAACGTTGGCAAGCGCGGCTGCTCGCTGTGCTCGCTCGCAAGCTAAAGCTTACGCTACATGCTACCGACCTTTGCCGGCCCGCGCCCGGCTTATGCTGTTCAACTCGCTCCATTTCCTCGTCTTCTTCCCCCTCATGGTGGGGCTCTACTACGCCCTGCCGGCGCGCTGGCGCGCCCCGCTGCTGCTGGCTAGCAGCTACTACTTCTACTTTAGCTGGCGGCCCGAGTACACGCTTTTACTGCTGGCTACTACGCTGTTAGACTACTACAGCGGCGTGCGGATGAGCCGCCTCGCCACCCAGGCGCAGCGGCGGCCCTGGCTCTACCTCAGCCTGGCCAGCAACCTGGGCACGCTGTTCGTTTTCAAGTATTTCAACTTCTTCCGCGATACGGCGGGCGCGCTGGCCACGGCCCTGCACCTGCCCTACGCCGTGCCCGCGCTGGAGCTGGTGCTGCCGGTGGGCGTGTCGTTCTACACGTTTCAGTCGGTGGCCTACATCGTGGATGTGTACCAAGGCAAGCTGGAAGCCGAGCCCAATCTGGGCCGCTTCGCGCTGTTCGTGGCGTTCTGGCCGCAGCTGGTGGCCGGCCCCATCGAGCGCGGCGGCCAGATGCTGCCGCAGCTGCGCCAAACCCACGAATTCGACTACGACAACGTGGCCAGTGGGCTGCGGCTCATGGCCTGGGGCATGTTCAAGAAGGTAGTGATTGCCGACCGGCTGGCGCTGCTCGCCAATCCCGTTTTCGACCACCCCCGGCAGTTCGACAGCCTGGCGCTGGTGCTGGCGATAGCCGCGTTTACGGGACAGATTTACGCCGATTTTTCGGGCTACACCGATTTGGCGCGGGGCGCGGCGCGGGTACTGGGCTACCGGCTGGTGCTCAATTTTCGGCAGCCCTACCTCGCTACCTCGGTGGGCGATTTCTGGCGGCGCTGGCACATGTCGCTCTCCAATTGGTTTCGCGACTACGTGTACATCCCGCTGGGCGGCAGCCGCCGCAGCCCCACCCGCAACTACGGCAACGTACTGATTGTATTCCTACTAAGCGGCCTCTGGCACGGCGCCAGCTGGACTTTCGTGGTGTGGGGCGCGCTGCACGGCTTCTACCTGGTAGTGGAAAACTGGTCGGCCCCGCTGCGCGCCCGGCTGGCGCAGACCACCGGCCTGGCCGCCCGGCCGCGCCTGCACCGGGCGCTGGCCACGGCCGCCACGGTGGCGTTGGTGGCCTACGCCTGGCTGTTTTTCCGGGCCAATTCGCTGCCCGATGCTTTTTACATCAGCACGCACCTGTTCCGGGGCTGGGGCCACCTGCACCTGCCGCAGCTGCAAAAGCTGCTGGCCGGGCTGGGTCGGCACTTCGTGGCCGAGTTGCTGGTAGCGGGCGGCGCGGTAGCGCTGCTCGCCGCCGCCGACTACCGCGCCGAGCGCGGCCCGGTGGCGGCGTGGCTGGCGCGCTGGCCCGCGCCGCTGCGCTGGGCGGGCTACCTGGGGCTGCTGCTGGCTATGCTGTATGGCGGTATTTTCGGCAGCAGCCAGTTTATTTACTTCCAATTTTAAACTGCTTTGGCCATGCAAAAACTGCTGTTGCGCCTTGCGCTGCTGCTCGGCACGGTGGCGCTGCTGGGCGGCCTGGGCATCTGGGCGGGGCTGCGGCGCGGCTACGTCGATGCGTTTTACGCCCGCTTTGCCAGCCCGCCGGCGGGCTCGCTGGTGCTGGGCACGTCGCGGGCAGCGCAGGGCATAAAGCCTAGTGTGTTGGCCGCGCAGCTAAGTGGCTACGAGGGGCCGTGGCTGAATTACGCCTTCACGCTGGCCGAGTCGCCCTATGGGCCGGGCTACCTCAGCAGCATTCAGCGCAAGCTGGCACCGGGCACTAAAAACGGGCTGTTTATCCTGGCCGTGGACCCGTGGTCGCTGGCGCTGCCTAAGGATGTGAAGCGCGGGAAATATCCTTTTTTTTCAAAAGCGGGGACTTTGCAGCGGCTTGCGGGCGACAAAGGACCAATACTTTTTCCCGAGGCCAAGTCAATGGTAAGCCAATTGGCTAATGTCAGCCAAAACCCTAACCTGGATTACCTGGCTCATTATCTACACAAGCCTTTTTATCAACTGCTTTTGAACGCCGACACGGCCCACGTAGTCGAGCGCCTGCACCCCGATGGCTGGCTCGAAATAGCCCTGCCACCGCCCAGCGCTGACACGGCATTGCTGCGCCGCCGCACCGCCGAAAAGCTGGCCACGTACCGCAAGCTGGCGACCAGCAGCGCATTTTCTGAAGACCGCTATTACAGCTTACTGGAAACCATCCGGTTTCTGCAAGAGCATGGCCGGGTCGTGCTGGTGCGGCTGCCTACGGGGCCGGAAATGGCTGCGCTGGAAAAGCAGTTTATTCCTGGTTTCGATAACAGAATGCACAGCGCCGCCACAGAGATTTCGCACGTGCCCTACCTCAACTACCTCGACCAGCCCTACCCTACCAACGACGGCAACCATATCACGCGCCAGGCGGCCGCACAGTTCAGCCAGCGGCTGGCGGCGGACATTGCGCGGCTGAGCCGATAGCTTTTTACCACGGACGCGGAGGCTGGCAAACCCAAGTTGCAGGCTAGCCCCAGCGGGGCGACCCGTCGGTAGTAGTTAGGGGTATACTAGTCGGCAAAGCCCCAGCGGGGCGACCCAATCCGTCGAAGGGGTCGCCCCGCTGGGGCTTTTAGCAAGTTGACGGAGTGGCCAACTATCGACGGGTCGCCCCGCTGGGGCTAGCCTGCAACTTGGGTTTGCTAGTCGTTGCTGATGCGCTCGTTTACCTTGTGGGCGTAGGCAGCGAACAGGGCCGACGATACCTTATCCAGCACAAAATCGACCTGCTCGGTGATGGTGATGTGGGTAGTATCGAGTAGCACGGCGTCGGCGGCGCGGCGTAGGGGGCTTTCGGCGCGGGTCGAGTCGATGTGGTCGCGCTTGCGCAGGTTTTCGATGATGTCGTCGAGCGATACGTGCTCGCCTTTGGCGGCGAGCTCTTCCTGGCGGCGCAGGGCGCGGATTTCAACCTCGGCGGTCATGAAAATCTTCACCTCGGCGTCGGGGAAGACGGTGGTGCCGATGTCGCGGCCATCCATCACCACACCGCGCTTGCGGCCCATGCGCTGCTGCTGGGCCACCATGGCGTGCCGCACCTGTGCAATTACCGATACTTCGCTTACGGAATTAGAAATCCGCATCTGGCGAATATCATCCTCCCGAATGTGGTCATTTAAGCACAGCTCGTTGCGGCCGGTGCGGCGGTTGCGCTTGAAGCTGATGTGGATGTCGTCGTGCAAGGCCCGCTCGATGCGCTCCATATCATCAAACGCAATGCCCTGTTCGAGCAAATACAGCGTGACGCCCCGGTACATGGCCCCGGTATCGAGGTAGGCGTAGTGGAGGGCGGCGGCAACGGCCTTAGCCGTAGTGCTTTTGCCACACGAGGAGTAGCCGTCAATGGCAATAACGAGGTTCTTCATAAACGCGCGGGATTGGCCATTGGCCCCGCAAGATTACGAAATTTTGAGCTTTTGCGCGCCCAAGCGCTCGGCCAGCCGCCACGGCACCGACGCGAAAAAAGCCGCTACCGACGCCGCAGCGCCCTTATCGAGCTGTTCTTTAACCAGAAAAAAGGGGTTAAAAAAAAGCTGGCCCGCGATGCCCACGCCCGTGCTGCCATCGGGCCCGGCGGCCCACTCGCCCTGGTAGGTCCGCACCAGGCACTCGCCCAGGTAGCAGCCCACCGCCGTGACGAACCCCTCGCGCTCGGCCGGGGCTAGGCTGCGCCGCTGCGCGTCGATAACGCGGCTGAGGTGCGCTACTTCTTCCGCGCCGTAGCCCGTGAGGCTGAGTTGCTGGCGCACGTCGTCGGCAGTGGTGGTGAGGGCGTGGGCCTGGGGCGAGGGGTTGGGCATGAGGAAGCGTAACTTTTGTATTTTCCGTCATGCTGAGCGCAGCACAGCGGAGTCGAAGCATCTCTATCGGTGAACTAACTTCTAACGTTAGCAACGAGGCGGTAGAGATGCTTCGACTCCGCTGCGCTGCGCTCAGCATGACAAACGTAGACCCTAGTGCCCGCAGGGGCAGGGCGTACTTTTGCCGGCGTGGCTCTTGTACCAGCGGGTTTTCTTTTGAAGCGAGCTGTGGCGGGCGCAGCCGCTGGCGGTGCTAAGCACGGCCGCCAGCAGCACGCCGGCCAGCAAACGGGAGTTAAGGAATAGCTTCACGGCACGATTGTTTTTCGGTAAAAGTACTGACCTGCGACTAGGTTACCCAACGCGGGCCGCCGGGCAGTTAGTTTATTCAGCTTCACATGACTACTGATTTTTCGCTTTCCGTCAACCTGGTCGATATTCCGGGGCGTACTATTTACCCGGCTACGCTGCGGGTGGCCGAGGGGCGCATCGCGGCCATCGAGGCCGTGGCGGGCGCTACTGGCCCCGACGCGGCCCTGCCCTACGCCCTGCCAGGTTTTGTCGATGCTCATGTGCACGTCGAAAGCTCCTTACTGGTACCCAGCGAGTTTGCGCGGCTGGCGCTGCCCCACGGCACAGTAGCCACGGTAAGCGACCCGCACGAAATCGGCAACGTGCTGGGTGTGGCCGGCGTGCAGTACATGCTCGACAATGCCGCGCAGGTGCCGTTCAAATTCTGCTTTGGCGCGCCGAGCTGCGTGCCGGCCACGCCGTTTGAAACGGCTGGGGCCGAGCTTACGGCCGCCGACATTGAGTCGCTGTTTCAGAACCCCAAAATCGGCTATCTGGCCGAAATGATGAACTGGCCCGGCGTGCTCAATCGCGACCCGGTGGTGATGGAAAAGATAGCCCTGGCCGGGCGCTACGGCCGGCCCGTGGACGGCCACGCGCCCGGCCTGCGCGGCGAAGAGGCCGCCCGCTACGCCAGCGCCGGCATCAGCACCGACCACGAGTGCTTTACCGCCGACGAGGCCCGCGACAAGCTGGCGGCCGACATGAAAATCCTCATCCGGGAGGGCTCGGCGGCGCGCAACTTCGATGCCCTCATCGAGCTGCTGCCACGCTACTACGACCGCCTCATGTTCTGCTCCGACGACAAGCACCCCGATACGCTGCTGCTGGGCCACATCAACCAGCTGGTGGCGCGGGCCGTGGCCCTGGGCTACAGCGTGTTTGAGGTGCTGCAAGTAGCCTGCCTCAACCCCGTGGCGCACTACCGCCTGCCCGTGGGCCAGTTGCGCCTCGGCGATGCGGCCGACTTTATCGTGGTCGACAACCTCACCGACTTCACGGTGCGCCAAACCTACCTCGACGGCGCGCTGGTGGCCGAGAATGGAGGCTGCCTGCTACCCGCCGCACCGGTGGCGGTGGTCAATAATTTTCAGGCCCAGCCCGTTGTACCTGGCTCACTCGTGGCTTTGGCTCCGGCAAACGCCGGCGCTATGCATCCAGCCTTTCCACTACCTGTTATTGAGTGCTTTGATGGCCAGCTTATCACTGCGCGCCGTAGCTTATTCCTATCAGTAGTGAATAACTACTTTACAGCTGACCCAGCGCAGGACATTCTCAAGCTGGTGGTGCTGAACCGCTACGCGCCCGCCGCGCCGCCTGCCGTGGCCTTCATCAAGGGCTTTGGGCTGCAAGCGGGCGCGCTGGCCAGCAGCGTGGGCCACGACTCGCACAACATCACGGCCGTGGGCGTGGACGACGCCAGCCTGGCCCGCGCCATCAACCTGGTAGTGGCCGCCAAAGGCGGCCTGGCCGCCGCCGGCCCCGACGGGGCCGCGCTGGTGCTGCCGCTACCCGTGGCCGGCCTTATGAGCGACCGGCCGGGGCCAGAGGTAGCGGCGGCCTATTCGCAGCTCGACGACTTTGCCAAAGCGCAGCTTGGCTCGGGGCTGCAAGCGCCATTTATGACGCTCTCATTTATGGCCTTGCTGGTGATTCCCAGCCTCAAGCTCAGCGACAAGGGCTTGTTCGACGGCGAGAAGTTTGAGTTTGTGTAGCCGCGTTCACCCCACCCCCGGCCCTTCTCCGCTTAATGCGCGGAATCCTCCGGGAGAGGGGAGGGGCCGGGGGTGGGGTAACACGCCTGACGAGCCAAAAACCAAAAAAGCCCGGCCGCCTGACTAGCAGGCGGCCGGGCTTCTCATTTTCAGCAGAAAGCTACTTCACCGGGGCGGGGGCCGGGCTGCCGTCGAAGCGCTTGGCGAGCAGGCGTTGCAGCTTTTCCTCGGTCAGGGGCTTGGTGAGGTACTCTACGTTGGGGTACTGGGCCACGCGGGCCGTGTCGGCGGCGTGCATCGAGGTCGTGAGCACGGCCACTACCGTGCGCTCCTGCACGGGCGCGGGCAATTGGCTGTACTGCTCCAAAAACTCGAAGCCACTCATACCGGGCATTTTCAGGTCCACGAACACGAGGTCGGCCGCCGGCTCGGGCGTGGCTGCCAGGTCTTTCCACAGAAAGCGGCAGGCCTCTTCGGCGCGCGAGAAAGTGCTCACCTTATTGGCCAGGGCCAGGCGGCCGAGCAGGCGGTTGTTGAGAAAGCTCGTCGTCTCATTGTCATCCACCAGCACAATATGATTCAGCACTTCCATATAACTTTTATCGTTTTCGATTACCCTACGAAGATAACACGCACTAGCCGCATTAGCAGCCGCCGCGGCTAGAGCCAGCCCTGGGCGCGCATCCAGTCGTCGTTGTAGATTTTGCCGAGGTAGCGCGTGCCGTGGTCGGGCAGCACGATGACCATCGTATCCTCCTCTTTCAAGTGCTCGCGGGCGTAGGCGAGCGCGCCCGACACGGCCGAGCCGCAGCTCCAGCCCACGAACAGGCCTTCCTCGCGGGCCAGGCGGCGGGTCATGAGCGCGCCGTCCTGGTCGGTTACTTTGATGAACTGGTCGATGACGTCGAAATCCACGTTTTTGGGCAGGATGTCTTCGCCGATGCCCTCAGTTTTGTAGGGGTAGATTTCGTTTTCGTCGAAAATACCGGTTTCCTTGTACTTCTTAAACACCGAGCCGTAGGTGTCGATGCCCAGCGTGAACACGCCCGCGTGCTGCTCCTTGAGATACTTGCTGATGCCGCAGATGGTGCCGCCCGTGCCCACGCCGCAGGCCAGGTGCGTGACCTTGCCCTCGGTACCGGCCCAGATTTCGGGGCCGGTGCTGGCGTAGTGGGCGGCCGTGTTCGACAGGTTGTCGTACTGGTTGGGGTAGAATGAGTTGGGCGTTTCCTGGTTGAGGCGGCGGGCCACCGAGTAGTAGCTGCGCGGGTCGTCGGGGGCCACGTCGACAGGGCAAATGACGACCTCGGCACCCACGGCGCGCAGGATGTCCTGCTTTTCCTTGCTTTGCTTGTCGCTCATCACGAAGATGGTTTTGTAGCCCTTGGCGATGGCCGTGAGGGCCAGGCCCATGCCCGTGTTGCCGCTGGTGCCCTCAATGATGGTGCCGCCCGGCTGGAGGATGCCGGCCGCCTCGGCGTCTTCTATCATGCGCAGGGCCATGCGGTCCTTCACCGAGTTGCCGGGGTTAAAGTACTCGACCTTAGCCAGTATGGTACCTTTGATACCCTCCGTTACCTTGTTGAGGCGCACGAGCGGCGTGTTGCCGAGGGTTTCGATGATGTGGTTGAAATACATAAGTAAAAGGGTGGGGCGGGGTTGGGAAAACGCCCGCAAAAGTACGGCCTTCTCCTACCCCGCCCCACCCACTTGTGTTCACTCAGGGCAGGTACGTTAGCTTTTGCACCCCGCCCACCGGCTGCCCGGCCACGAGCAGGCGGCACGCATACGTGCCCGCTGCCAGCCCGCGCAGCTCCAGCGCCTGCGCCACCTGCGCCCCGCGCCCGGCCACGGGCACCCGCCGCACCACCCGCCCCAGCACGTCCGTCAACACCAACTCGGCCGTGCCCGTGCCCCCCGGCACGGCCCCCTGCCAGATGGCTTCGGCCGTGGCCGGGTTGGGAAAGAGCTGCGCCGCTACGTTGCTGGCCGCCCCGACCGGGGCGGCCAGCAGGGTGGCCTGGTCGAGGCGGGCCAGATAGGCGGGGAAGGCACCGGGGGCGGCGGCGCAGGTGCGGGCCGCCCCCGCTACCAGGGCGCTGCCGCCGGGCAGCGGCAGCCAGGAGTAGGGCACGAGCCCGCCGCAGGCCGCGCTGCTCACGCGCTGCTGGCCCAGCGGCTGGCCGGCCGCGCCCACGCGAATGAGGTAGAGGTAGGGCGTAGGCTGGCCGCCGAGCGTGGTGCTGACGCCGTCGGCGGCGAGCCAGGCCAGGGTGCCGTCGGCCAGCTCGTAGACCTGGCGCGGGGCCAGGGCGGGGGTGGCCTGGGGCGGGTGGCGGTAGGTCCAGGCCACGTTCAGGGCC
>NZ_DASTEP010000011.1:0-5480 GCF_035709525.1 Hymenobacter sp. | reverse complement strand
GTTAGTTTTCTGGTAGAGATGCTTCGACTCCGCTGCGCGGCGCTCAGCATGACGGGCGAAATTTAGTAGCCACTTATCGGACAACACATTACCCCCGTGGCCCGGCCGCCGCTACCCGCTCCTGCGGGTGCCACTGCGTGAGCGAGTACACCAGCAAAAACACCACGCCCGCGCCCACGAACAGGTTGCGGGCGGTGGTATTTTCGGCGAAGCCAAACAGCCAGGGCGAGGCGAGGAAGACCAGTCCGCTTACCAACTCCAGCTTGCCGTGCAGCCAGAAGGGGATGGCCTTAATTGCGCCCAGCGGCATGGCCGTGAGCAAGGAAATGACGAGGTAGCCGCCGGCCAGCACGTAGCACACCGTGGCATACGCGCCGCCGAGGCCGAACAAGCTGGGGGCCAGCGCAAAAAATGCGCAGGTCATGTAGTCGAGAATACCGTGAACGGTGGGCGAAATGGGTTTCATAAGCGGGAGGCGGGGTAAAGGTGAAACGGTAGCAGGTACGCGCCGCGCTAGCCGGGGATATAGCCCAGCTTGCCTTTACCGCGCTGCTTTTCAGCGGCTTACCTCCACGCTACGCGCAACCGGATACCTCCTCACACCAGGCCCGCAAGGCGCTCTATGCCAGGGCCGAGCACCAGCTTATCGTCGGCCCCGAGCCAGTCGGTGAGGATGCTGGCGTAGAGGCTGCGAAAATCTACCTGGTAGCGCAAATCGCCCTGGTCAAGGTCGGCGAGGCTGGCGGAGGCGTTCAGCAGGCCGGGCTTGCGCAGCGCGCCGCTGAGTAGGAAGACGTTGTTGGCGGTGCCGTGGTCGGTGCCGTTGCTGGCATTCTGGGTCACGCGCCGGCCGAATTCGCTGAACACCATCACCAGCGTGTTCTCCCACTCGCTGCTTTTTTGGAGGTCGGCAGCCAGCGCGGCCAGCCCATCGGAGAGCTCGCCGAGCAGGCGGCCCTGCTGCTCGTGCTGCCGCACGTGGGTATCGAAGCCCGTGAGGGACAGGTAGTACACCCGCGACTCGACGCCCGCGCCGATGAGCTCGGCGGTGGTTTTGAGGTTGCGGCCCAGCTCGGTAGTGGGGTAGGTGGCGGTGCTGGCGCGCACCTTGGCCTTGTCGTAGAGGTACTCGGCCGAGGAGGCCGTTTCGGCCAGCGTTTTGTAGAGGTAATCCAGCTCCGACGTGGCCGTGGCGGCGGGCCGCTCCTGGCTCAGGCGGCTCAGGTAGCGGCTCTGGGTGAGCTGGTGAAACTTGGCGGGGTTCTTCACGGCCAGACCTTTACGCAGCTGGCCTTTCAGGGCCAGGCTCAGGGTATCATCGATTTCGAGGGCCTGGCAGGGTAGCGCGCAGCCGGCGCAGCTGCTGTCGAGATAGCGACCGAGCCAGCCGGTGGTCAGTAGCTGCTCCGAGCCCGAGCCGGTCTGCCAGATGTCCATCGAGCGGAAGTGCGAGCGGTCGGGGTTGGGGTAGCCCACGGCGTTGAGCACGGCCAGTTGACCCTGGTCGTAGAGGCTTTTGAGACCGGTCATTTTAGGGTGCAGGCCGAGGTCGCTGCTGAGGGGCAGAATACCATCGGCTTCCTTCAGCGCCAGGCTGGGCCGGGCCTTGAAATACAAGTCGTCGCGGTACGGGATGACGGTATTCAGCCCGTCGTTGCCGCCGCTGAGCTGCACCACGATAAGGCGGCGCGCCTTGCCGCCGGGCGCGTCGCGCAGCATCGTGGCCAGCCCGGTTTCGGGCCGGTCGAGGGCGTGCAAAAACTTGGGCACCAGCAGCAGCGTGCTGGCCAGGGCGGACGATTGCAGGAAGCGGCGGCGTTGCATTTTTTTGGCTGTTAGTAAATCGTCATGCTGAGCGTAGCGCAGCGGAGCCGAAGCATCTCTACCGCTGCGTTGCCCAGCGTTAGGAGTTATTAGTTCACCGATAGAGATGCTTCGACTACGCTGCGCTGCGCTCAGCATGACGAGCGATTTTCAAGATAATTGATATTCCGGCAAGCTCAGCAAGCTGATGAGCGTGGCGCGCAGCTGCTCTTCCGGCGTAGTGGCCTTCGCTACGGTCTGCTGCACCAGCGCCAGGTTTTCGGGGCGCAGAGGCGCTTGCAGCAGGAACTGCGCCAGCTGCCGGGGCCGCTCGGCGGCAGGCGTGGCACCGAGCAATTGTTGCAGGGAGGCCAGCGGCAGGTGCGCGCCCACGGTGTTGCGCACGGTGCGCTGCGGGCCGGTAGTCTGGGGCGCGATGTCGTTTTCGTCGTCTTTGAGGCGCACCGCAAACTCGGCGTTTTTGAACAAAATGGCCGGCAATTGCAAGCGCAGCAGCAGCGACGACGAGTCTATCCAGTTGCGCCCGCCCGGCCAGCCGGCCACGTTGGGCGGCATAAAGAGCGCCTGGCCCAGCGCCTTCTGGTAGCCCAGCAGCGGCTTGGGGTTCTCTACCTGCACGTGCAGCGTGCGCCGCAGCCCGGCAATGAGCTCGACCGGCGACTTGATGCGCGCGCCCACGTTGGCCGCGTCATAAAACCAATCGGCCGAAAACAGCCGTTCGGCCAGGTCGGCAATGTCGTAGTGGCTTTTGCGAAAGGCAGCGGCCAGCGGCGCGATGTGGGCCGGGTTAGGCACGTCGTTCACGAAGAAGCGGTACATCTTGGTGACCAGAAACGTGGCCGCCGCCGGCTGCTGCATGATGAGGATGAGCACGTCTTCGCCGCCCAGGTTGCCCGAGTGGCCCAGCACGGTTTTGGGGCCGGCGTCGTGCTGCCGCTCGCGGAAGACAAAGTTGTTTTGCCCGTCGTAGCTCCAGCCGGTGAAGGCGCGGGCAGCTTCTTTCACATCGGTTTCGGAGTAGTTGCCCCGGCCCAGCGTGAAGAGCTCCATCACCTCGCGGGCGAAGTTTTCGTTGGGGTGCTCTTTGCGATTTTGTTGGTTGTTAAGAAATTGCAGCATGGCCGGCGCGCGGCTCACGGCCAAGAGTAAATCCGGGAATTTGCCCAGCGCCTTGGTCCGGATGGTATTGAGCAGCTGCAAGCTATCGTCGGGCCGGCGGGTGCGGCAGGCAAAATGCCCGTGCCAGAACAAGGCCATTTTTTCGCGCAGCTGGCCGGGGCCGGTGGCCATGCGCTCCATCCAGGCGGTGCTCATGGCTGCGAAGGCCTGCTGAATGTCCTGGTTTTGCTGCTTGCGCTGCTCGGGGGTGAGGTCGCGGCGGCGCAGCACGGGCGCACTCAGCTTGCGGGCCGGGGTCAGGGCCGGGCGCGGGGCCAGCAGGCTTAGCTCGTCGGGCGCGGTAGGTGCGGCCGGGCGCATGGCGGCCAGGTTGGGTGCAGGCGCGGCGGGCTGCACGGCCATTACCGCGCCCAGCGGGTCGGCGTAGTGAAAGGCCGGGCTCTCGATGGGTGCGCATTTCTCAGCCTCGCGTAGCAACTGGCGCAAGGCTTTGGCGGGGCTCAGGCCCTGGGTTATATCCTCGGGGCGCGGGCCAAAGCCGGCGCGCCAATACAGGTGCTGGAGCTGCTGCTGAGCGGTCATGCCGGGTTGGAGCGAAGAATGGCAGGAAGGTTTAATATACCTTGAATTAGCTGGCCCGCCGCGTGGCCGCCCCACGCAGCTTACCCTATATTTACGGCCGTGCATTTTGCATACTAACTCACTCTTTTCTTGCTATATGCTTCGCAAGCTTTCTTTACCCGTGCGCTGCGCCGCCTCGCTGCTGCTGCCGGGGCTGCTCCTGCTGGCCAGCCCGGCCGCCGTGGCCCAAAAGCCAACCATCGTGCCCCCCGCCAGCGAGCCACATTTTGCGGGCGGCCCCGATTCGCTACGGGCACTCCTCGGCCGCGCCCAGCGGCAGGCCAGCCCCACATTGCAAGGGCGGGTTTTCTTGCTGCTGAAGCTGAACCGGGAGGGCGTGCCCACGGAGGTTTCCTTGCTGCGCCCCCCGGCGGCTGCCGACCAGGCCCTGGCCAACTCCGCCGAGGTGCGGGCGATTGGCGAGCAGCTGGCCCGCCGGCTGTCGCCCTGGCAGCTCGACCCTACCCTGCTGAGCACGGACGATAAATTTGCCCTGACTGTCGCCCTACCCCTCACGTTTGGGCCGGCTACCGGGCCCCAGCCGCTGCCTTATAGCGATGAAAAACCGACCTTTCCGCTGCCGGTCGATTTCAAGCCTTATCGCAGCAACCCAGCCTCTTATACCTTCCGCAATTTCCTGCAACGCCAGTTTCGCTACCCCGCCATCGACCTGCGCAACCAGGTAGAGGGCACGGCTTACGGCTACTTTGAGGTGAGCGAGACCGGGGCCGTCGAAAACCGCCGCATCGTGGGCAGCCTCAGCCCCACCGTCGATGCCGAGATATTGCGCAATTTGAACACCATTCCGAATGCCACTACACCGCCCCGCCAGCAGGGCCAGCCGGTGCGCGTGGCCTACGTGGTGCCGGTCAATTTGATAATACAGTAGTGAACTACCCATCATGCTGAGCAGCATAGGGAAGCACCTCTACCGCTTTACCCAAACCGTTCAACGGTGCGGCAGAGATACTTCGCTGCGCTCAGCATGACAGGTAGTTTCACTTGAAACCCCTACGCCCCAAATACCGCGCCGGCCAGCGCCAGCACCGCCCGTCGTGTGGCCTCGGGCTGCTCCAGGTAAGACAAATGCCCGCTGCCTTCCAGAAACAAGCCGGTGCCCACGGGGGCCAGCGGGGCCTGGGCTACCGAGTCGGCCAGGGGCACGGCCACGTCGTGCTTGCCGGCTACTATCAATACGGGGAAGCGGGCCGTGCGCAGCACGGCGGTGCGGTCGGGGCGGGCGGCCATGCCGCGCAGGGCACCGGCCAGAGTGGCCTCGGGCGTGGCCTTGCCGATGTCTTCGAGCAGGGCGCGTGCCTCGGGCAGCCGGTCGCGGTTGGCGGGCGCGAAGAGTGGGCGCACGAAGCTCTCCATGAATTTATTGACGCCGTGGCGCTCCACGAAGCCGATGTTTTTTTCGCGGGCCTGGCGCTTTTCGTCGGTGTCGGCGTAGGCGCTGGAGTTGATGAGGGCCAGGCCGGCCACGCGCTCGGGGTAGCGCTGGGCTAGGGCCAGGGCCACGTAGCCGCCCATGCTGTGGCCCACCAGCAGCACGGGCTCGGTGGCATTGCGCCGGCCCAGGTGCTCGATTACGTAGCGCGCCTGGGCCTCCATCGAGAAGTCGGGCACGGGGGCCAGGCTGGTGCCGTGGCCCGGCAGGTTGGGTGCCAGCAGGCGGTACTCGGGCGGGAAAGGCCGGGTAAATTCGGTCCAGACTTCGCGGCTTTCGGCGAAGCCGTGCAGGAAAACGATGGTGGGCTGGGCAGTAGGCATAATGCGGAGTACCTTGCGGGTGAACGGCAGGTTTCGGTGCTGCCAAAGCTACTGGATGAATGCTGGTGTGGGGCTCGCCTCGCGTGCACCTCACCCCCTAGCCCCCGAAAAATGCTTTTGACGCATTTCCAAAAAAGAGGGGG
>NZ_DASTEP010000010.1:0-52025 GCF_035709525.1 Hymenobacter sp. | reverse complement strand
TTTTTCTTCTTCACCGGCGGCGCGATGAAGGCCACCGCACTCTTCCCTAGGTCCTTCGACGTAGCCACCGCAATGCCGCGCTGGTCGGCTTTGTTCACGGCGCAGTAGTAGTGGTACACCACGCCTTTGTATTTCAGCACGAAGGACTTATGGGCAAACAGCTCATCGTAAGGCTCGGAGGGCTCTACCAGGTTGGCCCCCGCCCAGTCGGTCCAGTGGGTGAGGTCGTAGGAGCAGGCGAAGCGGTTCACGGCGCCCTTCACGCCGGGGTAGAAGGCCCCGAAGTAGAACATCACCCACAGCCCGTTATCCATCTTTTGTAAGTAAGCATCGCCCGTGATGCCGGTGTGGTGGTTGAGCACGGGGTTGCGCAGGTAGCGCGTCCAGTGCGTCATGTCGTCGCTTACGGCCATGCCAATGCGCTCGGCCCCGCGCTTGGCGTTGAGGCTGTCGCCGTTGGCGTTGTAGTACATCACGAAGGGATGGCCGGTGAGGCGGGCCTTATCCCAGGTCACCGAGCTTTTGTAAATGGTGTGGTTTTCCCACCAGCGCACGTCTTTGTCATCGGGGCGCAGCACGGGCCTAGGTAGGCGCTGCCAGGCGGGCAGGGTAGTGGGGTCTTTAGCTGTGGAGGCGAGGCTGATGGAAAGCAGGCCCTTCTCATACCCCCGCGAGTTGCCGCCGAAGTACGACAGCCAGTACTTGCCCTGGTAAGGCTGCCACTCGTAGCTGCCACCCCACTTGGGGTCTTGCAGGGCCACGTAACCGGCTTTCTGGTTGGTATCCCAGTCAGTTGAATCGGTGAAAGACAGGATTTTGCCCTTGGTCTGCCAGTTCAGCAAGTCCTTGCTCTGGGCCAGCCAGGTTTCGTAGCCGCGCCCGTCGAAGATGATGTAGGTCATCCACCACTGCCCATTTTTGCGGAACACGCTGGGGCAGTCCATCTTCTTCTTGTTGTCGTCCGTCACGAGCACCAGGCCGTACTTGTGGGGCGTCTTTACTTCCTCGTACACCCGCTGCATCTCAGCGGCGGGCACTTCTTTAGGTAGCGCTTTCTGCGCCCAGGCCGGCTGGCCAAGGCTACTGATTAGCAAGAGGAGAGGAAGTTTGATTTTCATGCAATTACAAGGTTGAATCAACCTCAAAATGGTAAGTGCCCGAGCCTGCCTTCACCCGCACCCGCCCCTCCGCAAAGCCCAGCACCTGTAGCTCCGGGTGCTGCGCCAGCGGCTGGCCGCCCTCCGTAAGGCGTGCCGAAGCGGCGGCCGGCAGGTACACGGTAGCCGTGGTATTGGCCGGAATGGTCACCGTCAACCTAAAGGACTTGCCCGCCTTTTTCCAGTCGCTCACAATCAGCCCGTAGGGCGAGCGGTGCGTGGCGCGGGCGCTGGTGACGTCGCCCACCGGCTCGGGCCGAATGTCGATTCTGTCGAAAGCCACCGACCCGGCCGCCGGCCGGATGCCCCCTAGGCCGCCGTACAGCCACTCCTGCAAGTGGCCCAGCATCAAGTGGTTGTTTGATACCGTGGGCAGGGCCGCCCACGACTCGGTGAGGGCCGTGGCGCCCTGGGCCAGTTGGTAGCCGTAGCCCGGCACGTCGCTGCGGCTATTCATAGCAAAAATGACGTCGGAGCGGCCGGCGTCTTCCAGCACGCGCAGCACGTAGCGGTAGCCAATGTCGCCGGCCGTCAGCGCGTTGCCGCGGCTGCGAATGTCCTGCACCAGGTTGTCGAGCACGGCCGCCTGGTCGGCGGGTGCTACCAGGCCCATGTACAGCGCCATGGCATTGGCCGCCTGGCTGCCAGTGGCGTACTGCTTGGTCTGGGGGTTGAAGAACTTCGCGTTGAAGGCCGTTTTGACGTCCGCGCCCAGCTTCTCGTAGGCCGTAGCGTCGGCGGCGTGGCCTAGCAAGCGGGCTATCTGGGCCAGGAGGGTGAGGTCATAGTAATAAGTAGCCGTGGCGGTTACGCCCATCGGCGTTTGCTGCGAGGTGCCCGGCGGCTTGGGCCCTAGGTCGTACCAATCGCCCAGCCCTTTGCTGTTGATGTGGTGGACTGCCTGCGTGCCGAGGTAGGCCACGTAGCGCTGCATCATGGGGTAGCTGCTGGCCAGCGTCTGCCGGTCGCCGTACCACTGGTAAAGGTACCAGGGCAGGATGATGCTGGCGCTGCCCCACTCCGGTGAGTCGCGGAAGATGTCGCCGCCCCATTCAAACTTCACGTACTCGGGTGCGATTTCGGGTACCAGGCCCTCGGCTAGCTGCGAGGCCTGCATGTCCTGAGTGGTCTTGCGGCCGAGGGTGGCAATGTCGTAGCGGTAGCGCACCGACGCGCCCATCAGGTGCGTTTCCTCTAGCCAGCCCAGCTTTTCGCGGTGCGGGCAGTCGGTAAATACGCTGGCCAGGTTGCTCTTAACAGACCAGTCAATCAGCGTGTGCGTGCGGTTGAGCAAGTCGTTGGAGCACGAAAACTCGCCCACCTGCGCCGCCGCATTGCGCGTGTGCAGGGCCGTGAGGCGCAGTATCTCGGGTTGGCTTTGGGCGTTGGGCTGGCCGGTGGGCACGCCGCCCGTCACCTGCGCGTAGCGGAAGCCGTAGTAGCTGAAGCGCGGCCGCCACGTCTCCACGCCGTTGCCCTTCAGCACGTAGGTAAAGTAGAAGCCTTTGCCGCTGTGCTTCTGCGTAATTGTCTTGTCGGCCGCCAGCAGCTCGGCCGGCGCGATGCGCACGGTGTCGCCGCGGTGGCCGCGCACCTGTAGCTCCACGATGCCCGAGGCGTTTTGGCCAAAGTCATACACCCACTTGCCGGGCTGCGGCTGGGTGGTACTTTGGGCGTTGAAAGCGTCAAAAACCCGCAGCGGCTCCTGCTGCTGCGCTACCAGCTCGGCCGGCCCATCGACGGTGATAACGGGCCGCCATATTTGCGCGTCGAAGCCGGCCGTGGCCCAGTTGGCCGGCTCCAGCGTGGCGTTGTAGTCCTCGCCCCCGTAGATGCTGCTGAAGGTGATGGGGCCGGCCGTGGTTTGCCACGATTGGTCGCTCACCACGTTTTCGTGCGAGCCATCGGCGTAGTCCAGCGCCAGCCGGCAAATCAGCTTCGGGTAGCCAAAGGCCGACTTGAGCTTGCGGTAGCGCTCCTTCACGGGCGGCACGTAGTAGAAGCCGTTGCCGAGCAGCACGCCCAGCGCGTTGGCCCCACTTTTCACCTGCTTCGTCACGTCAAACGCCACGTATTGCGCCTGTTTATCGTACTTCGTCCAGCCGGGGTCGAGGAAGTGGTCGCCCACTTTCTGGCCATTTAACACGGCCTCAAACTGCCCCAGCCCGCTGATGAATAGCGTAGCTTTAATGGGCTGTTTTTTAGCCGCAAATCGCTTGCGCAGCAGGGGTAGCACGTTGGTGCCGGTGTAGGCGTCTTTTTTGCCATCCACGGGCAGCACGTTTATGCGGTCGGCGGGTAGCTGCTCGTAGGCTATCCAGGCCGCGCCCTTCCAGTCGGTAGGGGAGAACAGGCCCGTCTGCCACTCGGCCGGGGTGCTCCAGGCCGATTCGCCGCCCTGGTTGTCCCAGGTTTTTACCTTCCAATAATACGTTTGAGCGGGCTGCAAAGCCCGGCCCGCGTAGCTCACCTGAATGGAAGCGCCCGACGAGACTTTGCCCGAATCCCAGACGTTGCCCCGGCTCTGGTCGAGGCTTTGGCGGCTGTCGGCCACCAGCACCTGGTAGGCGGTCTGGCGCACGTTGCGGCGGGCCGATTGCAGCTCCCAGCTCAGGGCGGGCGTGCTGGTTTGCACAGCCAGCGGGTGCGGCTGGTATTCGCAGCGCAACTGGCTTACTCGCAGGCTTTGCGCCGCGCTAGGCCGGGGCAGCAGCCCCAGGCAAAAAGCAGCTAAAAGCGCACGAAAAACCATCAGGAAAGGCCAGTGAGTGGGATGAGGGCTACAAAGATTCGCGTTGTGCCCCGCCGGCTTGTCCCGCCTTTTGGCATCTTCTTATAGCATATTAGCATAGCCGGCCGGTTTGGCCACGTTATTAATGCTAGTTTTGGCCAATCGCCTCCGGCCGCGCGCTTTGCGCGCCGGCGGCTGCCCCGGAACTCTCGTGGCCGCCGGATGGGCCTTGGTGCGCCGGGCTGCGCTGCCGCCCGGCTCGAAAAAGCCAAACCGGGAGCCCGCGTCGTTTCTTTGCGAGAAAAACCGCGCCGCCCGGCTCACCTCATCCGTCGGCTCTCTTTCCGTTCCCTTGAAAAACCTGTTCCCAACTGCCGCGCTGCTGGCCGCGCTCGGCCTCGCCGCCTGCGACTCCAAAACCGCCACCACCGGCGAAGCTCGCACCGCCCCCTCGGCCGAAGCCGCTGCGGCCCTCACTACCCCCGAAGCCGCGCCCACCTCCGGCGCGGCCGCCGTGGCCACCGACGAGGCCAATGCCGCCCCCGCGCCCGACCCCAGCACCATCCCGGCCGCCAAGGTCAACGACGTGGCCGCCATCCTGGCCCGCCCGCAGGTGCCCATTTTGTGCTACCACCAGATTCGCGACTGGACTGCCCGCGACTCGCGCAGCGCCAAGGATGACATCGTGCCCATCGCCACCTTCCGGGCCCAGATAAAGATGCTCGCCGACTCGGGCTACCACACCATCCTGCCCGACCAGCTCTACGCCTACCTCACCACCGGGGCCAAGCTGCCAAGCAAGCCCCTGATGCTCACCTTCGACGATACCGACCTCGACCAGTTCACCATCGCCCGCCCCGAGCTCGAAAAGTACGGCTTCAAGGGCGTGTACTTCGTGATGACGGTGAGCCTGGGCCGCCCGCACTACATGAGCAAAGACCAGGTGAAACAGCTTTCGGAAGAAGGCAACCAAATCGGCTCGCACACCTGGGACCACCACCGCGTCACCAAGTACACCGAGCAGGACTGGGTAACGCAGGTCGATAAATCGACCAAAACTCTGGAAGAGCTCACCGGCAAGAAAATCAAGTACTTTGCCTACCCCTACGGCCTCTGGAACCCCGCCGCCTTCCCCGAGCTCAAAAAGCGCGGCTTCGTGGCCGCCTTCTCGCTCTCCGAAAAGCGCGACCAGAACGACCCGCTCTTCACCGTGCGCCGCATGATTGCCAGTGGCTACTGGGGGCCGAATGCGCTGTATAAGAATATGGTGCTGAGCTTTTAAGGCTCACTTGCAAGCTGTAAATCGTTGGTCATGCTGAGCGCAGCGAAGCATCTCGCGTGGCGCAGTAACTTCTATCGTGGATGGTTAGTTACCCAAGCGAGATGCTTCGCTGCGCTCAGCATGACCAACGATTTATCACAATCTAGCAACTATTTATGGACGAATTCATGCAAGCCGCCATCGCCGAAGCCCGCCTGGGCCGGCAGCAGGGCGGCATCCCCATCGGCTCGGTGCTCGTGCGCGCCGGCCAGCTCGTGTCGCGCGGGCACAACAAGCGCGTGCAGGAGCTCGACCCCATCGCCCACGGCGAAATGGACGCCCTACGCAACGCCGGCCGCCAGCGCACCTACCGCGATACGGTGCTCTATACTACGCTGATGCCCTGTTACATGTGCGCCGGCACCATCGTGCAGTTCAAGATTCCGAAGGTAATAGTAGGCGAGGCCCGCACCTTCGGCGAATCGCGCGAGTTTCTGGAAAGCCACGGCGTGGAAGTCGTCATTCTGGACTCCGAAGAGTGCGTGCAGATGATGCAGGAGTTCATCGAGGCCGAGCCCACGCTCTGGAACGAGGACATTATGGAGCTGTAAAAGCAGGCGCTGGGTGGCTGTCTTAGCCACGTAGCGGCGTAGCAGCACCATGATAAGTGCAGTCGCCATCCTGCCGGATTGAAGCGTTTGTTGAAGCGCTTTAATCCGGCAGGATGGCGGCTGCACTTATTTTAAAGCTTTTGCTGACTGCGGATAGTGCGGGCAACTACCCACCAGACCCCGCGAAAATAACCGGCCCGCGCAACCGGCCGCCTCAGCCGGTGTCTATGGCTTTCAGCAATCCTCTTTTCCTTTCCAACCTGTCCGGCTTTTCATGCAAAAACATTTCCTCGCCCTGGCTGCCGCCGGCCTGCTGGCCACCCCGGCCCTGGCCCAAAACGCAACCCCAATCCCCGAAAAGCTCGATGCCGCCGCCCTGGCCAAAATAAAGGACGAAGGCCTGAACCGCTCGAAGGTGATGGAAACCGCCTTTTACCTCACCGACGTGTGCGGCCCGCGCCTGGCCGGCTCCGAGGGCCTGGCCCGTGCCAACGCCTGGACCAAAAAGCGCCTCACCGACTACGGCCTCGCCAATGCCAACGTGGAAGCCTGGGGCGACTTCGGCCGCGGCTGGGACATCGACAAAAGCTACGTGGCCATGACCGCGCCCTACTACCACGCTATGATAGGCGTGCCCAAGGCCTGGACGCCCAGCACCCCCGGCGCGCTGCGCAAGCAGGTGGTAGTAGTAAAAGCCACCACCGAAGCCGACCTCGACAAATACAAAGGCCAGCTGCGCGATAAAATCGTGCTGCTGCCCGTGGCCACGCCGCCCACGCCCAATTTCGAGCCCGACGCCAAGCGCCTCACCGCCGAGGACTTGCAGAAGCTGGCCGACGCGCCCGCCGCTACGCCCAACGCCGCCGCCAACCGCCCCGCCGACCCCGCGATGGCCGAGCGCATGGCTACCCTACGCGCCCAGCGCGAGCTGCGTACCAAGGTCAGCGCCATGTTATTAGCCGAGGGCGCGGCCGCCGTGCTCAGCCCCGGTCGGGGTACCGATGGCACGGTGTTCACCACCAACGGCGCGCCCTACGCCGCCGATGCCAAGCCGGTACTACCCGAACTGGAAATGAGCAGCGAAGACCAGCTGCGCCTCATTCGGCTGGCCGAGGCCGGCATTCCGGTGGAGATTGAAATGGAAACCAAAACTCGGTTCCAAACCCAGGATTTGAAAGGCTACAACGTGGTGGCCGAAATACCGGGCACCGACAAGAAGCTGAAAAGTGAGGTAGTGATGCTCGGCGGCCACCTCGACTCGTGGCACTCGGCCACCGGGGCCACCGACAACGCGGCCGGCGTGGCCGTGATGATGGAGGCCGTCCGCATCCTGAAAGCCAGCGGCCTGAAGCCGCGCCGCACCATCCGCATTGCGCTGTGGGGAGAGGAGGAGCAGGGCCTGCACGGCTCGCGCAACTACGTCAAAAACCACTTTGCCGACCCCGCCACCATGCTCCTCAAGCCCGACCACGAGAAGCTGAGCGCCTACTTCAACCTCGACAACGGGGCCGGCAAAATCCGCGGCATCTACGCCCAGGGCAACGAGGCGGTGAAGCCCATATTCACCGCCTGGCTCCAGCCGTTTGCCGAGATGGGTGCTACCACCGTCACCTCGCGCAACACCGGCAGCACCGACCACGTGGCCTTCGACGCGGTGGGCTTGCCCGGCTTCCAGTTCATTCAGGATGGGCTCGATTACTTTGCCCGCACCCACCACTCCAACCAGGACACCTACGACCGCCTCGTGGCCGACGACCTCAAACAGGCCTCGGTAGTAGTCGCCTCTTTCGTGTACAACGCCGCCATGCGCGACCAAAAGCTGCCCCGCAAGCCGCTGCCGGCCCCAGTGAAGCCGCAGTAACCGGCGTTGGTTTTAACAGAAAAGCGCCCCGCTGAGCCTGGCTCAGCGGGGCGCTTTTCGTTTGTCATTGCGCGCGCAGCGAAGCCGAAGCAATCGCATCTGTTCCGGCGCGCTATCCGGGTGCGATTGCTTCGCTGCGCGCGCAATGGCAAACAGTTTTGTGATAATAATAACTAGGTCAAGCGGTCAAGCAGCTACTACCGCCCCGCCCTGGGCCGAAGCGGCAGCCTGAAATCCGGCCGGCGTTCGGTGGCCCGCTGCTTAGCCGCCGCTTCCTGGGCGGCCTGCTGCTGCTGGGTGAGGTGAGAATAGGAAAATTCTGCTTTCGCTACATCAACCTGCACCGTGAGCTGGGCGGTGTGCTCGGTGTGGCTTTCGCGCAGGTAGTCGGCTACTATTTGGTGAAAGCGCTCGCCAAACTCCCAGAAGAAAAGTGTGCCCCCGTCGGGTTTTTCGCCCGAAAAGCTGAGGTAGCTGCCCGGCGTGCTCACGTCGAGGCGGCCGTGGTGGCAGCGCGCCTCACGCAGGCGCTGGTAAAGAAGCTGATTGAGCGCAAGCTGCGCGGCAGAAAAAGTGAGCATAATACAAATAGGACACGCCGAATAAACTAGCGGGGTAGCGTATGGGTAGCTAAACGGGACGATAACGCAACAACGCAAAATCTCGTCTGTACATTCCCCGCAATTGTACTTCGCCCTTATGCCCGCTCCCAGCATCGGCCAACCCCTGCGCCGCGTCGACGGCCGCCTCAAAGTAACCGGGCAGGCCCGCTACGCCGCCGAGCATGCCGTGCCGGGCTGCGTGCACGGCGTGCTGGTAGTCAGCGCTATTGCGGCCGGCCGCATTGCGCACCTCGATACCCAGGCCGCTGCTCGCGCGCCGGGCGTGCTGGCTATCGTGTCGCATTTGAACGCGCCCCGCGTGCCTGGCTACGAAAACCCCCAGCCCGACAAGCGGGTGGAGGGTCAGCAGCTGCGCGTGTTTTTCGACGATAAAATTCACTACAGCAACCAGCCCGTGGCGCTGGCCATCGCCACTACCCTCGAGCAAGCGCAGCACGCCGCCGCGCTCGTGCGCGTGCAGTACGCGCCGGCCGCCCCGCAAACGGACATTGAAAAGAACCTGTCCCGCAGCTACACGCCCAAGAAAAGCGAAAACTACTCCCGCGGCCAGCCCCAGGCCTATAAAACGGCCCCCGTGCAGGTAGCCCACGAGTACCAGACGCCCGTGCAGGTGCACAACCCGATGGAAATGCACGCCGCCATCGCCGAGTGGCACGGCAACCAGCTGACGGTCTGGAATAAAACCCAGGCCCCCACGCTGGCCCAGCAGGACTTGATGCAGCTCTGGAACCTGCCCAAAGAAGCCGTGCAGGTGCATTCGCCGTTCGTGGGCGGGGCGTTTGGGGGCGCCTCGCGCATCTGGCCGCCCGAGATGGCGGCCATTTTGGGGGCCAAGGTGGTAGGCCGCCCGGTGAAGGTGCTTAATGAGCGCGGGCACGAGTTTAACATGGTGGGCTACCGGCCGCGCGGGGTGCAGCGCGTGGCGCTGGGTGCTGCGGCCGATGGCACGCTGGTGGGCGTGTCGCACCAGGTTTTCGGGGCTACCTCGCGCTACGAAGAGTTTACCGAGCGCACGCTGCACCCCACCAAATCGGGCTACCGCTGCCCCAACGCCGAGCTCACCTACCAGCTCGTGCCCCTCGACCTGAGCACGCCCTGCTGGACGCGCGGCCCCGGCGAAACCACCGGCTCCTTCGCCCTGGAGTCGGCGATGGACGAGTTGGCGTATGCCTTGAAGATGGACCCACTGGCGCTGCGTATCAAGAATTTTGCCGAGGTAGACCCCAACGGTGACCGCCCCTGGAGCACCAACTACCTGCGCGAGTGCTACGAGCGCGGGGCCGCGAAATTTGGTTGGAATCAGCGCAAGCTCGCGCCCGCTGCCACCCGAGAGGGCGACTGGCTGGTGGGCCAGGGCATGGCCATGGGCATCTACAAAGCCGTGCGGGCCAAGGCCAGCGCCCGCGCCCGCCGCCTGCCCGATGGTACCTTAGTAGTGCAAAGCGCTACCGCCGACGTAGGCCCCGGCACCGCCACCGTGATGACCCAAATCGCCGCCGATGCCTTCGGCATTGCCCCCGAAAAGGTGCGCTTTGAGCTCGGCGACGCGGCCCTGCCACCCGCGCCCGGCCAGTTTGGCTCGCACACGGTGGCCTCGGTAGGGGCGGCGGTGCACGCAGCTTGTACCGCCCTGCGCCAGCAGCTGGCTGATAACCCCGCCGCACCCGCTGAGGTAGTGCGCGAAGCGCCCGAGGTGCCCGAGAAAGGGGAGAAGTCGGGTAAGTCGTTTGCCGCCCACTTCGTGGAGGTGCGCGTGCACGCCCACACCGGCGAGGTGCGCGTAGCCCGCGTAGTGTCGGCCATCGACGCGGGTCGCATCATCAACCCCAAAACCGCCCAAAGCCAGGTGTACGGCGCCATTACCTGGGGCCTCGGCCTGGCCCTGATGGAAGACGCCGTGCTCGACCACCGCTTCGGCCGCATCACCAACGCCGACCTGGCCAACTACCACGTGCCGGTGCAGGCCGATATTCCGCCCGCCATCGACGTGCTGTTCATCGATAAGCCCGACACCTACCTCGACCCGATGGGCGCCAAAGGCCTGGGCGAAATCGGCATCGTGGGCTTCTGCGCCGCCATTGCCAATGCCGTATATCACGCCACCGGCAAGCGCGTGCGCGAACTGCCGATTACGCCGGATAAGATGTTGTGAGCTAGTGATTAATGCTAGAATTAACGGCCAGATTTCCAGTGATTCCGGCAGCTTAGAAAAAAGTCTTTTACTTCCGACCCGCTGCCATCTATATAAACCTTGAATTGAGTACTGTCATTCCTTGTGACAGTTACAAAAGGAATTGTGAAATCGCCTGGTGGATGAGTTGTTAAATTAATGTGGGCAATGTCTTGGTAGTAAGCAAAGCTTGTTTGCTTATTACCTCTATGAAGCCAATAGTTTGCAATGCGTTTGGTTGTGTAAAAATTTCCAGCTCCTTTTATTCCCTGATGATTGGAATAAAGTTGATAAATTTTCTCATTGGCATCTAGCAAACCAAGCTTTCTTATTTGTTCAAGCTCTTTAGTTGATAGTTGGTCACCCCGATAAATCTTATTGCAAGAAGATATTACACAGGGAAGCAACACACAAGCTAGGCTGATAAAGTCGCGCAGTTTCATAGCCTTACCCCAGCTTCTCCTTAAACAGCCGCAGCGTGCGTTCCCAGGCCAGCTTGGCGGCCTCGGCATTGTAGCGGGCGGGCGATGTGTCGTTGTTGAAGGCGTGGTTTACACCTTCGTACACAAACAGCTCGTAGGGCGTGTGGGCGGCTTTCAAAGCCGCTTCGTAGGCCGGGATGCCGGCGTTGATGCGCTGGTCGAGGCCGCCGTAGTGCAGCATGACGTTGGCCTTGATTTGAGGCACCTCTTCGGCCTTGGGCTGCTGGCCGTAATAGGCCACGGCGGCGTTGAGGGCGGGGTCGTGCACTGCCAACTGGTTGGCCAGGCCGCCGCCCCAGCAGAAGCCCACGCAGCCGGTGCGGCCGTTGCAGTCGGGCCGGGCGCGCAGGTAGGTGAGGGCGGCGAGGTAGTTGTGCAGGTTTTTAACCGGGTCGAGCTGCCCGATGAGCGTGCGGCCCTGGTCTTCGTCGGCCGGCGTGCCGCCCACCACGCTCAGCGCATCCACGCCCAGCGCGAGGTAGCCGGCCTGCGCCACCCGTCGCGTCACGTCCTTGATGTGCGGCGTGAGGCCCCGGTTTTCGTGGATGACAACCACCGCGCCGCGCTTTTTCTTGCCTTTGGGGTGCACCAGGTAGCCGCTTACGGTGGCCCCGTCGCCGGGCCAGGTTACAGTTTCCTCGACCAGGTTTTCGGCCAGTGGTTGCACAGTGGTGGCGTGGGCGTAGCTGGGCTCCAGCACGCTCAGGGCGGTGGTGGCCAGCGCGGCGCTGCCGGCCAGCTTCAGTAGGCGGTCGAGGAAGTCCTTGCGCGAGAGCGGGCGGTGGGTGTACTCGTCGAAGAGATTGATAATGCGCTGGTCCATCGGGCGGGGTGAGGGTGGAGGATGCAAGGTAGGGTGCGAGGGGCGGCTCACCCGTGGGAACCTCACCCCCCGGCCCCCTCTCCAAAAAAGAGGGGGAGCCTGACGCCTAGCAACGTCCGACTGCGGTCGGCTCCCCCTCTTTTTTGGAGAGGGGGCCGGGGGGTGAGGTTCACGCGCGCAGCCGTTGGAAGTAAGCCGCCGACCGCCGCAGCCGGCTTCCGTACCAGCTGAACAATTCCCCATCGACCAACTGAATTTCCGCCGTCGGGCAAAGCATCTGAAACTCCGCCAAGTGCTTGTCCTGAAACGGATACGGCTCAGAAGACAAAAATATACGTTCCGGCGCAGCCGCGGCCAACTGCTCGGGCGTCACTTCCGGGTAGCGCCCGAGGTGGGCGAACACGTTGCGGAAGCCCGCCCGCCGCAGCATATCGTCAATAAAAGTGCCGCTGGCCGCCGCCATGTACGGCTTGCGCCAGATGAAATAAGCGACTGAAACCGGCGGCTCCGGCGCAGCCAGGGCAGCGAAGGAAGCAGCTATTTCGTCGGCTACTTGCTCCGCTTTTTCCTCGGCCCCTGTGATAAAACCAACCCGGCGAATCATATCCAGCGCTTGCGGCAAGTCGCTGATGTCGCTCAGCCACACCGGGTAGTGCGCCGCTAACTGCTCGATGCCGGTTTGGTAGTTTTCTTCCTTGTTACCAATGATTAAATCGGGCTTCAAGGCCGTTATTTTATCAAAATCAAAATTCTTCGTGCCGCCGATTACCGTAGCCGCTTGGCGGGCTTCGGGCGGGTGAATACAGAATTTGGTAACGCCCACTACCCGCTCGCCCAAACCTAAATCGAACAGCAATTCGGTTTGGGAAGGTACTAGTGACACAATGCGCTGCGGCGGAAACAAAATTGCCACGCGCCGCCCTAATTGGTCAATCACTGATTTTTCGGATTTTAGCGGATTACACGGATTTTGTAGGTGCCTGTTTTCGGTCATGATTTTTAAAGTAAGCAAAACGGCCGCTCTACTGAGCGGCCGTTACTTTGTAATTCAGCTTTTACAACGTGCAGCTTATCGGCTACAAAATCCGTGAAATCCGCTAAAATCCGTGCTAATCAGTGATTAGCTGAAGTACCGGAAATCGTGCCCGTCCTCGATGCGCAGCAGCGTTTCGTAAATCAAGTTAATTACGTTCTGCACGTCGTCCTTATGCACCGTCTCTACGGTAGTGTGCATGTACTTGAGAGGCAGCGAGATGAGTGCCGATGCCACGCCCGCGCCCGAGTAGGCAAAGGCGTCGGTGTCGGTGCCGGTGGCGCGGGTGGCGGCGGCGCGCTGGAACGGAATATCCGCCTCCTTGGCCGTGGTGAGGATGAGGTCGCGCAGGTTGTTCTGCACGGCGGGGCCGTAGGTGATAACCGGGCCTTTGCCGCAGCTGATGTCGCCGGCCGTTTTCTTTTCGTACATCGGCGACTGGCTGTCGTGGGTCACGTCGGTGATGATGGCCACGTCGGGGTTGATGCGGTGGGCTATCATTTCGGCCCCGCGCAGGCCGATTTCCTCCTGCACGGCGTTCACGATGTAAAGGCCGAAGGGTAGCGAGCGGTTGTTTTCCTTGAGCATGCGGGCTACCTCGGCCACCATGAAGCCGCCCACGCGGTTGTCGAGGGCGCGGCCCACGTAGTACTTGTCGTTGAGGACCGTAAACTCGTCCTCAAACGTGACGACCGAGCCCACGTGCACGCCCATTTCGGCTACCTCGTCGGCCGACGAGGCGCCGCAGTCCAGGAAAATGGTTTCGATGGTGGGCGCTTTGTCCTGCTCCACCTTGCGCACGTGGATGGCGGGCCAGCCGAAAACGGCCTTCACAATGCCCTTGTCGCCAAAGATATTGACCCGCTTACTGGGCGCTACCAGGGCATCGGAGCCGCCATTGCGGCGCAAATACAGGTAGCCTTCTTTGGTGATGTAATTCACGAAATACGAGATTTCGTCGGCGTGCGCCTCGATGACGACTTTGTACTTCGCCTCGGGGTTGATGACGCCCACCACGGTGCCGTAGGTGTCTACGAAGTAGCTGTCGATGTACGGTTTAATGTAGTCCAGCCACAGCTTTTGGCCTTCTTTTTCGAAGCCGGTAGGCGAGGGATTATTGAGGTATTTTTCGAGAAAAGCAAACGACTCGGGACGCATAGGGAACAGTAAGAAAGATTAGTTTATCAAGGGATGAAGCCGAGCGATAAACAAGGCAACGCATAAGCAGCAACTGCCGGCAATTAGTAAGAAACGGCTGACTTTAAGTGGTGCAGTATCAGGCATCAGATTGGTCCACTGGTCACTGCCCTCCACAATTAGCGAAAAGATGACCAAGACAACCGCCAGCAGCCTCAGCACCCAGCGGCCTGCTTCGAAGCGGAGAAGCAGACCAGCAGTTACGCCGATAATTCCCAAGGCTAGGAAAATGTTGTCTACTAGTTGCCAGCCGTCCATCGCTAGTTACAGCGGAATGTTGCCGTGCTTTTTGCGCGGCAGCGTATCTACCTTGTTTTCGAGCATCTTAAACGCACGAATCAGCTTCTGCCTGGTTTGCGAGGGCAGGATGACCTCATCGACAAAGCCGCGGTGGGCGGCGCGGTAGGGAGTGGCAAATTTCTGCTGGTACTCGTCTACCTTTTCTTGCAGCTTGGCTTCGGAGTCTTCGGCCTGGGCGATTTCGCGCTTGAAAATGATTTCGGCCGCGCCCTTGGCACCCATTACCGCGATTTCGGCGGTGGGCCAGGCGTAGTTGAGGTCGGCCCCGATGTGCTTGGAGTTCATCACGTCATACGCGCCGCCGTAGGCTTTGCGGGTGATGACGGTGATGCGCGGCACGGTGGCTTCGCAGAAGGCGTAGAGCAGCTTGGCGCCGTTGGTGATGATGCCGCGCCACTCCTGGTCGGTGCCGGGCAGGAAGCCGGGCACGTCTTCGAGCACGAGCAGCGGGATGTTGAATGAGTCGCAGAAGCGCACGAAGCGGGCGGCTTTGGTGCTGGCATTGATGTCGAGCACGCCCGCCAGCACGGCCGGCTGGTTGCCCACGATGCCGATGCTGCGGCCCGCGAGCCGCGCAAAGCCCACCACGATGTTCTCGGCAAAGTTCTGGTGCACCTCCATAAAGGAGTCAGCATCAATCAGACCCTCAATCACTTCGCGGATGTCGTAGGGCTGGTTGGCGTTGTCGGGAATAAGGGTGTCGAGCGCGGGGCGGCTTTCGTCGCCCTGCTGCTGGTAGGGCTGGGCGGGGGCGGTTTCCTCGCAGTTCTGGGGCATGTAGCTCAAGAGTTGCTTGAGCTGCTGAATGCACACGACCTCGTTGGCGGCGGTGAAGTGCGTGACGCCGCTCTTGGCCGAGTGGGTGCTGGCCCCGCCGAGCTCCTCGCTGGTCACGTTTTCGTGGGTCACGGTCTTCACCACGTTGGGGCCGGTCACGAACATATAGCTCGTGTTTTCGACCATCAAGATGAAGTCCGTGATGGCCGGCGAGTACACCGCGCCGCCCGCGCACGGCCCCATGATGGCCGACAGTTGCGGCACCACGCCCGAGGCCAACGTATTCTTATAGAAGATGTCGGCGTAGCCGCCGAGGCTCACCACGCCTTCCTGAATGCGGGCCCCGCCCGAGTCGTTGAGGCCAATAACGGGCGCGCCGTTTTTCGTGGCCAGGTCCATGATTTTGACGATTTTCTCGGCGTGCGTCTCGCTCAGCGAGCCGCCGAAGACCGTGAAATCCTGCGAGAAAACGTACACCAGGCGGCCGTGCACGGTGCCGTAGCCGGTCACTACGCCGTCGCCGAGGTAGTACTCTTTGTCGAGGCCAAAGTCTTTGGAGCGGTGCATCACAAACTTGCCGATTTCCTCAAACGAGCCCTCATCGAGCAGCAGGTCAAGGCGTTCGCGGGCGGTGAGCTTGCCCTTTTTGTGCTGGGCCTCGATGCGGGCCTGGCCGCCGCCGAGCAGGGCTTCCTGGTTTTTGGCGGCGAGTAGTTCGGTTTTGGAGGGGGTGGGCGTGGCGGCGTGGGAATCGGCCATGGGGGCAGGGCGGGGAGAGTAAGTAACGGGGGCTTAAAGCCCAAAGATAGGCCGCAGTAGCACCAAGCTCCAGCTCGGTGAAGCATTGGGCAGCACCCAAACGAAGCGGACGCTTCACCAAGCTGGAGCTTGGTGTTACTCCCAGCCCAAATCGGCGTTGATGGGCGGCGTGGGGTCGAGCGAGCGCCACAAGTACTTGCAGGCCAGCGTGCGGTAGGGCCGCCACGGCTCGGCCAAAACGAGCATCCGTTTGTGCAGCGCCCGGCCGGTTTCTTCCAGCCCGTAGAGCTTGCGCATGGCATTCTGAATGCCCAAATCGCCCTCGCTGAACACGTCGGGCTGGTCGAGGGCAAACATCTGGAGCATCTGGGCGGTCCAGCGGCCCACGCCTTTTATGGCGGTGAGGTGGGCCGTGAAGGCTTCCTCGTCGAGCTGGCTCAGGTGGTCGTAGTCGAGCAGGCCGCGCTCCTGGTAGTCGGCAATGGCCTTGAGGTAGCCGATTTTCTGGCGCGAAAGGCCGGCTTCGCGCAGCTCGTCTTCTTCGAGGCGCAGCACCTCGCGGGGCTCGGGGTAGCCATCGGGCCGGAACAGGGCGGTGAAGCGCCGCCAGATGGCGGCGGCCGCCTTGGTTGAAATCTGCTGGCTCACGATGGCGCGCAGCAAAGCCAGGTACAAATCTTCGTGGGCGGCGGGGCGCACCGGGGCGGTTATTTTGGCAATGGCCTGGGCCAGAATCGGGTCGGCCTGGGTGAGGTGGGCGAGGCCGGCGGCGTGCCAGTGGGGCTCGGTGGCGGGGGGTAAAATAGCGGGCATGGGGCGGTTTTAGTCGATGTCTTCGGCGTGCGTAGCTACTTCAACAACTTCGAGCACCGTGCCGGTTTCACTGAGGCGCAGGCCGGTGAGGCAGCGCCCGAATACGGCCCCCATATCGAGGTAAATGGCATTAGCCACCGCGTCGAAGCGCAGCTTGCCGTCGGTGGTGGGGGTGTGGCCCACCACTTGCAGCGGGCCGGTATTGAGCAGCGGGCTGCGCCGCCACAGCACCCCATCGGGGTTGTTGGGGTCGAAGGGGGCTAGCTCGTCGGCAAAGCCAGCGTGCGAAAAAACCACGTGCTCGTTGTCCCAAAACAGCGGCCGGCGGCTGAGCCAGGCGGCGTGCGGGGCCAGCCAGGTGCGGTGCCGCTGGTACTGGTGCAGGGTGCCCTGGCCACCCCAGCCGAGCCAGCTCTTATAGGGGCCGTCGGGACCGAGGTGCTCGGCCATGCCCCAGTCGTGGTTGCCTTGCAAAAAAACGGTTCGGTTGGGAAAATCCTGGCTGAGCTGGCGGCACAGCTCCACGGTTTCGGGCGAGTAGTTGCCGCGGTCCACGAGGTCGCCGAGCTGCACCAGCCGCTCGCCCGGCTGCCAGTGCGTGAGGAGCTCCTGAAACGTGTGCAGGCAGCCGTGGATGTCGGCGATGACGAAGAAATTCATAGCTGCCCTTTAAGTTAATACGTGACTTACTCGCGCGGGGCCGCTGGCCCGGCCACCCCCAGCCAGCGCACCAGTGGCCCAATGGTGAGCCCTTGCCCGATGATGGAAAACACGACAATTACGTAGGTAATGCCCACCAACAGCTCGCGGGGCGCTTCGGCCGGCAAGCTCAGCGCCATCGCTACCGAGAGCCCACCGCGCAGGCCGCCCCAGGTCAGCACCGGCACGCTGCGGTGCGAGGGCGTAAACAACCCGCTGCCCCGCAGCAGCCCCAGCGGCAGCGCCACGGCCAGCAGCCGCGCCAGCAGCACCACCGCCACGGCCGCCACGCCCGCCCCGATGATGCGCCCCGTAATGGGCAGCACCAGCGCTTCCAGCCCCACCAGCACGAAGAGCAGGGCGTTGAGCACCTCGTCAATCAATTCCCAAAACTTGTCTACGTAGTCTTGCGACAGCTCGGAGGTAGTGCCGCCCTGGCGGCTGAAATGGCCCACCAGCAGCCCAGCCACCACCATCGCCAGCGGTCCCGAGGTGTGCAGCTGCGCGGCCAGCGCCGTGCCGCCCGCCACTAGGGCCAGCGTCAGCAGCACTTCCACTTGGTAGTTATCAACGGAGCGCAGCAGCCACGCCGCGCCCAAACCAAAAACGGCCCCCAGGGCCACGCCGCCCACAGCCTCCTGGGCAAATACGGTGAGCGCGTGGCTTACCGTGACCTCCTTCGGGCCAAGCAAGGCTACTTCCAGCAGCACCACGAAGAGCACCACGCCCACGCCGTCATTGAAGAGCGACTCGCCCACTATCTTGGTTTCCAGGTCTTTGTCGATGTTGGCCTTGGTGAGGATACTGAGCACCGCCACCGGGTCGGTGGGCGAGATGAGTGCCCCAAACAGCAGGCAGTACACCAGCGGCGTAGGCAGCCCCAGCCACGGTAGTAGCACGTACATTGCCCCGCCCACCAGCGCTACGCTCAAGGGCGTGCCGATGAGGGCCAGAATGCCCACCGACCAGCGCAGCTTACCTAGCCGCCGGGTATCGACGTGGATGGAGCCGGCGAAGAGCAGAAACCCCAGCATCACCTGCATCACGAGGGCGCTGAAATCGATGCTGCCCACCACGCGGGCCAATGCCAGCACCGGGGCCACGCCCAGCCGGGCCAGGCCCACCAGCGCCAGCGAGGTCAGTAGCCCCAGCACCATCAGACCGATGGCGGGCGGCATTTTCAGGAAGCGGTGATTGAGGTAAGCAAAGGCGGCGGCCAGGACGAGGAGTAGCGCAAGGGCATTGTATAAGGGCATCTTGGGCGGTTTTAGGTTTGTGTTTATTCAGTTGCGTCTGTCATGCTGAGCGCAGCGAAGCATCTCTATTGGGTAACTAACTTCCGATGCTCTGCAACGCAGCGATAGAGATGCTTCGCTGCGCTCAGCATGACAAGCGTAACTTAGCCAGCTAGCCCGGCCACTACTTGCGCCACGCGCTCGGTCATGGCGTCGTCCACGTCGAGGTGCGTCACGAAGCGCACCCAACTGCCGCCGAAGCCGCTGGCCCGGATGCCCTGCGCCTCCAGCCGGCTCAGGAAGTCAGCCACGGTCAGGCGGCTTTCATCGAGGCGGAAAAGCAGCAGGTTGGTTTCGGCCGCCAGTATTTCGGCCACGTAGGGGAGAGGGCGCAGCGCCTCGGCCAAGCGGGCGGCGCGACGGTGGTCGTCGGCCAGGCGGTCTATATTGTTATCAAGAGCAAAAAGCCCGGCCGCCGCCAAATAGCCCGCCTGCCGCCAGCCGCCGCCGAACAGCTTGCGCAGCCGCTTGCACTTCTGAATAAAAGAGGCCGAGCCAAGCAGCACCGAGCCCACCGGCGCGCCGAGGCCTTTAGAAAGGCACACCGAAATAGAGTCGAACAGCCGGCCGTAGTCCTGGCTACGCTGCCCGGTAGCCACGAGCGCATTGAAAATGCGCGCCCCATCAAGGTGCAGCGCCAGGCCGTTTTTTTGGGTGAGGGCGGCTATTTCTTCTAAATCGGCCCAGGCGTAGCAGCTGCCACCGCCCCTGTTGTGGGTATTTTCGAGGCAAATTAGGCTGGTGGTGGGATAGTGTACGTTGCCCACGGGCCGAATGGCGGCTGCAATCTGGGCGGCCGCGAGGCGGCCCCGCTCGCCGGGTAGCAACGCCACCGAGGCGCGGGCGTGGTGCATGATGCCGCCCACTTCCCAGAGGTAGACGTGGGCCGTGGCTTCGCAAATAACCTCCGAAACTGGGGCGCAGTGCGCCATGATGGCCAGCTGATTAGTCATGGTGCCCGAGGGGCAAAACAGGCCGGCTTCCAAGCCGAAGCGGGCGGCAAGCTCGGTTTCGAGGCGGTGCACGGTGGGGTCTTCGTCGTACACGTCGTCGCCGACTTCGGCGGCGTGCATGGCGGCCAGCATGGCCGGCGTGGGGCGCGTCACGGTGTCGGAGCGCAAGTCGATAATTTGGTGCATAGTGCTTGGTGCCTAGTGCTTAGAGTCTATAGGTTAGGGCTTGGTGGCTAGTAATTTGAGCTGCCGTAGAAACGCGCTGATAAATTACTTTTTCCCAGGCACCAGGCACTAAGCACTAAGCACGAAGCTAAAAGGTTTGGAATTCCAAAATTAGCCCCTTATTTTTGCACCTCATTTGCCAGAACTACCCCGAAATCCTCATTTCCCCGGAAATCATGTCCGTTACCCGTCTGAAGCGCAAGCACCGCAAAAACATTGCCCGTGCCAACAATGAAACGCGCAAAATCAAAAACTTGCTGCGTACGCCCGTGCTGAAAAACGTGGACCTGGACGAGCTGAAATCGCGCTTTGCTCAGTCGGCCCCCGCTACGGAGGCTGGCGAAAAAAAAAAGCCTAGCGTAAAGGAAGAGGGATTGCTCGATAAGGTAGCGCACGCGGCTTCGGCCGCTGCCGACAAGGTAAAGCAAGTTGCCACCGACGCCGCTGATGCCGTAGCGCACAACAGCGTAGTGGAAAAGGCCACCGCCGCCGTGCAGGAAGCCGCCCACAACCTCGTGGAAGGCGCCAAGCACGTGTTGCACCCGGAAACTACTGAGCCCACCAGCCAGAACGCCGCCCAAGTCAACCAAACCGGCACCGAAGGCTTCGACGAAGCCGAGGCCGTGACCAAGCCCGTCAACGAAGACGGCCAGGAAGGCGAGCACCCCAAACCCGAAATTCACCTCTAAGCCAGCCCACGGGTTAAGCCTAGCAAATTAAAAAAGGCCGCCGCTCTTACCAAAGAGTGGCGGCCTTTTTTGTGCAGTTTTATGTTTGCGCGTGAGCAAGTAGCGCGGACTTTTAGTCCGCGAGTAGGCACATGCCAAGTAGCACAAAAGATGAAGCGGGCGGTGGGCTTTTCCTTCGGCGAGCGATAGCAGCCGACGAACAGCCGGCAGCCCGCTTTGGGTGTTCGTCGCATAGTGCTGCCATCGCCTCGCGAACTGAAAGTCCGCGCTACGCTACCGCCCGCGCTCGCTGGGCAGCAGGGCGCGCGGGCCGAGCTCCACGGCCTGCATGTCCATTACCTGGCCTTTGTCGATGCCGAAGCGTAGCAGCGTGCGTACCTTATGAAAGCCGTGGCGGCCGGCCGCACCGGGGTTGAGGTGCAACAGGCGCAGCTTGGGGTCGGGGGCCACACGCAGGATGTGCGAGTGCCCGCTGATGAACAGGCCGGGGCGTGCCTGGGTCAGCAGTTGCCGGGCCTCGGGGGTGTAGCGGCCGGGGTAGCCGCCGATGTGCGTCATCACGACCCGCAAGCCCTCTACTTTAAAATCCTGCACCAGCGGCTCGGTGCTACGAATTTCGGGGCCGTCGATATTGCCGTACACGCCCCGGAATACCGGGGCCAAGCCCGCCAGCCCCATCACGACCTCGGCCGAGCCAAAATCGCCGGCGTGCCAGATTTCATCGGTGCCTTGCAGGTGGTGGATGATGCGGTCGTCGAGGTAGCCGTGGGTATCCGAAAGCAAGCCAATTCGCGTCATAGGCCACAAAGATGCAGCCGGGCGGTTGAGCTTGGGCCAAAAACCGGGCGGCGTGTATCTTGCAGCGCCGCCCGCCGTATGGCAGGGGCCCCCAACCGGCTACCGCCGGTTTTCGCTTTTCAATCCCGACTCTTTCCCGATGAACGTTTTCATCAACGACGTACCGCTGATAATTAAAAAGCTCAGCGAGAAGGTCTACAAGCATAAGTACGACCTCATTCTGGAGGCTACCGACGAATTCACCAGCAAAGACCTGGTGGGCGACGTGCTCGTGCGCGACGCCTCCGCCGCCTTCCTCGACCGCCTGCTGCGGCTCATGGAAGTTAAAAAATTAAAAAAGCTCGACTCGCTCACGCTGCTGGTGCGAAAAAAGAAGAATCTCATCCTGCACCTCAAAGACCAGTTCAAGATAGCTAAGGCCGCCGGTGGCCTGGTAGTGAAGGAAGGCCAGGTGCTAATGATTTATCGCTTAGGCAAATGGGACCTGCCCAAGGGTAAGCTCAACCGCGATGAGGACGTGGCGCTCGGGGCCATCCGCGAGGTAGAGGAGGAGTGCAACATCAAGGTCGAGCTGGGCGAAGAGCTGCCCAGCACCTGGCATTCCTACGCCTACAAGGGTAATAAAATGTTAAAGAAAACCAGCTGGTACGTGATGAAGTGCCTCGACGACTCGGTGATGCGCCCGCAAACCGAGGAGTACATCGAGGAGGTGCGCTGGATGTCGCCGCACGATGCCCTGGCCCGCCTCGAAGAGTCGTATGCCTCCATTGCGCTGGTAGTGCGCCACTACCTGAGCGAAATGGCCGGCAAGCCCGCCAAAACGGCGGCCGCCGACTAATGGGCGGGGCAGGCAGGCGGCCGGGTGGGCCGCGCCGGTGGGCGGCCGCGCTCGGGGCCGGTGGGCTGCTGGCCGCCTGCTCGGGCGCGCACGAGCCCCGCCACGTGGCCAGCGCCGGTAGCGTGCCGGTGCAGGTGGCTCCCACGGCCAACGTGCCGGCGTTGCTGGGCGTGTCCATCGATGGCCTGCGCCAGCGCCTGGGGGCTACGTGGCCGGTGCCCGCCGCCGTGGCCGAGGCCCTGCCCGAGTCGCGGCTGACCCTGGCTGACTCGGCCACGGCCTTCCGCACGGGGGGGCTCACGCTGGTGGCCAACTACGACGCCCGCTCGCGCCAGGTGCGCGACCTGCTGCTGCTGGGCCACCACGAAGACAGCCTCATGGGCCGCGCCCACCTGCGCCCCAACGCGCCCAACTACCTGGTAATGCCGGTTTTCTACGCCGGCAACACCTTCCGGCTGCTGGGCGTGCGGGTGATACCCACCAAGTAACCGCCGTAGAAAACGCCATTCTGAAACGCCCTGCTGGCCGCCGCGCCAGCGGGGCGTTTTGCTGGGCCGACTGGCGCGGCGCGGCCGCAGGCGCGGCATTTCCCAAAGTTTCCTTAGCTTTACCCCTTCTGGTTTCGGCCCAGAAATTTGGCTATCGTAGTTCCACCCACTTCTTTTCTTCATGCAACCAGCCACCGCCCTGCGCGAGCAGCCCTCCCAAGAATTTGCCACCAAGCACCCGCCGGGCCTCTACCTGCTTTTTCTCACCGAAATGTGGGAGCGCTTCAGCTACTACGGCATGCGCGGCCTGCTCACGCTGTACCTCACCAAGGCGGCGATAGCGGGCGGCCTCGGCATCCCGGAAGCGGCGGGCACGCTCATCTACGGCTATTTCACGGGGTTTGTGTATTTCACGCCCATCATTGGGGGCTGGCTGGCCGATAAGTACCTCGGGCAGCGCCGGGCTATTCTCATTGGGGGCGTTACGATGGCCATTGGGCAGTTTTTGCTCTTTATGCAGCCGGCGCTGTCCACCGAGGGCGCGTTTTTTGGCTTGCCCTGGCCCACGGCGGCTGGTCTGCTGCTCATCATCCTGGGTAATGGCTTCTTCAAGCCCAATATTTCGACCATCGTAGGCAAGCTCTACAAGCAAGGCGACCCGCTGCGCGACGCCGCGTTTACCATTTTCTACATGGGCATCAACGTGGGGGCGTTTCTGGCCCCGCTGGTGTGCGGCTACCTGGCCGAAAACCTGTTTGCCGTGCGGCACCTCGACCCCGCTACCCAGCAGATGGTAGTCGACCACTACGGCTTCCGCTACGGCTTTTTGGCGGCGGGCACGGGTATGATACTGGGTCAGATTCTTTTTAACGTATTTGGCAACAAGTACTTGGGTTCGGTAGGTATGCAGCCCGAGGGCAAGGGTGATTCGCCCGAAGCCAAGGCGGCCAAGGCCCCGCTCACCAAGGAGGAAACCGACCGCATGGCAGTGATTTTTGTTATCACGCTGTTCGTGGTTTTCTTCTGGGCGGGCTTCGAGCAGGCCGGCTCGTCGCTTACGCTGTACACCGATAAGTACATCAACCGCGAAGTAGCGGGCTTCCTGATTCCCACTTCGTGGTTTCAGTCGGTAAATGCGGGCTTCATCGTGCTGCTAGGGGCCCCGGTGGCCGCCCTGTGGGTGAGCTTGGGCCGCAAGGGCAAGGACCTGAACATCCCCGTCAAAATGGGCCTGGGGATGGTCCTGCTCGGCGTGGGCTTCCTGTTTATGGTGGGGGCTGCGCTCCAGCGCGGCGGCGACGTGGCCGACCAAACCATCAAAGCGAGCATCCTGTGGCTGCTAGCTACGTATTTCTTCCACACGGTCGGCGAGCTGTGCTTGTCGCCCGTGGGCCTTTCCATGGTATCGCGCCTCTCGCCGCCGGCCCTCACGGCCATGCTTATGGGCGTGTGGTTTTTAGCGCCCTTCGTAGCCCAAATCGCGGGCGGCTACATCGCGGCCTACGTCGAAACGCTGGGGGCGCTCAAGGTGTTCGGCCTCATTGCGGCCTTCGTTATCGTAGCGGGCCTGCTGCTTATCGCCATCTCGCGCAAGCTTTTTGCGATGATGCACGGCCGGGGCTAGTCTTCCTCACTCCAAATAAAAAAAGCGCCGCTGATTAGTCAGCGGCGCTTTTTTGTGGGGTATAATGAAACTGTCTAGAAAGTCTAAATCCGTCATGCTGAGCGAAGCGCAGCGTAGTCGAAGCATCTCTATCGGTGAATTAACCTTCTACGCTTAGCAACGAGGCGGTAGAGATGCTTCGGCTCCGCTTCGCTCAGCATGACATACGCCCCCATGCCTTTCAAAAAGAGAAGCCCCGCCGCACCAAGTGCAACGGGGCTTCCCACTAAAAAACAACTCAAAACGAACCAGAGCCAACAGTCAGCCTGCGCAGCAGGCGTATCCGTTAAATCCTACAAATCCGTTTGAATCTGCGGTCTACATCATGCCGCCCATGCCACCCATACCGCCCATGCCACCATCACCGTGGCCAGCGCCCGACTCCTTAGGCTCGGGCTCGTCCGAAATCACAGCCTCCGTCGTCAGCAGCAAGCCGGCGATAGAAGCAGCGTTTTCGAGGGCCAGGCGGGTTACCTTGGTGGGGTCGATGATACCAGCGGCCACCAGGTTTTCGTAGCGGTCCTCGCGGGCGTTATAGCCGAAGTCACCTTTGCCGTCGCGCACTTTCTGCACCACTACCGAGCCTTCGCCGCCAGCGTTGGCCACGATGGTGCGCAGGGGAGCCTCCAGGGCCGTGCGGATGATGTTCACGCCGGTGCGCTCGTCACCGTTCAGGGTTTCGATGGCTTCGAGCGAGTCGAGGGCGCGCACCAAGGCCACGCCACCGCCGGGCACCACGCCTTCCTCAACGGCGGCGCGGGTAGCGTGCAGGGCATCGTCTACGCGGTCTTTCTTCTCCTTCATTTCCACTTCGGTGCTAGCGCCGATGTAAAGAATGGCCACGCCGCCCGACAGTTTGGCGAGGCGCTCTTGCAGCTTCTCCTTGTCGTAGTCCGAGGTAGTGGTTTCCATCTGGGCCTTAATCTGGCCTACGCGGGCCGTGATGGCGTCTTTCGAGCCTTTGCCGTTGACGATGGTCGAGTTGTCTTTGTCGATGATGACTTTTTCGGCCTGACCCAGGTAGTCCAGGGTCGCGTTTTCGAGCTTGTAGCCCTGCTCTTCGCTGATGACGGTACCGCCCGTGAGGGTGGCGATGTCTTCGAGCATGGCCTTGCGGCGGTCGCCGAAGCCGGGAGCCTTCACGGCCGCGATTTTCAGCGAGCCGCGCAGCTTGTTCACTACCAGCGTAGCCAGGGCTTCGCCGTCAACGTCTTCCGAGATGATAACCAGGGGCTTACCAGTCTGGAGAACCTGCTCCAGCACGGGCAGCAGCTCCTTCATGGTGCTCACCTTCTTGTCGTAGATAAGCACGTAGGGGTTGTCGAACTCAACCTCCATTTTCTCGGGGTTGGTCACGAAGTAGGGCGAGAGGTAACCGCGGTCGAACTGCATGCCTTCTACCGTCTTCACTTCGGTTTCGGTGCCGCGGGCTTCTTCTACCGTGATAACACCCTCTTTACCAACCTTATCCATGGCGTCGGCAATCATCTTGCCGATTTCCGCGTCGTTGTTGGCCGAAATCGTACCTACCTGGGCGATTTCCGAGTTGTTCTCGATTTTCTTCGACTGCGACTTCAGGTTGGCAACCACGGCCTGTACGGCCTTGTCGATGCCGCGCTTGAGGTCCATCGGGTTAGCGCCGGCGGCCACGTTTTTCGAGCCGGCCGTGTAGATGGCCTGGGCCAGTACGGTAGCCGTGGTGGTGCCGTCGCCAGCCTGGTCGGCCGTTTTCGAAGCCACTTCCTTCACGAGCTGGGCGCCCATGTTCTCGATGGGGTCGCGCAGCTCGATTTCCTTGGCTACGGTTACGCCGTCCTTGGTGATGCTCGGCGCGCCGAACTTCTTGTCGATGATAACGTTGCGGCCTTTCGGGCCGAGGGTTACCTTAACGGCGTTCGCCAGCTTGTTGACGCCAGCTTGCAGCTTCGAGCGGCCGTCGACGTCAAATTGAATGTTCTTAGCCATTTGGGTGGTTAAGTGAGGGAGTTATAGAATGTTACGTAAGGTGGCTTAGAGAACGGCCAGAATGTCCTTCTCCTGCATGATGAGGTAGTCCTCGCCATCCAAAGTGATTTCGGTGCCAGTCCACTTGCCGTACAGCACTTGGTCGCCTACCGATACTTCGGGCTTGATAACGGTGCCGTTGTCGGCCGTTTTGCCAGCGCCTACTGCTACTACTTCGCCGCGCTGGGGTTTTTCCTTGGCGGTGTCGGGGATGATGATGCCAGACTTGGTGGTAGCTTCGGCGGCGGCGGCTTTCACGACTACGCGGTCGGCCAGCGGTTTAATGCTCAGTGCCATTGGTTGAATGGTGGGTGTGTGATGTTTTGGAAAACGGAAAACTAGGTATCCTGCGGCGGCAGTTGACACGAAACATGCCAAGCGCCCAAACCTGACAGAATGCGCGGCTACAAGCGGCGGATTGGCAGAAATGTTTAGGTAATGCTCCTGAAACCGGCCGTTGTGGCTTATGAAATAACCGCCTGCGTGTTCCTCCATTCCAGCAAAAAAGCCAGTGGCTGCCCCCGTAAAGGAGGCAGCCACTGGCTTTTTTAAAAGAGCTATCGGCGTAGCTCAGAAATTACTGGGGGGTAGCAGGCGCGGTAGCCGGAGCAGTTGCGCCAGGCGCGGGGGCCGGCGAAGCGGGCAGCTTCACCTGCTGGGCGCGCTGCTGGTTGATGCTGCGGGCGGGGCCTTCGCTGCCGCTAATCATGTGGGTGCCCAGTGAAAGCACAATCAGGGCGATGGCAAAGCCCCAGGTGAGCTTTTCGAGCAGGTCGCCGGTGCGCTTCACGCCCATGAGGTTGGCCGCGCCGCCCGCGCCAAACTGGCTGCTGATGCCGCCGCCTTTGGGGTTTTGGGCCAGCACTACCAGGGCCAGCAACAGGCACACAATCAGAATGAGAACAACTAAAGCAACAAGCATGAGAAGAGTAAAGGCTACGTCTGTGGGCGCAAAGATTCAATTTGGGCTGCAAAGTACGCCATTTTTTCCGGCTGTTTCACCATCAGGCGCTCATAAATTGCAATAGCGCGCTCGGGCTTGCCCTGGCGGGCCAGGATTTTGGCCAGATTCTCGGAGGCCAGGTCGGGCACGGTGCGGGTGCTGGGGCCCGAAAGGTCGGGCTGCTCCTCAGCTTCCGCATCGGGCAGGGGCGGGGCGGGGCGGCGGCGCGGCGCGGCCTGCGCACCACGGCGCAAAAAGCTGTTTATCAAGTCACTCGCTACAGGCGCGGCAGCCGGTTCCTGCTGAGCCTGGAGGTGCGTGAGCAGCAGCGCATCAGGGGCAAAAAACTCGCCGGCGGGCGGCAGCGGCGTGCTGGGTAGCAGCGCCGCCGGCCCCATCGTGAGGCTGTAGGTTTCGGCCAGCGGGCTTTGCAGGCAAAAGCCCAGGCGGCTGCCCTCGCCAGGCGCGTAGCCTACGTCGGCTACCCCGGCAAAGGCCGGCAGCGTCATTTTGGCGGGGGCCGCCGTGCCCGCTGGGGCAGGTGCCGGGTCGTTAGCATCTGCTTCAAGCTCAGCTAGCTCGGGTAGCTGGTAGGCAATAATGGTCGCCGGCTCGGCATCGGCCAAGCCAAATTCCTGCCGGGCCGCCGCTGCCTCGGCGGGCGGGCGAATGGGCGGGGCCTGCGCGGGCAGTTCGTCGTCGGGGGCAGTTTCTGCCTCCGGAGTAGCGGCCTTATCTACCTGCTCGCCCTCGTTGGTGCCGCGTGAGCTGGCGTTTTCCACCTCCGGGGTAGCGGCCGCATCCGAGGCATTGGTCGGTGCCGCCGATTCCTGAGTGTCCGTCGGGGCGTCGGGTTGCACGGGTGCCGCCAGCATCGTTTCCTCAGCAACAGGCTCAGTTGTCTCGGGCTGCGTGGCAATGTCTGTTTCGACCAGCGTCCCAACCGGGGCGGTAGTTTGCGCGCTTGCGGTTGGCACCGCCGCACTGAGTTCGGCGGCGGGCGCGGGGGCACTTGTGGTAGCGGGCTCTGTGGTGGCTGCCACGGGCTCGGCCTGCACCGGCTCTCCCTGCGCGGCGGCCGGTGTCAACTCAATGAGTTGGCGCAGCAGGGCGCGGTCGGCGGCGTAGGTGGCCGCGCGGCGCAGGCGCTGGCCAGCCAGCATCGAGCCTTGGTCGTGGGCCGCTTTGGCCAGTAGCAGGTGCGCCGTTTGGCAGTACGGGAAGGCCTGGGCCAGTTGCTCAAGCTCGCGCACGTCGGCCCCGGTGAGGGTGGCCGGATGAGCAAGCAGCTGGAGCAGAGTGGAGCGGGTCATTCCTGAAAAAATAGCTTTGGGGGCTGCAAAGGTGCAGCCTGCGCCGGCAAGTAAGCAGCACAGGCCGGCAAAACCAGTCAATAGTTGAAGCGCGGAAACGGGAAAGTTTGCCCGCGCTCGCGCCGGTCACGGCCGCTAACTACCAGTTGGCGACAGATTTATTGAACATGTCGCTGATGATGTTGCGCGTGATGTTGCGCACCGCGCTTTGGTCGTTGTTAACGGCAGCAATGTCCTGGGTAGACGCAAAATCGCCCTGGCTCTGAAACGTCTGCTCAAAGTCCTGCTTCGAGTCTTTGGTGTTGGTAAAGCGCAGCTGCACCTGAATAGTGAGGCGGTTGGCCCCGGCCTGGCTTACAGCCCCCACCTGCTGAATGGCGGCCGGCGCGTAGTCGTAGGCCACGATGCTGCCCTCAAACTGCAAGTCGCCGTCGCGGGGCACGAGCTTCAGCGTGGTGTTGCGCTGAAAGTAGTCTTTCAAGTCTTCCGTAAAGCGCTGGCTCAGCGAAGCCGGCGCGTTGGGCGCGCTGCTGGGAAACGTCTGAATGGAAATCGTCTTAACGGAAGGGTCGATGTTGGTGCCGTTGAAGGAGTAGATGCCGCACCCGCTCAGTAGGGTAGCCAGAGGCAGCGCAGCCAGCAACCGCATCACTTGCCGCCGTTTACTATTGTATTGTTTACAAGTAGGAACGGCGCTAAACTGATTCCAGGTCATACTGCTTAAGCTTGCGGTAAAGGGTGCGCTCCGAAATACCCAGGTCCTGGGCGGCGTATTTACGTTTGTTGTGATGCTTCTTTAACGCCTTCAGAATCATCTCTTTCTCGATGGCGTCCAAAGAAAGAGTTTCTTCTTCAGTTTCGTGCGAAATGTCCTCGGTGTGCATGTCTTCCTCCTCGTCGCTGTACGCGGTTGGGGAAGCTACTTCCACGCGCAGAGGTGAGGCGGGCAGTAGGTAGCCGTTGTTTTCGCCTGCGACGTCAGGGCCTGCGTAAGGGGCAGGCTCGTTTAAGTTTGTAAACAAATGGCTGTTTTGGCGCAGCAGCTCCTGGGCATCGGCGGCGGGGCGGGTACCCGTGCCGCTGGCTAGCTCCAGCACTACTTTTTTGAGGTCGGTCATGTCGCGGCGCATGTCGAACAACAGCCGATACAGGATATCGCGCTCGGAGTAAGAGCCGAAGCCGCCCGCCGCGTCGCCCGCGCCGTGCCCCGGCAGCAGGGCCGGCAGCTGCGAGGTTTGGGCGGCGGGCAGGTAGGTAGTCAGGCGCTGGGCATCGACCTCGCGGTCGAGTTCCAATACGGAGATTTGCTCGGCCAAATTCTTGAGCTGGCGAATGTTGCCGGGAAAGCGAAACCTGTTGAGCAGCCGCACCGCGTCGGGCGTGAGCGTGATGGGCTTGACGCGGTGCTTCTCCGAGAAGTCGGCCGTGAACTTGCGAAATAGCAGGTAGATGTCGTCGCCCCGGTCGCGTAGCGGCGGCACCGTAATGGGCACTGTATTGAGACGGTAGTACAAGTCCTCGCGGAACTTGCCGGCCTGCACGCGGTCGAGTAGGTTTACATTTGTAGCGGCAACTACCCGCACGTCGGTTTTCTGGACCTTGCTGCTGCCTACGCGAATAAATTCGCCATTCTCGAGCACGCGCAGCAGGCGAGCCTGCGTGCCCAGCGGCATTTCGGCTATCTCATCCAGGAAAATAGTGCCGCTGTCCGTTACTTCAAAGTAGCCTTTACGGGCCTCGTTGGCGCCCGTAAACGCGCCCTTCTCGTGCCCAAAAAGCTCCGAGTCAATCGTGCCCTCCGGAATAGCTCCGCAGTTGATGGCGATGAACTGCCCGTGCTTGCGCGGCGAAAGCGCGTGGATAATCTTGGAAAACGACTCTTTGCCCGACCCGCTTTCGCCGGTGATGAGCACCGTCATGTCGGTGGGCGCGACTTGCGCCGCCACCTGGATGGCGTAGTTCAGCGCCGGCGCGTTGCCGATGATGCCAAAGCGCTGCTTGATGGATTGTATCTCTTGATTTGTCATTGGCTAGGCCAAGCCTAACCGGCTCAGTCCGCAGAGGTTATTTCTTAGGATAGTTCATGCGCCACAGCAGGCGAACAACCAGAAAGGCGAGGAAGCCGCCAATCAGCAACTGAACAGCTTGCCAGGCCAGTAAGCCGTTTGTAGGATTATCCATGTGTGTCAGAGGCAAAGTGGCATTAGACGGCCTCGCCCAATAGCGCCCCGCCGGTCGTGCTCGTTACAAACACCTCAACGTAATCGCCCTTCTGGAAATTACCCTTCGGGAAAATAACGACCTGATTCTGGCTGTTGCGGCCGCTGAGGTGCTCCTGCGAGCGCTTCGAGAAGTTTTCAACCAGCACCTTGTGCACTCGGCCTACCATGCGGGCGTAGCGGGCACGGGCGTGCAGCTGCTGCCGGTCGATGATTTCCTGCAAGCGGCGCTTCTTGGTTTCCAGCGGAATATCGTCTTCGAGCTTGCGGGCGGCCAGCGTGCCGGGGCGCTCCGAGTAGAAGAAGTTGTAGCCCATATCGTACTGCGCGAAATCAATGAGGCTCAGCGTATCCTGGTGCTCCTCCTCGGTTTCGGAGCAGAAGCCGGCAATCATGTCGGTCGAGATGGCGCAGTCGTCGCCCAGGATGCGGCGGATGGCCTGCACCCGCTCCTCGTACCAGGGGCGGTCATAAGTGCGGTTCATCAGCTCCAATACCCGCGAGTTGCCGCTCTGGGCGGGCAGGTGGATGTATTTACAAATGTTTTCGTGTCGCGCCATCGTGTGCAGCACCTCGTCGGTGATGTCCTTGGGGTGCGAGGTCGAGAAGCGCACCCGCAATGCGGGGCTGATGAGCGCCACGCGCTCGAGCAACTGCGCAAAGTTGACGCGCTCGGTACCGTCTTCGCTGGCCCACTTGTAGGAGTCCACGTTCTGGCCCAGTAGCGTAACCTCTTTGTAGCCAGCGGCTACCAGGGCGGTAGCCTCCTGCACGATGCTGTGGGCGTCGCGGCTGCGCTCGCGCCCGCGGGTGAAGGGCACCACGCAAAACGAGCACATGTTGTCGCAGCCGCGCATGATGCTGATGAAGGCCGTGATACCGTTCGAATTCAGGCGCACCGGCGTGATGTCGGCGTAGGTTTCCTCGCGGCTCAGCAGCACGTTTACCGCCTTTTGCCCGCCATCGACCTGGCTGATGAGCTGCGGCAAGTCGCGGTAGGCGTCGGGGCCGACCACGAGGTCCACGATTTTTTCTTCTTCTAAAAACTTGCTTTTCAGGCGCTCGGCCATGCAGCCGAGCACGCCCACCAGCATACCGGGCTTGCGCTTTTTGTGCGAGTTGATTTGCTTGAGGCGCATGCGCACGGTTTGCTCGGCCTTCTCACGGATGGAGCAGGTGTTGAGTAGCACGAGGTCGGCCCCGGCGAGGTCGTCGGTGGTATCGAACCCCTCATCGGCCAGGATGCTGGACACGATTTCGGAGTCGGAGAAATTCATCTGGCAGCCGTAGCTCTCGATATACAGCTTGCGGGCGCGGCCGGTGCGGGTGGCGGCGCTCACGCGCACGTCGGCGGGCAGAGCCTCGGCCACGGGCGCTTTATCGAGAAAATCTAAGGTAATGAGCGGTTGAGACATAGCAGGCAAATAGCCCGAAGCGAAAAGCCGGGCGAATAACAAAGATACAAAATAGGGCCGGGAAATGACAGAATGACAGTTTATCAATGAGCAATTATCAGTTTGGCTGATGTCCGCTACGCAACTGCCAGACGAGCTGATAATTGCTCATTGCTCATTGATACTGGTCGAAAGCGCTTGCAGTACGCCCTGCGCTTTCAACAAACACTCCTGATATTCGTGCTCGGGCACCGAGTCGTAGGTGATGGCCGAGCCCACTTGCAGGCTGAGGTAACCGGTATCGGCGCGGTATTGAAGGCTGCGAATCACGACGTTAAACTCAAAGTCGCCATCGGGCCAGGCAAAGCCGAAGCTGCCGCTGTAGAGGCCGCGCCGGCTGCGCTCGTACTGCTCGATGAGCTGCATGGCGCGGATTTTAGGTGCGCCCGTCATGGAGCCCATCGGGAAGGTGGCGCGTAGGATGTCGGGTAGGCTTACGCCCGGCCGTAGCTCGGCCGCCACGGTCGAAATCAGCTGCCACACGTGCCGAAAGCCGTAGGTGCCAAACAGCTCGGGCACGCGCACGGTGCCCGGCTGGGCCACGCGGGCGAGGTCGTTGCGCACGAGGTCCACTATCATCAGGTTTTCGGCGCGCTCTTTTTCGTCGTGCAGCAAGGCCAGGCGCTGCTGCTCGTCTTCGGCCGGGGTAGGGCCGCGCCGCCGCGTGCCTTTAATGGGCTGCGACGTGATAAGCTGTTGCCGGCCAGCGATAAACTGCTCGGGCGAGGCGCACAGCAGGTAGTGGTCGTGGTGGCGCAAAAAGCCCGCGTAGGGCGCGGGCGAGGCCGCGTTGAGCTGCCGAAAGGCGGCTACCGGGTCGAGCGCTACGTTTTCGGCGTAGAACTCCTGGCACAGGTTCAACTCGTATACTTCGCCATTTAAAATGTCCTCGCGCACGGCCTCTACGGCTGCCAGGTAGTCGGCGCGCGGCATGCGGGCTTGCAGCGGCGGCACGGCTGCCAGGGCGGCAGTGGGCACCTCGGTGGCCAGAATAGCCGCCAGCACGCCGGCCGGGCGGCCGTGTAGCACTACGGCATCGGCCTGCCAGTGCAGCCAGGTTTCGGGCTGAAAGAAATGCAGCGCCGGCCAGGCCAGGCCCGCAAAATTGCGGCTGTGCAGCGCCTCAATCTCATTCTTAACATCATACGTCACAAAGCCGCAGTATGGCCCCGGCTGCCCTGGCTCAGCATCAAGGTAGGCAGCCAACTCGGCCAGCGAAGCCGGCGCTGCCGGCGTGGCTGAGGCCACGGCCAGCAGCCGGCTAAAGGTGCCAGGGGCTGATTTTTGTAAATCATTGTGCTCATAATAAGCACAGTGCGGAAACTGCGCCGCCCACTGCAAGGCGCGGGCGCAAAAATCGGCGGGAAGGTCGGAAAGCGGAATGCGAAGCATGGAAGCTACAACTGGCGCAGAGCCAGCTTGGCTTTTTGGTCGGTGCTGTTTTTATACTCGTGTTTAGGATACGCCACGGCCCGCTCAAAATACGCCTTGGCCGCCGCCCGCTGCCCGGCCGCCTGGGCCAGGTAGCCGAGCTGCAAGGCCGCCTGCGGCGCAAAGTAGTACGCGGGCTCGCCGAGGGCCGCCGAGCGGCGCAGCGTGCGTAGGTAGTCGGCGCGGGCCGAGTCGAGCCGGCCGAGGCCCTGCCACACGCGGGCGCGGCGGTAGGGCGCTTCGAGCTGGTCGCGCACGGGCGTGGCGGCGCTGGGCCGAAACTGCTGCAAGGTGCTCAGCGCCTGCACGTAGTAGCCGCCATCGGTTTGCAGGCGGGCGCGGGTGAGGATGGCATTGAGCGGCTGCGCATCGTGGTAAAAGCGCTGGGCGTAGATGTCTTCCTCAATGGTAAGCGGACCGGCCAGATTGATTTGCTGGCGGTAGCGCTCGCAGGTGGCGGCCGGTGCGCCACCCAGCCAGGCAGCCAGGTAGAGCTTAAAGGCCGCGTCCTTGCGGTAGTAGTCGCCCCGATACTCGCGCAAAAACTGCTGGTTCTCGGCCAGCGAGGCGGCGTACTCACCCTTATACAATAGCAAGTCGCCGGCCAGGTGATGCACAAAGCCGAGCGGGTAGTACGCTGGCCCGGTGGGCCGGGCGCGGTAGGCAGCCAGTGCCTCGTCGCCGTGGTGCTGGCGCTTGTTGAGGCTGACGACCAAGTAGCTGAAAAGTAAGTTGTCGGGCTGTTCGCGGGCCAGGCGGTTGGCTAGCGCCAGGCTTTCGGTGCCCTGCTTATAATACGACTCCCGAATAAGCGCCAGCAAAATCTGGCTTTCGGTCTGAAAATCATTTGGCTGCGTAGCAGCCTGCCCCAGGTTGCGCAGGCCTTCCTCCACGCTGCCGCGCAGCCCCAGCAGCCGCAAAAACCAGTGGTAGCCCTCGGGCAGCGAGCCGACGCCGAACTGGCACAAGCCCAGCGTCTTGCGGGCCGGTACAAACGCCGGGTAGCGCGTGGCCACGGCCTGCATCAGCCCGGCGGTGCGGCGCAGGTTCCAGGCGCCGCGCACCTCGTGGTGAAAGCCGATTTGGGCCAGCGCCTGGTGCAGGCTGATTTCGGCCTGGGCGTAGTTGCGCAGGGCGCTGGCGGGTTGCTTTTCGAGCGCGGCCAGCCGGGCGTCGTGGGCGGCCAGGGTGGCGTCGTAGCGGCTGGCGTCCTGGCTCACGATGAGCTCTACGAAGTCGGCGCAGTCGGCCACCAGCAGCGTGCCGGGCGCGGTAGTGGGCTCGCTGGCAAGTAGTTGGCGGCAGGTGCTGACTTTCAGCTTCAGCAGTTCGGCGTAGGCGCGGCGGGCGGTGGGAGAGAGGGTTTCTAGTTTTTGGTCTCTGGTTTCTGGTTCGGCGGGTGGTAGGCTTTGGTAGGAATTTGACCGCAGAGGGGCGCAGAAGAGCACGCAGAGGAGCGCAGAAGCTCCGATGGCCTTCTGCGTCCTTCTGCGATTTCTTCTGCGTCCCTCCGCGGTGAAAAACATAGCCGAAAATAAAAAAAGGAACGACCGCAGCCGTTCCTTTTTCTTAGGCAAAAGCCAAATTACTAAGCAGCTACGGCCTTGCCTTCCACGTCGGCCAGGATGCGGCCGCAGTGCTCGCACACGATGATTTTCTTGTGCGAGATGATGTCGGCCTGGCGCTGCGGGGGCACCGTGTTGAAGCAGCCGCCGCAGGCGTCGCGGCGCACGAGCACCACGGCGAGGCGGTTGCGCATGTTGCCGCGGATGCGGTCGTAGGCCGTCAGCAGGCGGGGCTCTACGGGCTGAGTGGCAGTTTCGCGCTCGGCCACGAGGGTTTTCTCTTCGGCCTCGTTTTCGGCCACGATGGTGTCGAGCTCGCTTTTCTTGGTGTCGAGGTCCTTGCGGCGCTCGTCGAGGCGCTGGCGCGTCACGTTGGCCTCGGTGTTTTTCTGCTCAATATGATACTGAGCTTCTTTGATTTTCTTGTCGGAAATCTGAATTTCCAGGCGCTGGAGCTCTACTTCTTTGGCAATGGCCTCGTACTCACGGTTGTTGCGCACGTTGGTTTGCTGCTCTTCGTAGCGCTTGATGAGGCCTTCGGCCTCTTTGGTGGCGGCTTTGCGCTGCTTAATCTGGTCGTTGAGGCCGCTGATTTCGTCGTCGAAGCGCTTTACGCGGGCTTCGTAGCCGGCAATCTCGTCTTCCAGGTCGCGGACTTCCTCGGGCAGGTCGCCGCGCACGCGCCGAATCTCATCGAGCTGCGAATCAATGCGTTGCAGGTTGAGCAGCGCTTCGAGCTTGGCGGAAACGGGCGCATCGGCCGGGTTAACCACGGCGGCGGAGTTAGCAGTCATATTGAACGGGATTCGTGGGAGTTTCAGCGAATAAGACCGCAAAAGTACGACCGAACGCCGCCAGCAGCAAATCGCGGAAGATTTCACCGGTGTACTGCTCGCTCTCAAAATGGCCCACGTCGCAGAGCATGAGCCGGCCCTCGGGCGCGAAAAACTCGTGGTATTTCACGTCGCCGGTTACGTAAGCGTCGGCCCCGCTGCCCACCGCCGCGCCGGTCAAGAAACTGCCCGCGCCGCCGCACAGCGCCACTTTTTTGATGTCTTGGTCAAAGGCCGTGTGCTTCACTACCGGCACGCCCAGCGCCTGCTTGAGCAGGGCGCGAAAATCGGCCGGGCGCAGCGCCTCGGGCAGCTCGCCCACCATGCCCGCGCCCACGTCTTGGTGCTGGTTTTCGAGCTTTACGAGTTCGTAGGCCACTTCCTCGTAGGGGTGCGCCTGGCGCAGGGCCGCTAGCACGGCCTCCTGGCGGTGCAGCGGCAGCAGTACTTCGAGCTTGATTTCGGCCACGGTCTGAGGGCTATAATCGTCGCCAATAGCGGGCTGAGCTCCTGGCAGCGCCGTAAAGGTGCCGGTGCCGGGCGTTTGGAAACTGCAACCCGAATAGTTGCCAATCTGGCCGGCCCCCGCACAGTATAAGGCGTGTAACACGCGGTTAGCCAAGTTATTGGCCTGGTCTTCGGGCCGGTTTGGTACGTAGGTGCTGAGGCGGCCCAGGGTGCCGGTTTTGGGGGCCAGAATGCGCAGGTTCATCAGCCCCAGCTTCTCGGCCAGCTTGGCGTTTACGCCCTGGCGCACGTGGTCGAGGTTGGTGTGGGCGGCGTAGATGGCCACGTCGGCCTTGAGGGCGGCCATGATGGTTTGCTCGACCAAGCCCTTGCCGGTGAGGCGCTTGAGCGGCCGGAAGATAACCGGGTGGTGGCACAGCACCACGTTGCAGCCGCGCCGCACGGCCTCGGCCACCACGGCGGGCGTGCAGTCGAGGGCCAGCAGCACGCCCGTGATGTCGGCGCTCGGCAGGCCGCATTGCAGGCCGGCGTTGTCGTAGCTTTCCTGGTAGGCGAGGGGCGCGGCGGCTTCGAGCAGGCGCGCTAGGTCTTGAACGGTGGGCACGGGGAAATAGAGTTAGAGTATATAGCCAGAATAAACTGTGTATTTTAAACACTTTATTCTGCGGGTTACGTACATTTGCCTCAGAAACAAAGGCCGCACCTCGCGGCACGGCCTTTGCAACCTAGTTACTCCAATGAGTAGCAGCAGTAAGCGCGCCGCCGCCCATTAAGATAGCCCCGATGAGCCACTTAACTAGCTCAGGGGGCATCCGGAGCCGGACTTTAAAGTCAAACTCCTGCTTCGCCTTTTTACTTTCCATTTTCTCGAATGAAGTAAAGGGTTCTGCGAAAACCCCCACACTTCTCGAAGCCCTGGCTGCTACCAACAGCCGGGGCTTCTCTTTTTCAGAGTAGCCGTTGGCTGGGGGATGTACCAAACGCGAGTTGCGGGCAAAGGTAACAGGCGCTACGCCGAGCGGCTAGGGCAGCAGCCCGCCCAGCACCTCCACGTAGTGCGCCACGTTTTCGGTCATAAAGCGGCGGCGGTACTGCATCAGAAAGCGCGGGTGGTCAAGGACTTCGATGCGGTCGAAGAGGCCCAGCTCATCGTTGAGCCGGCGCAGGAATTCGCCGTTGCGGCGGCCCAGGCTCACGGCCACGTCGCGGCGCAGATTTAGCTGCTCGGCCTGCTGGGTGAGGGAGAGGCGCATGTCGGGCCACAGGGCTTTGATGATAGCCGGGGCATCGTAGTAGTTGTAGTTTTTGCCGCCGTGCGTGAGCTCCAGCGGGTACACCGAGCTTAGGAAAAAGTGCTCGTAGAATGGCACGGGGCCGCCGAGCTCGGCAATGAACTGGTACACGAACTCGCTCGACAGCTCGCGGCGCTGCTTGGGCAGGCTGTGGCCGATGCCGCAGATGTCGGTCAGCGCCACCGGGTCGGTGAACGCTACGCCGGTGCGCCCGCCGCCAAAGCGGCCGGGGTTGATGCCGAAGATGCCCACCCTGGGAGCCGTGCCCCGGTAGTACTTCTGGGCAAACGCCGTGAGAATGGCGGCCACGGCTGGGTCTTGAAACGAGCTGCGAACCTCGACCGCACCCGGCAGCGGGGCGGCGGGCAGCGGGAAATCACGGAGTAAATGCAGCAGGCGGGTGGCGAAATAAGGCATTATAGTTTGGAAGGTAACGTGGGGCATGGGTACGCAGGAAGGCCGAAAATGGCTGACCTTTGTGCTTCATGCGCCCAAGCACCAAAAGCAAAGACTTAGGTACCATTTTACTACTACCGCTCGCCTGGCTCTATGCGGCCGTGCTGGCGGTGCGCAACTGGCTCTACGACCACGGCTGGAAAAAATCCGCGCCCGGCTGGGTGCCGCTCATCGGGGTGGGCAACCTGCGGGTGGGCGGCACCGGCAAGACGCCCCACGTAGCCTGGGTAGTCGAAGAGCTGCTGCGCCAGGGCCAGCGGCCAGCCATCCTGAGCCGGGGCTACGGCCGCCAGACCCAAGGCCCGCGCCTGGCCGCGCCCACCGACTCGGCCGCTACCGTGGGCGACGAGCCGTGGCAGTACTACCAGCAGTTTGCCGACTTGGGCGTGCCCGTGGCCGTGGCCGAAAACCGCCAACTCGGCCTTGACCTTTTGCACCAGTACCACCCCGAGCTCACGACCGTAGTGCTCGACGATGCCTACCAGCACCGCCGCGTGCGCCCGGCGCTCAACATCCTGCTCACCGAGCTGGCGCGGCCCTTCTACCACGACCACGTGCTGCCCGCCGGCCGCCTGCGCGAAACCCGCGCCGGGGCAGCCCGCGCCGATGTCGTTATCGTTACGAAGTGCCCGCCCGACTTATCGCCCGAGGAACAGGCCCAGGTTACGGCCCAGGTGCGGCGCTACGCCCGGCCCGAAGTGCCCGTTTTATTTTCGGCCTACGACTACGCCGCGCCCCGGCCGCTCACGGCCGTCGCGGTGGCCGCCAGTCCGCCCCAAGCCGGCCAGTCGGCGCTGCTGCTCACGGGCATCGCGCAGCCGGGGCCGCTGCGCGAACACTTTCTGGCAGCCGGGTTTCAACTGGCGGCGGAGGTGGTTTTTCCCGACCACCACGCCTTTTCGCCGGCCGACCTGGCGGCGGTGCGGGCGCGCTGGCAAGCTGGGCAGCCTATTTTTACCACCGAAAAGGACGCTACTCGCCTGCTGGCCCCGGCCCTGGCCGACGCCCTGGCGGGCCTGCCCGTGTACACGATTCCGGTGCGCGTGGCGTTGCTGGGCACCGGCGCGGCGCAGCTACGCCAGCTGCTGCCGGGGCCGGGTGCCGCCCGCCCGGTAATTTTATAAGTTCAGGCCGGCGCCCCAGGCGGGCGGCGGTTTCTATCGAAGTGTTGCTACCCCGCATGTTTGTTACGAAAAAGGTCGCTGGCCGCTGGTTTTTGTTAGGGTTGGGAATGCTGGCCGGGCCGCGCCTCAGCCGCGCCCAGATTGTCGACGACTCGACCAAGGTGCTCTACGGCCCCAAAACCACCCGTGTCATCTACGAAGCTGATTTGCAGCTCGATTCTACGCGCGGTGCGGTCATCGATACCTCGCTGGTGCGCTGGTCGCAGTCACGGTTTTGGTACCACGACAGCACGTTTCACCAGGATTTGGGTGCGGTGGGCACGGCCGCGCGGCCGCTGCTCTACTGCCCCAACCTGGCGCTGGGCGCGCGCCTGGGGCGCAATGTTTTCGACCGCTATGCGCGCGAGGGCAGCCGGGTGCCGTTCTACGACAGCCGCTCGCCCTACTCCTTCGTGCGCTACATCCAGAGCTCGGTGGGCGAGCAGGTGTTCGAAATCAGCTATAGCCGCTCGCTCAAGAAAAACTTTAGCATCGGGGCCAGCTACGAGCGCATCGCGTCTAACAAAATACTGGGCACTACTACCAGCGAGGGGCTGGTCGAGCACAACGCGGCTACCTTTTTTGCCCGCTACCAAACCGACGACGAGCGCTACCACCTGCTGGTGAGCCTCGTGAACACCCGCCACCGGGCGGTGGAGCAGGGCGGCATCCGGCCGCTAACTACTGAGCTATACGCCAGTGATTTATTTAACTACGACCGCCAGCAGGTCAACCTGAGCTACGCCGTCAACATCGACGACCGCGACGAGCTGCGGCTGTTTCACTCGTACCGGCTGCTGGGGCGCGGCGTCACGGCCTACCACATTTTCGACGCGCGGCGGCAGTACAACGGCTACACCGACGACCTGGCCCGCAGCAACGCGGCCGGCGTGCCCGACCGGGCTTTTTACCCGGCCACGCTGCGCAACCTCGCCCTCACGGCCGACCGCGTGACGTACCGGCAGGTGGAAAATACCGTGGGCCTGCTCGGGCGCACCGACCGCATCGAGTACAACTTGTACGCCCGCAGCCGCATTGCCGCGCTGCGCGAAGAGCCTACGCCCACCGGCACGGCCGGCGCGCCGGCCAGCCAGCCGCTGGGCCCGCTAAGCGAAAACTACAACCAGGTGTTTTTCGGGGGCAACGCGGCCTTCAACTACCGCACCATCTACGCGGTGGAGGTGGCCGGCGAGTACAAGCCCCTGGGCTACAACCTGCTGGGCGAGTACTGGCTGCGCGGGCGCATCCGCACGGGGCCGCTCTCGGCCGAGGTGCTCACCTCGTCGGTAGCGCCCGACCTCACGCAGCAGCACTTCGTGGGCAATCACGAGCAGTGGGACTACACGCAAAACAAGTTCTCCAACACCCTGGCCAACCAACTGGCGGTGCGCTTGCAGCAGCGCTTGCCTTTCCTGGCCGACCACACGCTGGAAGCTAGCGCCACGGCCGCCTACCTTACCAACCTGCTATACTACAATCATTTACCCTTTCTGAATAAGTTGGACGGGCCGGCGCAGCTTTCGGGTACCAAGCAGCTGTTCATTGGCTTTGCGCGGCACCGCTTCCGGGTGGGCAAGGTGTTTTTCGACAACCAGGCTACCTATACCGTGGGGGCCGACAGCACCAACGAGGCCATTCGCATTCCGGCGCTCGTGGCGCAGTCGCGGGTGTATTACCAAACCTACGTGTTCAAAAAGGCGCTGCTGGGGCAAGTGGGGGCCGAGGTGTACTACCAGACCCGCTACCGGGGCTACGCTTACAGCCCGAGCACCCAGCAGTTTTTCGTGCAGGACTACTTCACCATTCGCGACTACGCGGTGGCCAGCGCCTTCCTGACGGCCGATATCAAGGCCGCCACCATCTTCGTAAAAATAGCTTACCTCAACCAGGGCCTCGACCCGGGCGGCTACTTTACTACCCCGTTCTACACCGGCTACCCGCGCCGCTTGCAGTTTGGCGTGCGTTGGCGCTTTTTCTCGTAGCGCCTTGTTAGGGGCGCAAGTGGTTGCTACCCGGCTTTGTCAGTTGAATATGAAAGAAAAAACTATCCTCAAGCTCAAGCTCAACTCCGACCCGCGCTGGGCGGACCTGGCCAGCAAAAACCTCGAAGAAATCCTGGTTGACCACGCCTACTGCGAGCAGAAGGCGGCCAGCACCGGCATCTCGCTCATCGTGCACTACCCCGAAAAGGAGCGCCTGGTTGACGAGCTCACCGCCCTCGTGGCCGAGGAGTGGGAGCACTTCGACCGGGTAGTAAAAGAGCTGAGAAAGCGAGGGCTGCCGCTGGGCCGCCCCCGGCGCGACGAGTACGTGGTGCAGCTGATGGCGCACGTGCGCAAGGGCGGCCCCCGCGAGCGCCAGCTCATGGACCAGCTCCTGGTGTCGTCGCTCATCGAGGCACGCAGCTGCGAGCGCTTCAAGCTGCTGTGGCTGCATTTGCAGGACCGCGACCCCGAGCTCAGCCAGTTTTACTACGAGCTCATGGCCAGCGAGGCCGGCCACTTCGTGAGCTACGTGGACCTGGCCAAGGAATACTGCGACCCGGTGGAGGTCGATGCCCGCTTGCAGGAACTACTCAAAATTGAGGGTGAAATCGTGACGAGCCTGCCCGTGCGCAACGACCGGATGCACTAGGACCTAGCTGTCATGCTGAGCGCAGCGAAGCATCTCGCGTGGCGCAGTAACCCTTTGCGTATTGATTACTGCGCCACGCGAGATGCTTCGCTGTGCTCAGCATGACCAACGATTTTCAAGATGTCCGCTACTAAACTAGAAATTCCTAACCTCGCCGCCCTGCCCGCCGCCGCCGCCGCGCTCGCCACCGCCATTGCCGAAAGCGGCCACTCGGTGGTGGCCTTCGAGGGCGAAATGGGCGCGGGCAAAACTACCCTTATCCGCGCGCTGGGCGCGGTGCTGGGCGTGGCCGACGACGTGAGCAGCCCGACCTTCGCGCTGGTGAACGAGTACCGCGACGGGCGCGGGCGGCCGGTGTACCATTTTGACTTTTACCGGGTCGATTCTGAAGAAGAAGCCGCCCGGCTGGGCGCGGCCGAGTACTTCGATTCGGGGTATCTTTGCTTGGTAGAGTGGCCTGCCCGCGTGGCGGGCTTATTGCCCGCCGCCCATTTGCAAGTCAACCTGACCGTAACCGGCCCGCAAACCAGAGAGTTGTCAATTAGTAATTAACAATGAGCAGTGAGCAATCAACAATGATGAGGCAAGACCACCAACTGCTCATGGTTCATTGTTAATTGCGCATTAGAAAAGATATGGCCGAACAGCTACCCCCCGGCTTTGGCGCGCTGGCCACCAGCCGCGCTTACTTCACCCAGGAGTCGATGCTGGCCGTGGAAACGCGCAAGCGCAAGCTCTTCATCGGCCTGCCCAAGGAGTCGCTGCTCCAGGAAAACCGCCTGGGCCTCACGCCCGAAGCCGTGCTGCACCTCGTAAACGAGGGCCATGAGGTGATGCTCGAAAGCGGGGCCGGCGAGCCCAGCAAGTACGCCGACCACGACTACTCGGAGGCGGGCGCTACCATCGCCTACTCGACCGAGGAGGTCTACAAGGCCGACATCATTCTGAAAGTAGCCCCGCCCACGCTCGACGAAATCGAGCTCATGCGCCCCGGCCAAACGCTGATTTCGGCCCTGCAAATGGGCACCATGACGCCCGAGTTCATCAATGCCCTGGCCCGCAAAAAGGTCAACGCCATCGGCTTTGAGCTGATAAAAGACCCCAGCGGGGCGCGGCCGGTGGTGCGCGCCATGAGCGAAATCGCGGGCTCGACCGTGATGCTGGTGGCCGCCGAGTACCTGGCCCGCTCCAACGAGGGCAAGGGCATCATCTTAGGCGGCATCACGGGCGTGCCGCCTTCGCAGGTCGTTATTCTGGGGGCGGGCACGGTGGCCGAGTACGCGGCCCGCGCCGCCATCGGGCTGGGGGCTGAGGTTAAGGTGTTTGACAACCACCTCTATAAGCTGCGCCGCCTCAAGCACAACCTGGGTACCCAGCTCTACACCAGTACCCTCGACACCTTCGCCCTGGGCCAGCAGATTCGGCGGGCCGACGTGGTCATCGGCGCGCTCACGGTGGAGGAGGGGCGCATCCCCTTCATGGTGCCCGAAAACATGGTGGCCAGCATGGCGCCCGGCTCCATCATCATCGACATCAGCATCGACCAGGGCGGCTGCTTCGAGACGAGCGAGCTCACCAGCCACAGCAAGCCGGTCTTCCGCAAGTACGACGTGGTGCACTACTGCGTGCCCAACATTGCCTCGCGGGTGCCCCGCACCGCCACCAACGCGCTGAGCAACATCTTCACGCCCATCTTGCAGGAAATCAGCCAGCAAGGCGGTATCAACGAGGCGCTTTTCACCAACGAGCACTTCCGCTCGGGCGTGTACATCTACAAGGGCTCGCTCACGAATGCGGCCATTGCCAAGAAGTTCAACATGCGCTACAAGGAGCTGGGACTGCTGATTGCGGTGCGGAATTGAGGTAGGTAGAAGCAGGCGGCGCGAGCCTCGGTGAATAAGAGAATTCGAAGGCCCCGATGGGAGTCTGTTGCGCTAGTGCAACAAACTCCCACCGGGGCTTTTGGTGCCTTACCGCATTGTGCGCAGCCGGTAGCGCGCCCGAACGGCGGGGCTAATAGCTTGATTTTTAATAGGGATGCTGCTATGTTGGCGGCAATTTAATCGTCATTAACCACAACCTGAGGCTGGCCCGGCCGTTCATGTTTGCAGTCACTATCACTGATTCAAGGGCTTATATGAAAAAGGAAGATATCATCTTCGGCGATTGGCAGCGCTGGTTGTTTGGGGAGGCGCCGCCCTCCTTCGTGGGCGAAACGGCGGTGCGCGCCTTGCTCATTTTCACGTTTATGCTGCTGATAATGCGCCTGATGGGCCGCCGCATGAAAGGCCAGATGTCGGTGACCGAGCTGGCCGTGGTGCTGACGCTGGGCGCCGTGATAGCCGGCCCCATGCAGATACCCACGGCCGGGCTGCTGCCCAGCTTTGTGGTGCTGGTGGCGCTGCTCTTTATGCACCGCTTCACCAACTGGCTGGCCTACAAATCGCGCCCCATGGAGCTGGTGCAACAGGGCGACGCGGCGGTGCTGGTGCGCGATGGCCTGCTCGACCTGCCCGCCATGCAGCGGCAGGGCCTCTCGCAGGAGCAGCTTTTTGGCCAGCTGCGCAACCAGAACATCGCCCAGCTCGGCGAGCTGCGCCGGGTGTATTTTGAAGCCAACGGCCGCCTCAGCCTCTACAAGCTGCCCGAGCCCCAGCCCGGCCTGAGCGTGCTGCCGCGCGAAGATGCGCCGCCCGCCGCTATCAGCGGCCCCGCCCAGCACAAGCAGGTGTGCGCCACCTGCGGCCAGGTAGCCGCCCCCACCGACCACGCGGGCGGCCGCTGCCTGCGCTGCGAAAGCCAGAACTGGGTGCCCGCCTCGCTGGTGAAAACCGGGAAAGAGGGCGAGGAGTAGGCGCCCGCAGCTGTTGCCCCCGAAGCCAGCAGAGGCCCGGCTGGCCAAGCGCCTTGGTGCGCTTTTTACAAAAGAAAACTTACGGTGCCGGCTTCTTTCAAGAGTAGGAAGCCAGCTGAGCGGCGGCCGTGCCTCACGGGCTGGCCGCTGACTGGGTACGACCCTTATTTTCAAGCTTTAAAACAATTGCCTTATGCCCCCGCCGCCCCCTCCCCAGCTAACTGATTACCTGCGCATACTGATGGGCGAAGTGCCCTGGAGCTTTTTGCTCGAATGCGCCCTGCGCCTGGTGGCCATGTACCTGCTGCTGCTCACGGGCCTGCGCCTGATGGGCAAGCGCCAGGCCGGCCAAATCAGCCGTACCGAGCTGGCCGGCCTGGTGTCGATGGCCGTCAGCATCGGTATTCCGCTGCTCTCGCCCGACCGCGGCCTGCTCGCGCCCGTGGCCATCGTGGCCACCGTGGTGGTGCTGCACCGCTTCGTGACGCGCTGGGCCGCCCGCCGCCCCGCCGTGGAGCAGCTGCTGCAAGGCAACGTGACGACGGTAGTGAAAGACGGCGTGCTGCAACTGCCCGTGATGGAGCGGGTAGTGCTCTCGCGCGAGCGGCTGTTTGCCCAGCTGCGCGGCGATAGCCTCGAGCACCTGGGCCAGGTGCGCCGCCTATACATGGAAGCCAACGGCACCTTTAGCCTGGTAGAGGAAGACGAGCCCCGGCCGGGCCTGTCCATCGTGCCGCACTGGGACGAGGACTTCTGCAACGTGCAGCCCGTAGTGGCGGGCAAGCTGGCCTGCCAGGCCTGCGGCCAGGTAGTAGACGCCGCGCCCGCCCCCACCCAAAACTGCCCGCATTGCGGCGCCCACGAGTGGAAACCCGCGGTAGAAGCCATAAAATAGCGGCCGCCGCCCCGTGGCAGTAGCGCTGCTGAGGGTGGGCCAGATAGGCAGCCCGAACGGCGGGGCTTAGCTGGAAACAGGCCGGCGCGGAACCAGCCTAAGCCGTAACCCATTGATTAAGGGCGTAGTACACCTAGTAATAATCAGGGGCGCAAGCCCGCTGATACCGGGCCCCGGCCGGGGCCCGCCTGTGCCACGAAAGCCCAACTGAATGAACCAACTAGCCACGAACGTAGAAATATGGGGGGGCGTGGAGTGCACCTGCCGCCGCGTAGGCGACGCCTACTCCGACCAGCTGGCGCGCAACGGCCACCGCACCCGCCTCAGCGACCTCGACCGCTTTGCCGACCTTGGCCTGCGCACCCTGCGCTACCCCGTGCTGTGGGAAACCGTGGCTCCCGATAGCCTCGACCACCCCGACTGGACCTGGCCCGATGAGCGCCTGGCCCGCCTGCGCGCGCTCGAAATCGAGCCCATCGTGGGGCTGGTGCACCACGGCAGCGGCCCGCGCTACACCGCCCTCGACCAGCCCACCTTTGCCCCCGGCCTGGCCCGCTACGCCCGGCTGGTGGCCGAGCGCTACCCCTGGGTCAAGTACTACACCCCCGTAAACGAGCCGCTGACCACGGCGCGCTTCAGCGGCCTCTACGGCTTCTGGTACCCGCACGGGCACGACGACCGCACGTTTGTGCGGTTGCTGCTCAATCAATTGCAAGCCACCAAGCTGGCCATGCTGGCCATCCGGGAAGTAAACCCCGAGGCCCAGCTGGTGCAAACCGAAGACCTGGGCCAGGCCCACGGCACGCCGGGCATGAGCGCGCAGGTCGAGTTTGAAAACCACCGCCGCTGGCTGACCTTCGACCTCTTGGGCGGGCGCGTGACGCCCGCGCATCCGCTCTGGGGCTACCTGCGGGGCAACGGCATTGCCGAAGCCGAATTGCAGGACTTTATCGACCAGCCGCTGCCGCCCGACGTGCTGGGCATCAACAACTACGTAACCAGTGAGCGCCACCTCGACGAGCGCGTGGAGCTGTACCCGGGCCTGCCCGCCATCAGCGGGCAGTGCCACGAGGCCTACATCGATACCGAAGCCGTGCGCGTGGCCGGCGTAGAAGTCAAGGGCCTCGAAAACCTGCTGCGCGAAACCTGGGCGCGCTACGATATTCCGCTGGCCATTACGGAGGCGCACCTGGGCTGCACCCGCGAAGAGCAGCTGCGCTGGCTGCACCAAACCTGGGCGGCCGCCAACCGCCTGCGGGCCGAGGGCGTGGCGCTGCGCGGCCTCACGGTGTGGTCGCTGCTGGGGGCCTTCGACTGGGACAGCCTGCTGACGCAGGACGTGGGCCATTACGAGCCGGGCGTGTTCGACGTGCGCGGCGGCGAGCCCCGGCCCACGGCCCTGCACCACATGGTGCGCAGCCTCATCCAGAAGGGGCACTACGCCCACCCCGTGCTGGCCGGCCCTGGCTGGTGGCAGCGCGACCTGCGGTTTTACTGGCCCGCCGAGGCGGCCTAGGATTACTGCTGCTTGCTAACTGGCTGTCCGTCAGACCGAGCGGAGCATCTCTACCGCTTCGTTGCTAACGGTAGGAATTACTCTGCGAAAGAGATGCTCCGACTACACTCCGCTGCGCTCAGCATGATGAGTAGTTAGCAGTCAAAAAATCAGCTACTTACTTATTCCTTCCCCTTTATACCATGCCAATTACGCAACCCCTACTGATTACGGGCGCTACCGGCACGCTGGGCCGGGCCTTTGCGAAGGTGTGCCACATTCGCGGGCTGCACGCGGTAGTGCTCGACCGCGCCGCGCTCGATATTGCCGACGCAACTTCCGTGCGGGCGGCGCTCGACCTGCACCAGCCCTGGGCCGTGGTTAACGCGGCCGGCTACGTGCGCGTCGACGACGCCGAAACCGACCAGGAGCGCTGCTACCGCGAAAATACCACCGGCCCGCGCCTGCTGGCCGAGGCCTGCGCTGCCCAGCGCCTGCAACTGCTCACCTTCTCATCGGACCTGGTATTTGAGGGCAGCCACCACGCGCCTTACCAGGAAGATGCCGTGGCCGCGCCGCTCAATGTATATGGCCGCAGCAAGCTGCTGGCCGAGCAGGCCGTGCTGGCCTGCCTGCCCACCGCGCTGGTAGTGCGCACCAGCGCCTTTTTCAGCGCCTGGGACGAGCACAATTTCGTGCACCACGCCCTCGCCGCCGCCCGCCGGGGCGAGCTGTTTGAGGCGGCCGACGACCTGCTTATCTCGCCCACCTACGTGCCTGACCTCGTCAATACCAGCCTCGACTTGCTGCTCGACGGCGCGCACGGCCTCTGGCACCTCGCCAACCAGGGCACCTACACCTGGGCCGAGCTGGCCCGCCTGGCATTGCGCCTGGCCGGCCTCGACGAGGCCGGCGTGGTGCCGCGCCCGGCCGCCAGCTTCGGCTGGGCCGCCGAGCGCCCGCGCTACAGCGTGTTAGGCAGCGCGCACGGGGCCATTTTGCCGAGCGTGGAAAGCGGCCTGCGCCGGCATTTGGAAGACGAGCGGCTGCTGCAAGCCGAAAGCGAAACGGCGATTTTGGTAGAGTAAAACTGCTAAACTGCCGCCGCTGGCCGCAGTTTAGCGCGCAGCGCGTAACTGCTGGCCGCCAAACGAGGGCAGTCTCCAGACTACCGGATTAGACGCTTGTGAAGGCGCACTATTCCGGCAGTCTGGAGACTGCCCTCGTTTTGGTGGCTGGCAGTCGCGCCGCTGCGCGGCTAAGACTGCCGCCAGCGCGCCAGCGCGGCTTAGCCTACCTCTTCCATTATTTTTTCCACCCAGCCCTTGCCCCATTCTTCGAGTTCCTGCGCGGTCCACAGCTGCGGGTAGAAAATGCGGCGCTGAAACTTGGGAGGCAGGTACTTGCGCCAGTTGGTGCCGCCGGTGGCGGGCACGTCGCTGGGGTCGCGCTGGAGGTAGCGCACGGCCGACTTGTAGTGCATCAGCGGCCAGTTCACATTCACATTCACGTCGAGCTGCTTGAGGGCGCGCAGCAGGCGCGGGTGCCGGCGGTCGGCCTCGGGCAGGCGCTGCACCACGGCCCAGGCGTTGCGGTGCTGGAAGTGGCGGGCGTGGGCCACCAGCTGGCCGGTGTACTTGCGCTCAAATTCAGTCAAGGTCAGCGCTTTGGCCCCGGTTTCTTCCACCGTAGCGCCGGCCTGCCAGTAGATGCAGCCCATAAATTCCTCGTGGGTGGGCGCGTCGCCGAGCAGGCGGCGCTTTTCTTCGGGCACCAGGTTTTCGAGGGCCGTGCTGGCGATTTCGATAAAGCGGTACTGCACGCTCTGAAAGCCCGAGGCGGGCATCAAACTCATCCTGAATTGCAGAAACTGCTGCTTGTCCATGCCGTCCACCATCACGTCGAACGACGTTATCAGCGCCTCGAAGTAGCGGTTCACGCGGCCCAGGCGCAGCAGCACGTCGGCCAGCGTGGGCGCTTGTAATTCGCCCAGCTGCTCGTACTCGCGCAAACAGAGCTTGAAGTACAACTCCGTGATTTGGTGGTAGATGATGAAGATTTCCTCGTCCGGAAACTTCGTGAGCGGGCGTTGCAGGCTCAGCAGCGTATCGAGTTCGATGTAGTCCCAGTAGTTGATGTAGTCGGCGTGGTAGAGCCCTTCGAGGTAGCCGGCCAAATCCTGGCCATCGGCGGCGTAGCGCGCCTGCAAGCGCCGCAGCTGCGCCAGCACGGCGGGCGAAAATTCTTCGGAAGCGGGATGCGGCGTAGTAGAATCAGACATAAGCAGTAGGAGGGTGGCCGCCGCAAATATCGGCCCGCCGGCCCGCCCTCCCGCGCCGGACGGGCGGCGCGCCCTACTTTTGAATGAGTTTTGAGTGATGAGTTCTGAGTTTTGAGTTTGCGGCAAGCAATTCAAGCCCAGTTTATTTCAACTCAAAACTCAGAACTCTTAACTCTTAACTCCAAAGGTGGCCGAGAAATCCAGCATTTTTGATATGATAGGGCCGGTGATGATAGGCCCGAGCTCGTCGCACACGGCCGGCGTGGTGCGCATTGCGCGGGCGGCCATCCGCATTTTGGGCGCGCTGCCCACCGAGGCCGTCATCACGTTCTACAACTCGTTTGCCCGCACCTACGAGGGCCACGGCTCGGACCGCGCCATTGTGGCCGGGCTGCTGGGATACGCCACTGACGATGAGCGCATTCGCACGGCCTTCGACCACGCCGCCGAAGCCGGGTTTCGCTACACCTTCCAGAGCGTGGGCAACGCCTCGACGTTGCACCCTAATACGATAAAGCTCAACCTGACTGGCCCCGACGGGCACCGCGTGGAGGTGGTGGGCCAGAGCCGGGGCGGCGGCGTCATTCGCATCGTGGAGGTCGATGGCTTCGGCTGCGACTTTTCGGGCAGCCTGCACACGCTTATTATTGATGCCGACGACGTGCCGGGCTCCATTGCCTTTATCGCCTCCGTCATTGCCCACGACGACTGCAACATCGCCACCATGTTTGTGTCGCGCAAGGGCAAAAACGAGGCCGCCCGCCAGTTTATCGAAATCGACAGCCCCATCAGTGACATCACGCTGGCTTACCTGCGGCAGCTGCGCTGGGTACACCGCCTCACCTACATCCCGACGCTGGAGTAGCGCGCCGGCGTGTAATGCCCGGCCCCGGCGTGCGATGCACGCGGCCGGGGCCGCCCGCCCCAAAAATATTGGGTGGCCGGGCGCGTTGGGGTATCCGCGTTGCTTCTCATTTTTGTGCCCACCTTTCCTTTCCGCATGACTGCAAAAACTACCTGCCTACCCGCCGCCCTGGGGCTGGCCGCGCTGCTGGCCGCCCAGCCGCTCGCGGCCCAAACGGCCCCGCAGCCCGCCCGCCCGGCCACCGCGCCCGGCGCGGCGCTGGGCACGCCGGCTGCCGCTGCCACCGGCCCCTGGAGCCTCCAGCGGGCCGTGGACTACGCCTTGGAGCACAACCTGAACGTGCGCCTCAGCCAGCTGCAAGCCCAGAGCAACGCCCAGTTGCTACGCCAAAGCAAGGCCGCCCTGCTGCCCACCGCCAACGCCAACGCCTCCCAAAACTGGCAGTTTGGCACTAGCGTCAACCCGCTTACGTTTGAGTTTCAAAGCCAGACGGTGCGGGCCAACAACTTCTCGGCGGCCTCGCAGGTGATTCTGTTTCAAGGCTTTCAGCTGCGCAATACCATCAAGCGCAACGAGCTCGACTACCAGGCCAGCATAGCCGACATCGAAAAGGCGCGCAACGATTTGAGCCTCAACGTAGCCGGGCAATTCTTGCAGCTGGTGCTGGCCCAAGAGCTGGTACGCGCCAACCAGACGCGCGTGGCCAGCGACCAGGAGCAAATAGCGCGCACCAAGCTGCTGCTGAAAGCCGGCAGCATCCCCGAAAGCACGCTGCTCGACAGCCAGAGCCAGCTCGCCACCGACGAGCTGAATGTGATAACGGCCCAAAATCAGGCCGATTTGGCCCGGCTGGCGCTGCTGCAACTGCTGAACATCGACCCGGCCACGGCCCAGGGCTTCGAGGTGGAAGTGCCCAATCTGCCCGACCCCGACGAGGAAGCGCCCTACGTTATCGACCTCAACCAGACGTACCAGGACGCCGCCGCCCGCCTGCCCGAAATCAAGGCGGCCGAGCTGCGCGTAGTCAGCGCCCGGCGCAGCCTCGACATCGCGCGCGGCGGCTACTACCCGCGCTTTGCCCTCACGGGCTCGCTGTTTACGGGCTATTCGTCGTCGGCTGTGTCGCGGGTGCTCACGGGTACGTCGAGCGGGTCCAGCTTCCCGCTCAACGTATTGGATGCCAATGGCAATCCCGTGCCGGGTACTACGGGCTTCACCGTGCAGCTGCCCGGCCAGCCCACGTATGACGCGCTGCCGGTGCGCTTTTTCGACCAGCTGAGCAACAACTACGGTAAGTCGATTCAGTTCGGGCTTAGCATTCCCATTCTCAATGGCTTGCAGGTACGCACGGCCGTGCAGCGCGCCATCATCAACGAGCAGGCGCAAAGCGTGCGCGCCGAGCAGGCCCGCCTCACCTTGCGCCAGAGCATCGAGCAGGCCTACGCCGACGCCCGCGCCGCCCAGCGCCAGTACGCCGCCGCCAGCCGCCAGGTCGAGGCCCTCACGCTCACGCAGCGCAACTCGGAAATCCGCTTCAACAACGGGCTGCTCAGCGGCACTGAGTTCAATATCTCCAAAAACAACCTCAACTTCGCCGTTTCCAACCGCATCCAG
>NZ_DASTEP010000009.1:0-15884 GCF_035709525.1 Hymenobacter sp. | reverse complement strand
CCAGCTGAGCCGGGGCACGGCGGGGCCGGCGCTGGCTTTACCCTTCACTTTTTTCACCCTCAAAAACCGCGTTGCCATGATGAACACACCGCTTTCTTCCCGTGGGCAGCTTGCCCGCTACTTCCTGGCCGGGCCGCTGCTGGTGCTGGCCGCCCTGGGCTACTCGGCCGCCCACGCCCGCGAGGCCGAGCCGGTATCGGCTGGTGCGGCCGAATTGCCAGGCCTGCTGGCCCCGGCCCCCGGCCCGGTAGTCGCGCCGGCCAGCCCGGCTTCTAATGCGCCGACTGCTACCGAGCAGCCAGTTGCGAAGCCTACGAAAGCGGTGCTAGGGCTACCGCAGGCCATCCGCGAGTATCTGGCCAGCAAGTACCCGCAAGGCAAAGTGACTGAAGTACTAACGGGTAGTTTTACGCCTGATGGCCCGGCGGGCTACGTGGTTGGGGTGAAGCAAAACAAGCAAACGCTGAATCTGGCGTTTGATACGACTGGGCTCTTTTTAAGAGAGATAAAGGGCAATTACAGACTTTATAAAGTAACAGGCTCCTTTAGCCCCGCGAAGCCGACAAGCATTCGGCCCGCCGCCAGCCCGCCCGCCCCGGCGGGCGCGGCCCAAACCGGCCCCGCGCCGCTCTACTACCTCGATGGGCAGGCGATAACCGAGGCGCAGTTCAGAGCGCTGAAGCCCGCCGACATCGCCAGCATCCAGATTTTGAAGGGCGAGCAGGCGCGCCAGATGGCCGGCGAAAAGGGTAGCGCCGGCATCGTCGTCGTGACGACGGAGGCCAACAAATCGGCGGCCAACGTGGTGGCCTTCAACCAGCGGGTGCAGCGCTACGCCCCGCTGCAAGCGGGTGCCATCAGCAACGGTTCGGCAACCTTTACGCCCGCAAAGAAGGTAGAATTTATGAGCCCGGAGGAAGCGTCAGCGCGCAAGCCCCCAGTAGCTTTCGCCCTGCCCGCCGACGCGCTCTACTACCTCGACGGCAAGCCCAGCACCCGGCAGGCGGTGGAGCAGCTCGACCAGAACAGCATTGCCAGCATGGATATACTAAAAGACCAGGCCCGCATCCGCCACTTTCCGGGCCTGGCCGACAGCCCGGATAAGGCGGTTATCGTCGTCACTACCAAGGCCAACGCCGACGCGCCCGAGGTGCGCGCCTTCGCCGACCAAGCCGATTTAGCGTCGGCTTATACCTCGCGGCCGGTAGGCACCAACTACCTGTGGCCCGCCACGCTGGCTTACATCACGGGCCACTACCCTGACGCCCGGCTTGGCGAGGTGAGCGAGCTGAAGCAGAAGACCTCCGGGACGGTAAAGTATCAGGTGCAGCTCATCAAGGGCAAGCGGCCTTTCTACGTGTATTTCTCACAGCAACAAGAGTTTATAGGAGAGTAAACCAGCTGGCTACAATCCTCTTTTCCTTTTCCAATATCATGTTTCCTTTTCGAACTAAGTTCGCCTCAGCTGGCCGCTTTGGCGGCGCTATTGCCCTGCTACTTGCGCTGGGCCTGGCGGGCTGCGAGCAGCCGCAGGCGCTGCCCGTAGCCGCCGCGCCCCTACCCGCTACTTCAGCGCAGCCCGACCGCTACTACCTCAATGCGCGGCTTTCAAGCAAAGAGGTGGTCGAGCTGCTCAACCCGCAAAGCATCACCCGGATGGATGTGTTGAAGGGCCAGCAGGCCGCCGACTACGCCCACGATGTCAGCGTGCGGGGCGTGGTGCTGGTGCAAACGCGGTAGCCTGGGTGAAGCCAACAATGGCCGGGTAGGGCGCGGGCGCAGCCCGTGAACTACCCGGCCATTGCGCGTCGTTGCACCAAAGAAGGTGTACCTTGTTGCGGCGCGGGCTGCCCGGGTGGCACCCGCCTTTTTGCTTATGACGATGGTAGCAGCACCCCCGGCGGCGGGGACTTCCCTCCAAGCCTTTCCGGCCCTAACCCAGGTGCGGGCCGAGCTCGATGCCTACAAGCGCAAGTTTTACCTGAGCCTACTAGTGCGCGGCGGGCTGATAACGGCGGCCTTGCTGCTGAGCTTGTTCGTGCTTTTTAATACGCTCGAATACTTCCTGTACTTGCCCACGGCGGTGCGTGCGGGGCTGCTGTTCAGCTTCTTGGCGCTGGCCGTGTACGCGGTGGGGAGCTGGCTATGGCAGCCGCTGGCCGCACTCGCCAACCTGCGCCGCCTGCTGAGCGACGAGCAGGCCGCCCGCCAGGTGGGTGAGCTGTTCCCGCAGGTGCAAGACCGCTTGCTGAACGCCCTCCAGCTGCAAGGCCAAGCCCGCGACAACGAGCTGCTGCTGGCCAGCCTCGAGCAGCGCGCCGCGCAGCTGCAAGGCGTGTCGTTTGCCCAGGGCATCGACATTCCGCAGCAAAGCCGCCCGCTCTGGAAGTACGTGCTGCCGCCGCTGGCCGTGCTGCTGCTGGCGCTGGCCTTTTTTCCGGCTTTTATTACCCAGAGCACTAGCCATATCTGGCACTTTCAACGGCAGTACTCGCGGCCCGCGCCGTTCGATTTTGTTATTAAAAACAAGGAGTTGCGGGTGTTTAAAGGCGAGAATTTCACGCTCGACGTGGCCGTGGTCGGCAAGGCGCTACCGGCCAGCCTCACCCTGTTTAGCAACGGGGCCGAGCAGCCGCTGACCAAGGTAAACGGCCGCAACGATACCTTCCGCTACACCTTCGAGCAGCCCACGCAGGACGTGACGTTTCAGCTCAGCGGGGCGGGCTTCGTGTCGCCGGAGTACCACCTGACAGTGGTGGAGCGGCCCGATTTGCGCGATTTCGCGGTGCGCGTGACCTACCCGGCCTACACCGGCCGCCCAACCGAAACCATCCGCAACGGCGGCAACCTGACGGTGCCCGAGGGCAGCCAGCTACGCTGGGAATTCAGCACGGCCGCCACCGAGGCGCTGAACCTCGTTTTTAGCCAGCCCACCGAAACCGTGGCTGGCACCCGCGACGGCGAAACCTTCGCCGTGGAGCGCCGGGCGCTGCGCTCGCAGCCCTATGCGGTGCGCCTGCAAAACGCGGCCAGCGTCAACCGCGACCCCATCGGCTACCAACTCACCGTAGTGCCCGACGCGCCGCCCACACTCACGGTGGAGGCGTTTTCGGACACGACTTCGCTGCGCTTCCTGGCCCTCGGCGGCACCGCCCAGGATGATTACGGCCTGACCGCGCTGCGCCTGCACTACCAGGTGCAGCGCGGCGGCAAGGGCGGCGCGTCTGTCAGCCGGCCGCTGGGCCTGCCCGGCGGCATAGGCGGCACCTACAGCTACACCTGGAACCTGACGCCGCTGAATTTGCAGCCCGGTGACCGGGTGACGTATTTTGTGGAAGCTACTGATAACGACGGCATTCACGGGCCGAAGAGCACGCGCTCGCGGCCGCTGGAATTCCGGCTGCCCAGCCGGCGCGAGCTCGATAAGCAACTGGCCACGCAGGCCAATTCGGTGGCCAGCGAGTTGAGTTCGGCGGCCAAGCAAAGCAAGCAGCTGGAGCGCGAGCTGGCCCAGAGCCAGAACAAGCTCAAAACCAAGCGCGAGATGAGCTTTCAGGACCGCAAGCAACTCGAAAACATGCTCGACCAGAAGCAGCAGCTCGACCAGCAGGTGCAGGCCATGCAGCAGAAGTTTGAGCAATTGCAGCAGCAAAACCAGCTCAGCCCCAAAAGCGAGGAGCTGGCCAAGAAAGCCGAGGAGCTCAAAAAGCTCATGAATGACCTGCTCGACCCCGAAACCAAGAAGCTCTACGACAAGCTGCAAAAGCTGCTGGAGCAGCAAAAGCAGCCCGACGCTGAGATGCAAAAGCTCTTGGCCCAGCTCGAAAACAAGGAGAACACCCTGCAAAAAGAGCTGGACCGCGCCCTCGAAATGTTCAAGCAGATGCAGTTTGAGCAGAAGGCCGAGCAAACCGCCGACCGCCTCGAACAGCTGGCCAAGGAAGAAGAAAAGCTGGCCGAAAAAACCGCCCAGAACGACAAAAACAACCCCGATAACCAGAGAACCAGCGAGCAGCAAACAGCCGAAAACCAGAAGCTCGCCCAGGAGCAAGCCAACAAGCGCCAGGACTTCGAAGACCTGAAAAAAGACCTCGCCGACCTCAAGCAGCAGGACAAGGAGATGGGCGACCAGAACGGCATGGACGAGCAAAAGCCCGACCAGCAGCAAACCGACCAGGACCTGGAGCAGGGCGAGCAGCAGCTGAGCAAAAACCAGAATCAGAAAGCCAGCCAAAGCCAGAAATCGGCCGCGCAGCGCATGAGGAAGATGGCCCAGAAAATGAAGGACCAGATGAGCGACGACGCCGAAGAGCAGGCGCAAAAGAACATCGACGGCCTGCGCGACATTCTGGATAACCTGGTCACGCTCAGCTTTGACCAGGAGAAATTGATGAAGGACTTCCGGGTGGTGGACCAGACCGACCCGCGCTTTGTGCAGCTCGGCCAGACCCAGCGCAAGCTGCGCGACGACTCGCAGATTATCCAGGATTCGCTGTACGCGCTGGCCAAGAAGGAGCCGCGCATCCAGACCTTCGTGACCCGCGAGGTGAGCGAAATGAACGGCCGCATGGAGGAATCGATGACCAACATCAAGCAGCGCGACGTGCCCCGCGCCACTACCACCCAGCAGCAGGCCATGACCAGCATGAACAACCTGGCTTTGATGCTATCCGACGCCTTGCAGCAGATGCAAAGCGAGATGCAGCAGATGAAGAATGGCCCCGCCAAGCCCGGCAGCGGCCAGGGCAAGCCCGGCAAAAAAGGCAAGGGCAATTCGCCCGGCATGGGCAGCCTCAGCAAGATGCAGCAGCAGCTCAACCAGCAGATTCAGCAGCTCTCGCAGAGCGGCAAAAGCGGCCGCGCCCTCTCGCAGGAGCTCGCCAAGCTGGCCGGCCAGCAGCAGATGCTGCGCCAGGCCATGCAGCAGCTCGACCGCGGCCAGCCGGGCGGCGGCCAGCCCGGTGGCAAAGACGGCAAGGGCGGTAAGGAAGGCAAAGACGGCAAGGACGGCCCCGGTGGCAAGGATGGGAAAGAGGGCAAGGATGGCCAGGGCGGCGGCACCGGCGAAATGAAGAAGCTGATGGAGCAGACCGAAACCGACCTCGTAAACAAGCGCCTCACCGAGCAAACCATTCAGCGCCAACAGCAAATCCTGACCCGGATGCTGGAAGCCGAGAAATCGGCCCGCGAGCGCGACCAGGACACCAAGCGCGAAGCCCAGACAGCGCAGTACCACGCGCCGGTTTTTCCGCCCGCGTTCGACAAATACAAGCCCGCCGCCAAAGACCAGCAAACCGACTTATTGCGCCGGGCCCAGCCTACGTACACGCCCTACTATCAGCAAAAAATCAGCGACTACTTCCAAAAAAATAAGTAGTTGCGCCGCAACCAACTGTCCGGCCGGGCGTAGGTAGCAAAATCAAAATGCTAGGGTTTGGGCAGGGTCTTGCCGCAGTGGAAAATAGCCACGGCACGGCCCTGCCTGAATTTTGCACCTGTTGCGCTACTTTTGCCCTTCTTTACATTACCGTAGCGCTGCCTTTTTTATTCCTTCGCCGCTCCCTATGAAGCAGGTTAAAATTCAGATTCCGTCGCTCGTGGAAAACATCCGCGTTGTGGAAAGCTTCATCGACAACTCCAAGGACACGTTCCATATCGAGGACGATATCTACGGCAATATCATGGTGGCCGTCACGGAGGCGGTCAATAACGCCATTCGCCACGGCAACAAGTTCGACAAGGACAAGAACGTGTACTTATCGCTGTTTGTCAATGAGAACCAGCTGAAGTTCGAGATTGAGGACGAAGGCACGGGCTTCGACTACAACAACCTCGACGACCCCACGGCCCCCGAAAACCTCGAAAACCCCGGCGGGCGCGGCATTTTCCTCATCCGCCACCTGGCTGATGAGGTGGAGTTCAGCAAAGACGGCCGCCGCCTGGAGCTGACCTTTGCCCTGCACCCCGGCGCCGCCCCCGAAGCCAACGCTACCTCCGAAGCCGCCGCTGCATGAGCAACGTAGCCGCCACTGGCGTGCGCTACTTCGAGGCGCCCGGCATCGAGTTTATTGTCGAAGACGTGCCGGCTTTCAGCCTGCACGATGCCGAAGACCTGGTGGCTTGGATTGAGCGCATCGCGGCGGTGCACGAGTACCGCATCGCGCAGCTTACGTTCATCTTCTGCACCGACGACTACCTGCACAAGCTCAACGTGGAGTACCTCGACCACGATACGCTCACCGACATTATCACCTTCGATAATGCCGACGACTCGGACGTGCTGGAGGGCGACATCTTCATCAGCGTAGAGCGCGTGGCCGACAATGCCAAAGACCTGGGCATCACCTTCCGCGACGAGTTGCACCGCGTCATGATTCACGGCGTGCTGCACCTGCTGGGCTACCACGACAAAGACTTGCTAAGCCAAACGGCCATGCGCCGCAAGGAAGATTACTGCCTGTCGCTGCGCACGTTCTAAGACAATTACCTTACACCAGGTCTTTTTAATACTGACCTCTGCCTGAGATGGAAAAACTGATAGTTGTTGTATCCTGCTACAAAAACGACTTTTTTCTTACTCGCACCTGCGTTGCTAGTGTCAAGTATTTTCATCCCGAGGCAGAAGTTTATCTATTGAAGGATTACCTGGCTGGCAGCTTTGATTCCAGCGAATTGGAGCAAGCCTTCCAGGTCAAAGTAATTGATTTAGGCAAGAAGGAATATGGCTGGGGTGCGGCAAAGGTTCACTTTGTACTATCCGAGATTTTTCGTAACGAACGGGTTTTTATCATAGATAGTGATACCGTATTCGTCGGCAGATTTTTACGTAAACTTTACGATAAAACAAAAGGAATAGATTTTGTAGTAGACCCGGAGTTTTACACGTCGCCTTACGACGGCAATGTACCGCTGCACTATTATAAATTTGATGAGTTAAAGAAATTTGACCCGGACTTTGTATTTCCAGGGTTTGTTTTCAATACCGGGCACCTGATAGTAACTCCCGGTAAAGTAACCCCACGTGATGCGTATGACTTGTTTGATATAAACACGTTTCCTTATTACAAACGGCTGGATATTTTATACATGCCCGACCAATCTCTTTTTAATTATTTATTTATAAAGATGAGAGATGCAGGGCAGCTCACCCTTACTCCCGTGCCACTAATGGCCTGGAGCGAGGGCAGCCAGGCTAAGGCTGTTGAATTGGAAGAAGTGAAGAAAGGCGATAAGTATGACTTTCTTATTCACTGGGCGGGCGCGCGGCGTATCTCTTACCTAAACGTAATGACCCGCTCCGACATTCTACTATTTTTTGAAGACTACTATTACACAAAGGTGCCTTTTGGGGCAATCAAGAAGCAAGCTCGACGTACAATTGCCGTATCAGACTATTATCTACGAAAAATATATCGAAAAACGTTAAAACCCTTGATAAAAAGGGAGCCAAATTAGCCTTATTTATACTTCTAATTTTAGCTCCTTTATTTTCCTACGGCTATATGGAGCGCACCCGCTCTCTTAGTTAAATGGCTGCTGGCCTGCCCGTCATTCCCGGCGAAATGCTGGACTACTACCTCAGCCAGGGTTACTACCGGATGCAACAGGACCTGTTTACCTGTCGCTTCCTGCCCCGCGAGGGCCAGCTCAACACCGTGCATTGGCTGCGCATCGTGCTGCCGCAAGTGCAGTACGGCCCCAAGCAGCGCCGCCTGCTGCGCCTGAATGAGCGGTTTTCAGTGTCGGTAAAGCCGCTTAGGCTTACTGCCGAATACGAGGCGCTCTACGCCCGCTACCGCCAAAACCTGGATTTTGATACCTCCGCCACCCTGGAAGCCCTGCTGCTGGATGGCGCCACGCACACGGTTTTCCGCACCGAAATCGTGGAGGTGCGCGACCAGGGCCAGCTCATTGCGGCCGGCATTCTGGATGCGGGCGCGGACAGTATCGCGGGCATCGTTAATTTTTACGACCCCGATTATCGCAAGCACAGCCTGGGCAGGTACCTGCTGCTGCTGAAAACCGAGTACGCCCGCCAGCAGCAAAAAGCTTACTATTACCCCGGCTACTTGGTGCACGGCGACCCGAAGTTTGACTACAAGCTTTTCGCCTGCCAGCCCGCTACCGAGGTGTTTGATGCGCTGAACAGCCAGTGGCTACCGTTTTCGTGGGAGGAAGTAAAGCAGCAGTCGGCAGCGATACTGGCCGAGTGGCTGCGGGAGTAACACCAAGCTCCAGCTTGGTGCCGCGCCAGGGTCGTTTTCACTTTTTAGCTAACCTAAGTTGCAGAGTAGCCCCAGCGGGGCGGCCCGTCGGTAGAAAACATTTCCCATCACTGTACCCAAGCCCCGTAGGGCGACCCAAGTAGGCAAATGGGTCGCCCCTACGGGGCTTGGGGGCGTTGAAGCTGACCTATTTTTCTACCGATGGGCCGCCCCGCTGGGGCTTCTGCTACTAGCTCGCAACTTGGGTTAGCTATGTAAACCGTAGTGCGCCCAGCGCTGGTACTTCGCTGAAATAGAAGTAATTTTGTAGATTCCTACCAGGCTACTCGCTGCGCCGCCGAACTATTTACGGCAAGCAAAAGCTTACGCTACTATGTTTCAGCAAGAAGAATACGACCTCATCGTAGTAGGCGCGGGCCACGCCGGCTGCGAAGCCGCGGCCGCCGCAGCCAACCTCGGCTCGAAGGTGCTGCTGGTGACGATGAACATGAACACCATCGCCCAGATGTCGTGCAACCCCGCCATGGGCGGCGTGGCTAAAGGCCAGATAGTGCGCGAGATAGATGCGCTGGGCGGGCAGTCGGGCCTCATCACCGACCGCACCATGATTCAGTTTCGGATGCTGAACCGCTCGAAGGGCCCCGCCATGTGGAGCCCGCGCGCCCAAAGCGACCGCATGCGCTTTGCCGAAGAGTGGCGCCTGACCCTGGAGCAGATTCCGAACGTGGATTTTTGGCAGGAAGCCGTGACCGGCTTGCTGATTGAAAACGATACGTGCGTAGGCATTCGCACCGCGCTGGGCGTTGAGTTTCGCAGCAAAACGGTGGTTTTGACCAACGGCACGTTTCTCAATGGCCTGATTCACATTGGCGAAAAGAACTTCGGGGGCGGCCGGGCGGCCGAGAAAAATAGCCGCGGCATTACCGAACAACTCATCGAGCTGGGTTTTGAGGCCGGGCGCATGAAAACCGGCACGCCGCCCCGTGTGGATGGCCGTTCGCTCGACTACTCCAAGATGGAAGTGCAGGACGGCGACGCGCTGCCCAGTCGCTTCTCATACCTCGACACGCCGGCGCTCACGCGCCAGCGGCCGTGCTACATCACGTACACCAACGAGCGAGTGCACGAGATTTTGAAGGAAGGCTTCGAGAAGTCGCCCATGTTTCAGGGGCGCATAAAGGGGCTGGGACCGCGGTACTGCCCGAGCGTGGAAGACAAAATCAACCGCTTCGCGGACAAAGACCGGCATCAGATATTCGTGGAGCCCGAGGGCTGGAACACGGTGGAATGCTACATCAACGGCTTCAGCAGCTCGCTGCCCGAGGACGTGCAGTACCGCGCCCTGCGCGAAATTGCGGGCTTCGAGAAAGCCAAGATGTTCCGCCCCGGCTACGCGATTGAATACGACTTTTTCCCGCCCACGCAGCTTACCAATACGCTGGAGACCAAGCCCGTGCGCAACCTCTGGCTGGCGGGCCAGATAAACGGCACCACTGGCTACGAAGAAGCCGCCTGCCAGGGCCTGATGGCCGGCATCAACGCCCATCAGCGCGCCCACGACAAGCCCGCCTTCACGCTCAAGCGCGATGAAGCCTACATCGGCGTGCTCATCGACGACCTCATTAATAAAGGCACCGAGGAGCCTTACCGCATGTTTACGAGCCGCGCCGAGCACCGCATTTTGCTGCGCCAGGACAACGCCGACCTGCGCCTGACGCCGATGGCCCACGCCCTGGGTTTGGCCAGCGACGAGCGCCTGGCCCGCGTGCGCCAGAAGGAAGCCGACACCGCCGCTGTACTCACGGTGCTGGAGAAATTTGGCATCGAGCCGGCCACAATAAACGGCTTTTTAGCGGAGCGCAGCTCGGCCGAGATTCACGAGAAAACCCGCGCCCTCAACTTGCTGCGCCGGCCCAACATCGAGCTGAGCGAACTGGTAGCCGCGCTGCCCGAGCTGGCCGAGAAGCTGGCCCCGTACAGCGCCGAGGCCCAGGAGCAAGCCATCATCCAAACCAAATACGAGACGTATTTGCAGAAGGAGCAGCAGCAGGCCCAGCGCATGCGCGAGCTGGAAGACTTCCAGATTCGGGGCCGCCTCAACTACGGGGCCATGCCCGCCCTCAGCCACGAGGCCCGCGAAAAGCTGCTCAAGATTCAGCCCGAAACGCTGGGGCAGGCCTCGCGCATCAGCGGCGTGAGCCCCGCCGACGTGTCGGTGCTGATGGTTTACCTTAATCGCTGATTTTTTCTTGGCGAGCAACAGCCCTGCGGACTGTTTTCGGCGAACTTTGCCCTTCTTACCCTAGCCGGTTTCGTTTGACTGAAAATCAGCGAAATCACGGTTAATCAGTGCTAATCAGTGATTGAGTTATTAACAAGTTGCCCGGTATGTGGCGGCCTGACTTTGCAAGACAAGCTGCGCGTGCAGGACAAATCGGTAAGCCAGGAAACCTTTACCATTCAGCAGTGCCAGGCGTGCGGGTTTCAGTTTACCAACCCGCGGCCTGCGGCGGCGCACATCGGCAAATACTACGAGTCGGACGCTTACGTATCGCACAACAGTGGCGCGCAAGGGCTGGTGAACCAGGTGTATAAAGCCGCGCGCTTCTTCACGGTGCGGCGCAAGGTGAACCTGATAAACCGGCTGAATGGCCGGGCCACGGGCCGCCTGCTCGACTACGGCTGCGGCACGGGCCACTTTTTGGCCGGGGCCAAAAAGGCGGGCTGGCAGGTGACGGGCCTGGAGCCCAACGCCCGCGCCCGCCACGATGCCGCCGCGCGCGTGGGCCAGCCCATTCTGGAGCCGGGCACGCTGGCCACGCTCGCGCCGGGCAGCTTCGACACCGTGACGCTGTGGCACGTGCTGGAGCACGTGCACACGCTCGGCGACACGCTGGCGCAGCTCATCCGGGTGCTGCGGCCGGGCGGCAAGCTGCTCATCGCGGTGCCCAACGTGGACAGCCTCGACGCCCAGCACTACGGCCCCGACTGGGCTGCCTACGACGTGCCGCGCCACCTCTACCACTTCGGGCCCGCGCCCATGCGCCGCCTGCTGGCCCGCCACAACCTGGCCTTGTGCGAAACCCTGCCCATGCCGCTCGATGCCTACTACGTGAGCTTGCTCTCGGAGCGCCACCGGCCGGCCGAAAAAGCGGGCGGGCTGCTGCGCGTGCTGCGCGCCGGCTACGCTTCCAACCAGCACGCGCAGCAGCACGGCGGGCAATATTCGAGCGTGCTGTATGTAGCGGAGCGCGGGGCGTAGGGCAGGCCGTAGCGCGAACTTTGTGGTTCGCGTTCGTCTAGGTGCTCGCCACTACACGCGAACTACAAAGTTCGCGCTACGGCCTGCCCTACGCGCCCATCTTTGTGCGGCCGCTGGGTAGCGGCCGTTTTGCGATAGCTTTTTGCGACTTGGCTAATTCTCTTTCTTTGGCAATGCGCGGGCTGCGCCCGCTGGCGGCCGTGGCCGGGCTGGCGGCGCTGGGCAGCTGCGCGGCCGTTAGCTCGCCGCAGGGTGGCCCGCGCGACCTCGTGGCCCCGCGCCTGGTAGCGACCTCGCCCGACAGCGCGGCCCGCAACGTGAAGCAGCAGTACATCCGGCTCACGTTTTCGGAGCCGGTGCAGGTGAAGGACTTGCCCAAAAACCTGCTCATCACCCCGCAGCTCGCCTCCGACAACCAGTACCAGCTGCGCGAAGACCGCAACAGCGTGAGTTTGCTGTTTCCGAAGCCGCTGGAGGCTAATACGACCTACTCGTTCAATTTCCGCAAGGCCATTGTGGATATCACCGAGAGCACGCCGGCCAAGTACCAGGCCCTGAGCTTCAGCACCGGCCCCAATATCGACTCGGCCCGCGTGCAAGGCACCGTGGCCGACCTGCTCACCAACCGCCCCGTGGCCGATGCCAGTGTGGGCCTCTACCGCGTGGCCGACACCGTGGGCGTGCGCCGGGGCCAGCCCTACTACCTCACGCGCACCGACAGCAAGGGCGAGTTTACGCTCAATTTTATTAAAAGCGGGCAGTATAACCTCTACGCCTGGGGCGATAAAAACAACAATGGCCGCTACGACGACGGCGAGAAAATAGCCTACCAGCCGGCCCCCATCGCCCTCACCGACACCACGCGCGCCCAAACCCTGCTGCTGGTGCGCCCCGACCGCCAGCCCCCGCGCCGCACCGGCGTCGAGCCCAGCGCCAGCCGCGTCAACCTGCGCTTCAACGAAGGCCTGCGCACGCTGAGCGTGGTGCCGGTGGCCAGCGCCCCGCCCGCCACGCTGGCCGCCGTGCAGGAAGCCGTGGACCTGGGCGACAACGGCACCTCGGCTATCCTATACAGAACGCCCGCCCTGGTAGATGGCCGCTACCTGCTGGCCGCCACCGACAGCGCCGGCAACACCGCCCGCGACACGCTGAATATCCGGTTTCCGGTGCCTACGGCCACCTCCAAAAAGGCCGCGCCCGTGGCGGGTACCAGCGTAGAGGGTAGCCCGCGCAGCGTATTCCGGCAGGGGCAGGTGAAGTTTAAGTTTCCGGTGCCGGTGCGCCTGGTGCCGGGCAAGCCGGTAGGCACGCTGGCCGAAGACTCCCTCAAGCGCCGCCCGCTGCGCCTGCCGGCCGATGGCTTTTTGAGTGCCGACCGCAGCAGCCTGACCATCAACCTCGATACCAAGGCCCAAAAAATGGTGGATATCAGCCTCGACAGCACCAGCATCGAGGCCATCACGGGGCAGTCGCTAGGGCTGCGGCGGCCGCTGCGCCTCACCGTCACCGACATCGACCCCAACGGCATCTTGCTGGGCACCTTCACGACCAAGTACCCGCAATTTGACTTGCAGCTGCTCGACGAGCAGTATAAAGTGGTGCGCCAATTGCGCTCGCCCAAGGGCCGCTACCGCTTCGACCATTTGCCGCCCGGCAGCTACCGCTTCCGGGTGCTCATCGACCAGGATGGCGACGGGCAGTGGCGCGGCGGCGACCCCGACCTGCGCCGCCCGCCCGAGCCCGTATACGTGTCGCCTACTTTGATAAAGCTGCGCGCCAATTTCCAACTGGATAACGCAGTCAAACTAGAGTTTTAAGAAGAATTTTTCCACTGCCCGGCCGCCGGTGCCAGCGCCTAGCCTGCGCTGGCGCCGGCGGCTTTTTTGTTGCGGTTTTCCACAGGGTAGTGCGGTTTAAGTCGTTTAGGCGGACTTCGAGCGGTAGTTTATCCACATTTGCAGCCTGCGCTTTTGAACGCGGGACGCTGCCGGGTGCGAAGACGCAATTTTGCCTTTCGGCATCGCCAGCATTGCCGAGAGGAAGTAGCCTACCCATTATATCCTACCCCCTGACCTGCCCGCCGTGCGACGCACGGCGGTGCCGGGGCGTCCATCTGGCAGCAAGTGGTCCTTGTGCAACTGGCAAAACTGCCAGCATACGCGCAGCTAGCCCTCTTCTAGGCACTTATCCACTGGCTGGCCGCAAAGTTGGCTGCTTTTCAACTCGTCGGGCAGTTACTTCCGCCGGTTATCCACGCTTTCAGGGCAAAAGGTGGATAAAACGCCCCTTTTTGCACAGCCCAGACGGCTATGGTGGATAACTTATCCCCATTTCCAGTTACTGAGGGCAGTTTTTACACGTTTTCCACGGGTTTTCCACGAAGTTATCCACGGCTGTCCACCGCTGTGGGCAAAATGGTGGATAACCCGGCTGATAACCGTGTACAACCCGTGGATAAGTTGGGGGTAACTTTTTTTGCTGGCGTAGCTGCCAACACAGTAGCGCGGCGCTGTGGACAACGGTGGATAACTATCCACCGCCAGAAGCGCTATCCACATCGGCCTTACCCTGTGAATAGTGGATAAGTGGATAACCCCTGTGAATAGTGGATAACTCGGCTAAGTAATTGTGAACTACTGAAATGATATTCACAATGGCTGTTGATAGCCGGTGGATAAGACTTTACTTGTGCACTTGTTATCCACGCTGTGGATAACGTTTCAGACTTGTCCACTTATCCACTGCCTTAATGGATGGAAATGAAAAAGATTTTAAAAAAAAGAATTTAATTAAACTTATTAGCTTGTGGAAAACTTCGGCCGGGTCGCGGCTTTTCCACGGGGCAGGGGAGAGGCGCGGTTGAAAAACGGCCCGCGCTGGGCCGGGCGGTGGAAAACCCCGGGGCTTATCCACACGAACAAGGCCAAAAGCCCGCCCGCGCCATGCCTTTCGACTACACCCTCGATTTCACTACCGTCGATTTTCGCCAGCACCCCGAGCTCTACCGCGTGGGCAAGGGCGAGCAGGGCGTACTACTGGTACAGCCCTACAAGGGCGAAATCCTGCCGCACTGGCGCTTTAAGGATGCGGCGGCGGCCCAGGAGTCATCGCAGGCCATCTGGGGGCTGCTGGAGGCTTATTTGAAGGCAGATGACTTTGTTGGGGCCGACATGGCGCGCAAATTCCTGCAAATGGGCTACACCCGCGCCCGGCGCTACGCCAACCACGCCGGCGGCAAGAAGTACGCCGGCCCCGTGCCCGCCGGCAAAAAAGGCCAGAGCGGAGCCCACGGCCGCGCCGAATTGCCGCGTAATCCACACCCCGATGTGGATAAAGTAGAAGCCGCCCGCATTTTCAAGCAGAAATGGGATGAGGCCCGCGCCCTACCCGAGTACCAGCGCCAGAAAGCCGCCTTCGAGGCCAAGTATGGGAAGTAGTGTAGGGTAAGCTTTAGCTTGCCTTTTATTGAAACCATCCTGGCGAACGGCAAGCTAAAGCTTACCATACATGCCGCCTACCTTTGTCTTTATCTAACCCCCACTTGTATGAATCCCCAAAATACCCCCAACAGCATCGAAGAAAACGAGATTATCCTGGGCACGGGCATGGGCCCGCTGCGCTTCGGGGCCACCATGGATGAGGTGCGGACCCTGGTGGGCGAGCCCGAGGAAATCGAAGAGTCGGAAGACGAGGACGACTTCGAGCACCAGGCCTGGAACTACTACGAAGACGACCACCTGCTGTCGCTGTACTTCGACCGCGAGGACGATTTCCGCCTCAGCTGCATCGAAACCGACAACCCCGGCCTGCGCCTCTTCGGCGAGCCCATCCACGGCCGCAGCCTCGACCAGATTCGCGACCTAATGCAGCGCCACGGCCAAACCAACCCCGAGCTCGAAACCATGGAAGGCGGCGAAGTGCGCCTGAGCTACGAAAAGTCGATGATTGACATGTATTTTGAAGAAGGCCAGCTGCAATTCGTCAATTTCGGCGTCTTTATCAACGATGAACTGGAGGTGCAGTGGCCCGCCAAGCAGTAGCGGTGGAAAACTCAAAAGCCGGAAAGGTTTCCCGGGATTGCCCCCTTTTTACAAAAGTTATCCACAAAATAGCCTGTTTTGGGTGTTGATAAGTGGATAACTCTGTGAAGGTGGGATTATTCCCAGGTTATGGAATCAGTGGCCTGCCAACTCACCTAGCAAAAAAGCCAACCCTAACCGGGTTGGCTTTTTTAGTTGGAGCAAGCGGCAATAGTCGGGCTTAGTCAGGTAGTTATACACATATTGACAGCTACTTGTGGATAAGTTGGTGAATAAGTAAGTTGCTATTTTAGGCCAGTAGAAAGCAAAGTCGCTCGGGGCGGGCTGCCGGCGTTGAGCCGGCTGTCCGCTCGTTGT
>NZ_DASTEP010000008.1:0-17229 GCF_035709525.1 Hymenobacter sp. | reverse complement strand
GTCCGGCTCCCCTCTCCCGGAGGGGAGGGGCTGGGGGTGGGGTTACCCCGAAAGGCGGCAAACCCCTCACCGGCCTCCTCGTTGTCGATTTCAGCCAGTTCCTCTCCGGCCCCTCAGCCGCCTTGCGCCTCGCCGACCTCGGCGCGCGCGTTATCAAGATTGAGCGGCCCGAAACCGGTGACATCTGCCGGCACCTCTACACCTCGAACGTCGTCCTAAACGGCGAGTCGTCGGTATTTCACGCCATTAACCGCAACAAGGAAAGCTTCGCCGTTGACCTCAAAAACGCGGACGATAACGCCCAGGTGCGCGAGCTAATCCGCCGCGCTGATGTGGTGATGCACAACTACCGCCCCGGCGTGATGGAGCGCCTAGGCTTCGACTACGCCAGCGTGAAAGCGCTGAACCCGAACGTAGTGTACGGCGAAATATCGGGCTACGGCCCCGATGGCCCCTGGCGCGACAAGCCCGGCCAGGACTTGCTGCTGCAATCGGTATCGGGCCTGACCTGGCTGAGCGGCAACGCCGACGCCGGCCCCGTGCCCATGGGCTTGTCCATCGTGGACATGCTGGCCGGCGCGCACCTCGCGCAAGGGCTGCTGGCCTGCCTGGTGCGGCGCGGCCAGCGCGGCGCGGGCGGGCTGGTGCAGGTGAGCATGCTGGAGTCGGCCATAGATTTTCAGTTCGAAACGCTGACTACCTTCTTCAACGACGGCAGGGCGCTGCCCGAGCGCACCCGCCACAACAGCGCCCACGCCTACCTAGGCGCGCCCTACGGCATCTACCAGACCAGCAATGGGTTTCTGGCGCTGGCGATGGGTTCGATTCCGAAGCTGGGGCAGCTGCTGGGCTGCGCGCCGCTGCTGGCCTACCTAGAGCCGGCGCAGGCCTTTACGCAGCGCGACGAGATAAAAGCCGCGCTGGCCGCGCACTTGCGCACCGCCACCACCGAGGCGTGGCTGGCCATCCTGGAGCCCGCCGACATTTGGTGCGCCAACGTGCTGACCTGGGACAAGCTGCTGGCGCACGAAGGCTTCGCGGCGCTGGATATGGTGCAGGAAGTGACGATGGCCGATGGCTACCGCTACCGCACCACGCGCTGCCCCATTCGCCTCGATGGCGAGTTGCTGACCTCGCCCGTCGGCTCGCCCCAGCTGGGCCAGGACAACGCCGCCATCCTGGCCGAAATCGCCACCCCTCACCCTGCCCACCATGACGCCTGAACCGTCCGTTTTTCGCATTGCGGTTCGCAAGTTTGGCCCCTTCGAAAGCGCCATGGCGAAGCTGTGGGCCGGCTTTTGCCAGGAAACCGGCTGCCAGCTAGCCGTGGAGATGGTGCCCATGGATTTGCACGAGCTGCACGCCAGCCTGCTCACCGACCGAGGCCTGCAAAACGGCGCCTGGGACGTAGCTCATATCAACACCGACTGGCTGGCCGAAGCCCAGGCCACTGGCGCCCTGGCGGACCTTGCCCCTTTTATCGCCCAAAACCCGCCTGCCGACTTCCCCGCCGGCTGGAGCGCTTCGCTGCTGGGTATGCAGCAGTTCGGCGACGCCGTGGTGGGACTGCCCTTCCACGACGGGCCGGAGTGCCTGATTTATCGCCGCGATTTAGTTGAAGACCCGGCTGAGCAGGCGGCTTTTCAGCAGCAGCACGGCCGGCCCCTGGAGGTGCCTAAAACCTGGGAAGACTTCCAAGCGGTTGCCCGTTTCTTCCAGCGGCCGGCCGATAAGCTATACGGCTTCGTGGCCGCCGGCTACCCCGACGGGCACAACACGGTGTTTGATTTTTGCCTGCACCTCTGGACGCGCGGCGGGCAGCTGGTGGATGCGCAAGGCCGCGTCTGCATAGCCAGCGCCGTCGCGGCCGAAGGCCTCAGCTTTTACCGCCAGCTGCTGCGCGACGAGGCCGCCGCGCACCCGCAGACTATGCAATACGAGTCGGTGGCGGCCGGCCAGGCATTTGCGCGGGGCGAAGCGGCGCTGATGGTCAATTGGTTTGGCTTTGCGGCGGTATGCGACGTGGACGCCGCCTGCCCGGTGCGCGGCCGGGTCGATATTGCCCCGATTCCGCACGGCGCGGGCGGACACTCGGCTTCGCTGAATGTGTACTGGCTCTACGCCATCGGCGCGGGCAGCCGGCACAAGGCCGTGGCGTACGACTTTCTGCGCTTCGCCACCCGCCCCGAAAATGACAAGCTGCTGACCTTGGAAGGCGGCATCGGCTGCCGCCTCTCGACCTGGCACGACGCCGACATCAACGCCCTCGTGCCCTACTACCACAAGCTGGCGCAGCTGCACCAGCAGGCCGAAACCCTGCCCCGCCTGGCCAATTGGGCGCACATCGCGGCCATCATCGATGAGGTGGTGCTGCAAGCCATCAACACCGATGCGCCCGTGGCCGAGCTGCTCGCCGCTGGCCAGGAAAAAATCAATTCGCTCGACCATGTTTAAGCTGGAAAACCACGAAATCAATTACCTGCCCGTGCTGCCCCAGCAGCCGCTGCCCATCGTGCTGATTGGCGCGGGCGGCATTGTAAACGATGCGCACCTGCCCGCCTATCGCAAAGCAGGCTTTGAGGTTGTGGGCATCACCAACCGCACCCGCGCCCGCGCCGAGAAGCTGGCCGCCGCCTGGGGCATTCTGCACGTGTACGACTCGGTGGCCGAGGCCGTGGCCCACGCGCCCGCCGACGCCGTGTACGACATCACCATCATGCCCGAGCAGTTTGTGGCTACCCTGGAGCAACTGCCCGACGGTGCGGGCGTGCTCATTCAGAAGCCGATGGGCGACTACTTCTGGCAGAGCGAGGAGATTTTGGAAGTGTGCCGCCGCAAAAACCTGGTGGCCGCCATCAACTGTCAGCTGCGCTTTGCGCCCTACGTGGCCGCCGCCCGCGAGATACTGCGCCAAGGCCTCTTAGGTGAGCTATACGATATGGAAGTGCGCGTGACGCTGGAAACGCCCTGGGAGCTTTTTCCGCACGTGATGGTGCACCCGCGCCTCGAAATTCAGTACCACAGCATCCACTACATCGACTTGATTCGCAGCTTTCTGGGCGAACCTAGGCGCGTGCTGGCCAAGACGCTGCGGCACCCAGCCAAGGCGCTGTCGTCGTCGCGCTCTACCATTTTATTCGACTACGGCGACACTACGCACGCTGTTATCAACACCAACCACGACCACGCATTTGGGCCCGAAAACCAGGAGAGCTTCATCAAATGGGAAGGCACGAAAGGCGCCATTAAAGCCCGTATGGGCCTGCTGATGGACTACCCGCACGGCGTACCCGACAAATTCGAATACTGCCTGTTGCGCGAGGGCGAAAAGCCAGTGTGGCACACCGTGCCGCTGGAAGGCTCGTGGTTTCCGGATGCCTTCATGGGCACGATGAGCAGCCTGATGCGCTACAAAAACGGCGAGACCGACGTGCTGCCCACCAGCGTGGAAGACGTGATAAAAACCATGGCCGTGGTAGAAGCGGCCTACGCGTCGAGCGACGGGAGCACCACAGCATAAAAATAACCGTCATGCTGAGCGCCGCGCAGCGAAGTCGAAGCATCTCTACCGGTCAACTAACTATTAGCGTCAGCAACGAAGCGGCAGAGATGCTTCGACTCCGCTGCGCTCCGCTCAGCATGACAGCCAGATAAATAACAACCAGCAACTACCCCATGTACTTCAAATCCACCTTCTTCGAAGACTACACCCTCGGAGATAAGCGCGTAACTCTAGGGCGCACCATCACCGAAACGGACTTTGTGGTGCACGCCGGGCACACCGGCGACTTTTTCCCCCACCACCTCGACGCGGAGTGGTGCAAGACCCAGCCCTTCGGCCAGCGCATCGCGCACGGCACCATGGTTTTTAGCATTGGCATCGGCCTCACGGCCTCCGAAATCAATCCCGAAGCCTTCTCCAAAGGCTACGACCGACTGCGGTTTGTGAAGCCCGTTTTCATCGGCAACACCATCCATTCCGAAGTTACGATTTCGGCCAAGGAGGAAGGTAAAAAGCCCGGCTACGGCACCGTGACCGAGCACGTGGAAGTCATCAATGAGCACGGCGAAGTGGTGCTGGCCTGCGACCACTTGCTGGTGGTGAAATTGCGCGGCGCTAGCACCTAGACTGTCATGCTGAGCGGAGCCGAAGCATCTCTACCGCTTCCTCCAAGCCGCTCAACGATGCGACAGAGATGCTTCGGCTCCGCTCGGCATGACCGTTCTTTAGTCCCAGTTATTAACCCATTCATCCCGCCCAATGGCTCTTGCTCCCAATTCTGCTGCCCCGGCCCTGGCTACCGAAGACTCGGCTAGCCGCCGCAGCTACCTGTTCCCGTTCATCCTGGTTACCTGCGTGTTCTTTCTGTGGGGCATGGCGCACAACCTGGATTCCATCCTGATTCCGCACCTCAAAAAGGCTTGCCAGCTCAACAACCGGCAATCAACCTTGGTGGATACGGCCGTGTTTATGGCCTACTTTCTGATGGCCATTCCGGCCGGGGTACTGCTCAAGCGGTTTGGGTACAAGAACAGCATTATCATCGGGCTGGTGGCGTTTGCGGCGGGCGCGTTTTTATTTATTCCGGCGGCTAGCGCGCTGTCCTACGGGCTGTTTCTCGTTGCTTTGTTCATCATCGGCTGCGGGCTGACGGTGCTCGAAACGGCGGCTAACCCCTACGCGGCCGTGCTGGGCGCCCCCGAGACCTCGACCACGCGGCTCAACCTGGCGGCCTCGTTCAATGGGCTGGCGGCGCTGGTGGCGCCCGTGGTGGGCACCAAGCTGATTTTGTCGGGCAAGGAGTACAGCGCGGCCCAGTTGGCCGCTATGCCCGAGGCTACCCGCCTGGCCTATTTCACCCACGAGGCCGCGTCGGTCAAGCTGCCCTACCTCACCCTAGGTGGCATTTTGCTGCTAGTGGCGGTGCTGTTCTATTTCGTGTCGCTGCCCGAAATCAAGGCAGAGGAAAGCGAGCCTTCGGAAGGTGGCGGCTTTTTCGCAGTCTTGAAACACAAGCATTTGTCGTGGGCCGTGGTGGCGCAGTTCTTCTACGTCGGCGCGCAGGTGTGCGTCACGAGCTTCTTTATTCGGATGGCCAAGCAGGGCGGCGGCCTCGACGAGCTGACCGCCGGCTACTACCTAGGGCTCTACGGGCTGCTGTTTATGGCGGGCCGTTTCATCGGCACAGCCCTGCTGAAATACGTGCCGTCGCAGCGGCTGCTTTCCATCTATGCTGTGGCCGCCATTGTGCTGTGCGGCGTAGCGGTGCTCGGCAATGGGGCCTACGTTATCTACGCGCTGGGCGGGTTGGGCTTCTTCATGTCCATCATGTTCCCCACTATTTTCTCGCTGGGCATCGCGGGGCTCGGCAGCGACACCAAGCCGGCCTCGTCGTGGCTCGTGATGTCGATTGTGGGCGGCGCCATCATGCCCTACGTCATGGGCACCGTCATTGACTTACAAGGTGATAACACGCAGGCCGGCTACGTGGTACCGCTGGCCTGCTTCGTGGTGGTGCTGCTGTTTGGGATGTCGGGCTACCGGGTGCGGGGGCGGCTAGTGTAAAGTCATTTTAACTGTATGTCATGCTGCGTCTCTGCTTAATGCACAGAATGCTCAGCATGACAAACTGGAAACTCAAGTTCAATAATGCTCCCACGCTTGCTCCCTAAGTCGCTCCTGCTGCTCGCGCTGCCGACCCTCGGCCTGCTGCCTGCCCCGGCGCGCGCCCAGCAAGCGCCCGACATCCAAGCCATCTTCCAAAACCCACCCGAGGCCGCCCGGCCGTGGGTATTCTGGTACTGGATGAACGGCGCGGTGACGCCCGAGGGCCTCACGGCCGACCTCGCGGCGATGAAGGAAGCCGGCATTGGCGGGGCGTATTTGATGCCGATTAAGGGCGTGGATAATCCGCCACTGATTACGCCGGCGGCCGAGCAGTTGTCGCCGCGCTGGTGGGCAATGGTGAAGCACGCCATGACCGAGGCCGACCGCCTAGGCGTCAAACTGGCGATGCACGTCAGCGACGGCTTCGCGCTGGCCGGCGGGCCCTGGATTACGCCCGAACTGTCGATGCAGAGGCTGACCTACAGCGAAACGCAAACCACGGGCGGGCGGCGCCTGAACCTGGCGCTGCCCCAGCCCGCGGCCGTGCGCGGCTACTACCGCGACGTGGCCGTGTACGCCTACCCCGCGCCGGCCACCGGCACGGCCACCACCTACACCACCAAGCCCCAAGTTACCAGTAACATCCCCGACAGCCAGCCGGCGCTACTGGCCGTGGCAGGCAACAAGGAAACCCTCAAAGCCAACGAGCCGGGCTGGGTGCAATACGCCTTCGACCAGCCCTTTACCTGCCGTAGCATTCGCATCCGGTCAAAGGGCTACAACTACCAGGCCCACCGCCTGCGGGTGGAAGCGAGCGACGACGGCCGTACCTTTCGGGAGGTGGCGCGGCTGCACCCGCCGCGCAGCGGCTGGCAAGACAGCAGCGCCGTGACGCACACCCTGCCAGCCACCACGGCGCGGTATTTCCGCTTCCAGTACGACCCGGCCGGCTCCGAGCCGGGGGCCGAGGACCTGGATGCGGCGAAGTGGAAGCAGAGCCTGAAAGTGACTGAAATTCGGTTGTCGGAAGAGGCACGCCTCAACCAGTTTGAGGGCAAAAATGGCGAGGTGTGGCGCGTGAGCGAGCGCACAACGCCCCAGCAGGTGCCCGATGCCGCGTGCGTGCCCCTAGGTAAGGTCCTCAACCTGACCGACAAGCTCGACGCCAATGGCCGCCTGAACTGGACCGCGCCGCTCGGCCGCTGGACTATCCTGCGTATGGGCCACACCAGCACGGGCCAGGTGAACACCACCGGCGGCGGCGGGCGCGGGCTGGAGTGCGACAAATTCAACCCCGCCGCCGTGACCTTGCAGTTTGATAAGTGGTTTGGCGAGGCTGTGCGGCAGGGCGGGCCCGAACTGGCGGCGCGGGTGCTCAAGGGCTTCCACGTAGACAGCTGGGAATGCGGCTCGCAAAACTGGTCGCAGAACTTCGCGGCCGAGTTTAAGCAGCGGCGCGGCTACGACCTGCTACCCTGGCTACCCGTGATGGCCGGCGTGCCCCTAGGCAGTGCCGACCAGTCGGAGCGCGTGCTGTTTGATGTGCGCCAGACCATTGCGGAGCTGGTGAACGACAAGTTTTACGTGACCTTGCGCGACCTGGCGCACGCCAAGGGCTGCACGTTTTCGGCCGAGGCCATTGCGCCTACTATGGTCAGCGACGGCCTGTTGCACTACCAGCACGCCGACATGCCGATGGGGGAATTTTGGCTGCGCAGCCCCACCCACGACAAGCCCAACGACATGCTCGACGCCATTTCGGGCGCGCACATCTACGGCAAGAATATTATTGGGGCCGAGTCTTTTACTGAGCTAAAACTAGCCTGGGACGAGCACCCTGGCATACTCAAGGCCCTGCAAGACCGCAACTACGCCCTAGGTGTCAACCGGACGGTGTACCACGTGTTCGTGCACAACCCCTGGCTTGACCGCCAGCCTGGCATGACGCTGAGCGGCATCGGCCTGTTTTTCCAGCGCGACCAAACCTGGTGGAAGCCCGGCCGCGCCTGGGTAGACTACGCCCGCCGCTGCCAGGCGCTGCTGCAACTGGGCCGCCCGGTGGCCGACGTAGCCGTGTTCACGGGCGAAGAAACGCCGCGCCGCGCCATCCTACCCAATCGTTTAATCAACGACCTGCCCGGCATATTCGGCCCGCAGGCCGTGGCCGCCGAGCACCGGCGCCTCGCCAATACGGGCCTGCCCATGCGCGAGCAGCCCGAGAAAGTGTCGGCCTCGGCTACTATGGAAACGGCCGATATACTCGTGGACCCGCTGCACGGCTACCAGTACGATTCCTTCAACAAGGACGCGCTGCTGCGGCTGGCCAAGGTTGAAAACGGCCGCATCGTGCTGCCGGGAGGGGCCAGCTACGGCCTGCTGGTGGTGCCGGGCGCTCAGCGCCTGAGTCCCGACAGCATCAGCATGTCGCCCGAGGTGGCCAACCGCCTAGGTGCCCTGGTGCAGGCTGGCGCGACCGTGCTGCTCAACCGGCTGCCGAGCCGCTCGCCGTCGTTGCAGAATTATCCGGCCGCCGACAAAGCCATTCAGCAACTAGCGGCGCAATTGCCTCCGGCCGCAACGGCCACGGCTAGCACCGCGCCCGTTGCCTTCGCCGCGGGCCAGGGTCGGGTATTGCAAGGGCCTTACACTGCAGAGTCATTTGCGGCTTTGGGGCTGGCGCGCGATGCAGAAGCGACCACGCCCAGCGGCCAGCGCGCCCGCGGCATCGCCTGGACGCACCGCACCGCGTCGGAATTTGATATTTACTTCATTTCCAACCAGCTCGACAGCGCCCGCGCTCTTACGCTGAGCTTGCGCGTGTCAGGCCGCCGCCCCGAACTCTGGGATGCCGTGACCGGTGAAATCCGCCCCGCCACCAATTGGCAAACCGCAAACGGCCGCACCCTGCTGCCGCTGCACCTCGACCGCAATGGCTCCATTTTCGTGGTGTTCCGCGAGGCGGCCACGCCGCCCGGCGCCCCCACCGGCCCCAATTGGCTAGCAGCTCAGCCATCCCAAACCCTAGGTGGCCCGTGGCAAGTCAGCTTCGACCAGCAGCGCGGCCCGGCTAAGCCCGTCGCTTTCGGCACGCTTACCGACTGGAGCCAGCACGCCAACGACTCCGTGCGCCACTATTCCGGCACGGCCACCTACTCGCAAACTTTCCGCTGGAAGCAGCCCAAGCGCCGCCCCGCCCAGCGTGTGTACCTCGACCTAGGCCAGGTCGCCAACCTCGCCGAAGTGCAGCTCAACGGCCAGCCCATCGGTATCGCCTGGACAGCCCCCTACCGCCTCGATATCACCAACGCGCTGCGCAAAGGCGACAATAAGCTGAGCATCCGCGTCACCAACACCTGGGCCAACCGCCTGAGCGGCGACCAGGCCCTACCCGCCGCCCAGCGCCTGACCTGGACGCCCGCGCCGTCGCCGGCCGTGGGCAAGCCGCTGCTGCCGGCGGGGCTACTGGGGCCGGTTAGTATTTCAGTTTCCTCTGATAAATAATTCGTTATGAAACTCTTCTTTCAACGTCCATCGCCGCTCACCTCACCCCCCGGCCCCCTCTCCAAAAAAGAGGGGGAGCCGACCGCAAATGGACACAGAAGGGCGTCAGGCTCCCCCCTCTTTTTTGGAGAGGGGGGCGGGGGGGGTGAGGTCACACGTCTGGCCCGCGCCCTCACGCTGCTAGCCGCTCTCACCGCCACCCCCGCGCTAGCCCAGCAGAAAGCCCTCGTTAACACCACTGCCAGCAGCCACGCCAAGCTCAGCAGCGTAGACATGGGCAGCGTGCAGTGGACCAGCGGCTTCTGGGCCGAGCGCTTCGACGTGTGCCAGAAGTCCATGATTCCGACCATGTGGGCGCTCTACCACTCCGACCGCAACCACGCCTACCAGAACTTCGAGATTGCGGCGGGCCAGGCCAAGGGCGAGCACAAAGGCCCACCCTTCCACGATGGCGATTTCTTTAAGCTAGTGGAGGCCCTATCGGCGTCTTACGCCGTGACCCACGACCCCAAGCTGGACCAGCAACTCGACGAAGCCATTGCCTTGATAGTAAAAGTGCAGCGGCCCGATGGCTACCTCAGCACCCAAAGCACCATCGCGGAGCGCAATAACCCCGGCCAAAAAGCCGCCTTCAAGGACCGGCTGAATTTTGAGACCTACAACCTGGGTCACCTCATGACGGCCGGCTGCGTGCACTACCGCGCCACCGGCAAGACCACGCTGCTCAACGCGGCCAAGAAAGCCACCGACTACCTCTATAACTTCTACAAAAAAGCCTCGCCCGAGCTGGCGCGCAACGCCATCTGCCCCGCCCACTACATGGGCGTGGTCGAAATGTACCGCACCACCCGCGACCCGCGCTACCTGGAGTTGGCCAAAAGCCTGATTGACATCCGGGGGCTGGCCGCCGACATCGGCACCGACGACAACCAGGACCGCCTGCCCTTCCGGCAGATGCAAAAGGCCGGCGGCCACGCCGTGCGCGCCAACTACCTCTTCGCCGGCGCGGCCGACGTGTACGCCGAAACCGGCGACAAGACGCTACTAACCACGCTCGACCGCATGTGGGACGACGTGACCCAGCACAAAATGTACGTGACCGGCGCCTGTGGGGCGCTCTACGACGGCGTATCGCCCGACGGCACGGCCTACAAGCCCGATACGGTGCAGAAAATCCACCAGGCCTACGGGCGCGACTACCAGCTGCCCAACCACACGGCCCACGGCGAAACCTGCGCCAACATCGGCAACGTGCTCTGGAACTGGCGGATGCTGCAAATCACCGGCGACGCCAAATACGCCGATGTGATGGAAACCACTCTCTACAACAGCGTGCTCTCCGGCATTAGCCTCGATGGGCAGCGCTTCCTCTACACCAATCCGCTGGCCTACTCGGCCGCATTGCCGTTTGCGCAGCGCTGGTCGAAGGAGCGGGTCGATTACATCAGCCTCTCCAACTGCTGCCCGCCCAACGTGGTGCGCACTATTTCGGAGGTGAACAACTACCTCTACAACGTATCGGACAAAGGCTTGTGGCTGAATTTGTACGGCGGCAATAACCTAAACACGAAGCTCAAGGATGGCTCGCCGCTCAAGCTGACGCAGGAAACGAATTACCCCTGGGATGGCAGCGTGAAAGTGACCTTGCAAACTGCGCCGAAGAAGCCCTTTTCGATGTTTTTCCGGGTGCCCGGCTGGAGCGAGGGCGCGACCCTGCTCGTGAACGGCCAGCCCGTGGCCACCCCCCTCACGCCCGGTACCTACGCCGAGGTAAACCGCCGTTGGAAGGCCGGCGACAAGGTCGAGCTCAGCTTGCCCATGCCCGCCCAACTGGTCGAGGCCAACCCGCTGGTGGAGGAAATCCGCAACCAGGTAGCCGTGCGCCGCGGCCCCGTGGTGTACTGCCTCGAAGCCAACGACCTGCCCGCCGGCAAGCCCCTGAGCGGCCTGCTGGTATCACCTAGCACCACCTTCGCCCCGAAGCACACTACCATCGCGGGCTCCGACGTGGTGTGGCTCGAAGGCCAGGCCCAGGTGGCCGACAACTCGGCCTGGCAAGGCAAGCTCTACCGCCCACTGACCACCGCGCCCGCCGCCCCGGTGCCCTTCAAGCTCATCCCCTACTACACCTGGGGCAACCGCGGCCTACACGACATGGAAGTGTGGCTGCCGGTGAGCCGCTAATTGTCATGCTGAGCGCAGCGCAGCGGAGTCGAAGCATCTCTACCGCTTCGTTGCTAAGCGTCAAGACTTAGTAGTGAGGTAGAGATGCTTCGACTCCGCTGCGCTGCGCTCAGCACGACGAGGCTAATCATTCTCAATAATCCTGTTTTAATACGTCTGTCCATGACGACTCAAAACCCGCGGCTTCGCCAGTTCCTTGGCGGCTTTTCGCTGCTTATACTACTGCCCATTTCGAGCCGCGCGCAGGTGCGCCTACCCTCCCTTTTCACCGATAACATGGTGCTGCAACAGCAAACCGCCTGCGCGGTGTGGGGCTGGGCCAAGGCGGGCAGCACTATCACGGTGGCGCCGTCGTGGGCCAAACAGAAGTACACCGCCAAGGCCGATGCGGCCGGCAAGTGGAAGCTAAAGGTGAACACGCCGGCCGCGAGCTACGTCCCTTACACGCTGAGCGTGAGCGGCGACGGCCCGGCCGTGCAGCTCAAAAACGTGCTGGTGGGCGAGGTGTGGCTGTGCGGCGGGCAGTCGAATATGGAGATGCCGCTGAAGGGCTTTAAGGGCCAGCCGGTGCTAGGGTCGAACGAGGCCGTGCTGCATTCTCAAAACGACCACCTGCGACTGTACACGGTGCCGCGCTCGTCGGTGACCGAGCCGCAGGAAAACAGCAAGCCCTCACCTTGGCGGGTGGCCGAGCCCGAGGCGGTGAGCAATTTCAGCGCCACGGCCTACTACTTCGGGCGGCTGTTGCAAGAGCAGCTGCACGTGCCGGTGGGGCTGCTGCATTGCAGCTACAGCGGCTCGTTCATTGAGGCCTGGATGGATGCCGAGAACCTGCGGCAGTTTGCGGGCGTGAAGATTCCGGCCAAGGGCGACACCATCAAGCTGGTGAGCCGCACGGCTACTACGCTGTATAATGGCATGCTGCATCCTATTGAGGGCTACGGTATTAAAGGAGCCATCTGGTACCAGGGCGAGTCGAACTACGACCGGCCCGATGAGTACGCGCAGCTCTTTACTGCCATGGTGAAGCAGTGGCGCACCAAGTGGGACCTAGGCGACTTCCCCTTCTACTACGCCCAGATTGCGCCCTTCGACTACACCCGCACCTCCAAAAACAAGGGCGGCAAGTACAACTCGGCCTTCCTCCGCGACACCCAACGCAAGCTGCAAGACCAGGTGCCTAACACCGGCATGGCCGTGCTGCTCGACGTGGGCGAAGAAACCAGCATCCACCCCATGCGCAAGGAACCCGGCGGCACCCGCCTGGCCCTGCTGGCCCTGGCCCAAACCTACGGCCGCAAGGGCTTCGGCGCCCTCAGCCCCACCTACGAGGCAATGACGGTGAAAGACAAAACTATTCAAGTCCGCTTCAAAAACTCGCCCAACGGCATGACCACCTTCGGGCAGGAACTGACGGGCTTCGAGATAGCCGGCGCCGACCAGAAATGGTACCCCGCCAAAGCCAGCATCAATGGCAGCAGCATCACTGTATCGGCCGATGCGGTAGCCACGCCGGTGGCGGTGCGCTACGCGTTTCAGGACTTTACGCGGGCCACGCTTTTCAGCACCGAGGGGCTGCCGGTATCGTCGTTTCGGACGGATGAGTGGGCGCAATGAAGATAGTAGTGAGCTCTATTTTTACCGTCATGCTGAGCTTGCCGAAGCATCTCTACCGCTTCATTGCTAAACCGTTCAACGATGCGGCAGAGATGCTTCGGCAAGCTCAGCATGACAGCTCACTGTCACCCTCGATTCTAACACGGCATGTGCTCCTGCTGTTTCTACCTATCTTCTCTCTTGCTTCTCAAGCCCAAACTCCCCAAACCGAGCTCGCCACCCACAACATCACCTGGACCACTCCCAGCAAAAACGCCGGCGAGTCCATGCCCTGCGGCGGCGGCGACATTGGGCTGAACGTGTGGGCCGAAAACGGCGATGTGCTGTTTTACATCGCCCGCAGCGGCACCTTTGATGAGAATAACTCGCTGCTGAAATTGGGCCGCGTGCGCCTGCACCTCACGCCCAATCCGTTCGATAAAGGTACTTTCAAGCAGCAGCTAGCCCTGCAAACCGGCGACGTGACGCTGACCGGCACCCTAGGCCGAACCACGGCGCAAGTACACATCTGGGTCGAGGTATTGCGGCCCGTTGTGCACGTCGAAGTAACTGGTAGCGAGAAGCTGACGGTCGAAGCCAGCTACGAAAGCTGGCGCACGGCCGACCGCCGCACCACCGGCAAGGAAAACAACCAGAACTCCTACAAATGGGCGCCGCAGGGCGAGGTAAAAACCCGGCGCGACAGCATCCGCTTTCGCAACCAAGGTGTCGAGTTTTTCCACCAAAACCAGCCGCAAACGGTATTCGACGCAGCAGTGCGGCAGCAGGGCTTGGACGGAATCAAAGCGCAGCTGTACAACCCGTTGGCTGGGTTGATTTTTGGCGGCGTACTACAAGGCCAAGACATGCAGCCCGCCGGCACCACCAGCGGCCAATACCTCAACACACCCTACACCGGCTGGAAGCTGCAAAGCCGCGCCCCGGCCCGCACGCATTCCATCACCGTGGCCCTGCACACGGCCACCGTACCCACCGCGCCGCAGTGGCAACAGGGGGTGCAGCAGACGCTCGCCGCTGCTCATCAAAACCCGAAAGCCGCCCGCCAGCGCACTCTGACTTGGTGGCGCGACTACTGGCAGCGCAGCTTCATTTACATTCAGCCCGACCAAGCCGCCGCCCACGCGCCCGAGTGGCAGGCCGGCCGCAACTACCAGCTCATGCGCTATATGCTAGGTTGCAACGCCCTAGGGCAATACCCCACCAAATTTAACGGCGGCCTGTTCACCTACGACCCGGTGCTGACGGACTCCACACTGAAGTTCACGCCTGACTTCCGCAACTGGGGCGGCGGCACCCACACCGCCCAAAACCAGCGCCTCGTGTACTGGCCGCTGCTGAAAAGCGGCGACGCGGAGCTGCTGAAGCCGCAGTTCGATTTTTACCTGCGCCTGCTCCAAAATGCTGAGCTACGCACCCAAACCTATTGGCGCCACGGCGGCGCGTGCTTCGTCGAGCAGCTCGAAAACTTCGGCCTGCCCAATCCCGCCGAGTACAACTGGAAGCGCCCGGCCGACTTCGACAAAGGCCTGGAGTACAACGCCTGGCTCGAATACGAGTGGGATACCGTGCTGGAATTTTGCATGATGATGCTGGAAACCGAGCGCTACGCCGGCCACGACGTGGCCGCCTACCTGCCCTTCGTGGAAAGCTGCCTCACCTTCTTCGACGAGCACTACCAGTACCTGGCCCGGCAGCGCGGGGCCAAGGCGCTCGACGGGGCCGGCCACCTCGTGCTCTACCCCGGCTCGGGGGCCGAGACGTACAAAATGGCCTACAACTCGACCGCTACCATCGCCGGCCTGCGCGCGGTGCTCACGCAGTTGCTGGCGCTGCCGCCGCGCTACGGCACGCCCGCGCAACGCCAGAAATGGGCCGCCATGCTGGGCCGCATTCCGGCCCTCAGCTTCCGCAGCAGCCAGGGCCACCCCACCCTCGCGCCGGCCCAAAGCTGGGAGCGCGTCAACAACACCGAGAGCCCGCAGCTCTACCCGGTTTTTCCCTGGGGTTTCTACGGCGTAGGCAAGGCCGGCCTCGACACGGCCCGCAACACCTATTTGTATGATGCCGACGTGCAGAAATTTCGCAGCCACGTGGGCTGGAAGCAGCACAACATTTTCGCCGCCCGCCTAGGTCTCACCGACGAGGCCGCCGCACTGACGGTGAAGAAATTGCAGGACTCGGGCCGCCGCTTCCCCGCTTTCTGGGGGCCGGGCTACGACTGGGCGCCCGACCACAACTGGGGCGGCTCGGGCATGCTGGGCTTGCAGGAAATGCTGCTGCAAACCGACGGCCGCAAAATCTACCTACTACCCGCCTGGCCGAAGCAATGGGACGTGCATTTCAAGCTCCACGCGCCATATCAGACAACGGTGGAATGCGAGGTGAAAGACGGCAAGGTGCAGGTACTGAAAGTGTGGCCGGAAGCGCGCCGGGCCGATGTGGTGGTACTGTTGGAATAGCTCTAATTCGAGTCATGCTGAACGCAGTGAAGCATCTCTACCGCTTCGTTGAGCGGCCCAGGCGAAGTGGCAGAGATGCTTCACTGCGTTCAGCATGACAGCTGCATGTTTGTAGCTACACCTCAATGCCCGTTAAATACCACGTACAGCCCCACCATCACCACCGCCAGCGCGGCCCAAAGTAGCTGCACACGCCGCGTGGGCCGGGCCAGTACTCCATAATCCACCGCCTGGCGGTGGGCCTGGCCGGTTAGGTCGGTGAGAGAAAGGAGCACCGCCGCCCCAAACAGCGCCGCAAAAATGTAGAACGACAGCATGAGGTAGTGCGGCCAGAAGGGGTGCGTGTCGGGCGGTAGCACCCAGAGGTAGAGCACGCCTACGCCCAGGCTGAAGGCCGAGCCCCACGACAACACTCCATTGACGGCGCGCTGCGTGGTGCGCGCCCAGAACACCGACAGCAGAAACACCACCGCCAGCGGTGGCGCAATGAAGCCCAGCACCGCCTGAAACACGTCGAATAGATTGAGGCCCTTCACCGAATCGATGGCCAGGGCCATGAGCACCGCAAAGGCGCAGCCTACCAGCACCGTGCGCCGGCCCACGCGCACCACGTCGGCGTCGGTGGCCTGCGGGTTGATGCGGCGGGCGTACACGTCCATCGCAAACACGGTGCTCAGCGCGTTGAGCGACGAGCTGATGGTGCCCACCAGCACGGCAATGAGCACGACGATGACCAGGCCCTTCATGCCGGCCGGAAACAGGCTCGTGACCATCGTCATGTAGGCTTCTTTGGGGTCTTTGAGGTCGGGAAACAGGATGTAGCACAGCACGCCGGTACCGATGAACAGCGGCAACGACAGGATTTTGAGCCAGCCAATGAAGTTGACGCCCAGCTGGCCCTGCTCCAGATTCTTCGCCCCTAGCACCGATTGCACCATGGCCTGGTCGGTGCAGAAAAACGCTACCGCCGACACTGGGTAGCCCAGCAGAATGGCGTACCACGGGTACTTGGGGTCGGAGGCCGGGTGCAGCAGGTTCCAGTAGTGGCCGGGCACGCGGTGGAATACTTCGCCCAGCCCGCCCACCTTCGCCACGCCTATGACGGTGAGCGTGAGCGACACGCCGATGAGCAGCAGCATCTGAAACACGTTGACCCGCGCAATGGCCTTGAGCCCGCCCGCAAACGTGAACGCGCCCGCAAACAGCACCAGCACCCCCACCGACTGCCACATGGGGATGCCCAGAATCTGCCGCACCAGCAGCCCACCCGAGAACAAGCCCAGCGACAGCCACGAAATCAGGATTTTAATCAGTGCGTACCAGGCCAGGATATTCTGCGTGGAGTCGCCGTACTGCCGGCCCATGAAGCCGGGCATGGTGCTGACATTGGCTGCCAGGTACCTAGGCGCAAACACCACCGCCAAAAGAAATAAAAACACAAAGGCGTACCACTCAAAATTCACCGCCACGATGCCCGTGCTGTAGCCAATGCTGGCAAACGCCAGCAGCATCGACGGCCCCACGTTGGTGCCCCACATGTTGAACCCAATACTGGCCCAGCCTAGGGACTTATTGGCCAGAAACAACGATTCCTCGGTCTTGTTGGCGGCGCTGGCCCGGTAGCCGATGCCGGCCAGAATCACGACGTAGGCCGCGACAATGGCGTAGTCCCAGGCGGTGAGGTGGCCGAGTAAGTTGTTGCCCATAGGGAAAGCAGGGGTGGTTTTGGGTGGGATTTTGGGGAGGACGCTTAGCGCAACTAACTGTCATGCTGAGCGCAGCGCAGCGAAGTCGAAGCATCTCTACCGCTTCGTTGCTAGCGTTAGGAGTTAGTATTGAGGTAGAGATGCTTCGACTCCG
>NZ_DASTEP010000007.1:0-6789 GCF_035709525.1 Hymenobacter sp. | reverse complement strand
TCGCTCACGAACGCGAACTACAAAGTTCGCGCTACGTTACTCCGTCGCCTGGGCCGTGGCGGCGGCCAGCATTTCCTCGGCCTGCGGCACTTCGGTGCCCGCCACGCGGCCGGCCGCGTAGAAATTGCGGCTGTAGTAGGCCTGGTGCAGCGAGCTTACCATCACGCCGCCGTTGGTGGCCGAGTGGGCAAACTTGCCGTCTTTCAGGTAGATGCCCACGTGGTAGATATTGCCCTTGCCGTGGCTGAAAAACACGAGGTCGCCGGCCTTCATGTCGCTCTTGGCCACGCGCTTGGCCGAGCCGAACATGGCCCGCGAGCTGTGCTTGAGCGAGATGCCGTACACCTTCTTGTACACCTGCGTCACGAAGCCCGAGCAGTCGGTGCCCCGGCGCGAGCTGGCCCCGAAGCTGTAAGGCGTGCCAATCCAGTCCACAATGGTCTGGAGGAGGCTCTTGTTCTCGGTCTGGGCGAGTTTCACGCCGAGCGTCTGGCCGTAGTAGCCGTAGGCAAGCGAGTCGCGCGAGGCCGTGGTAGCCGCCGATTCGGGCTCTTCCGACTTGGGCGTTTCACCGTTGCCGGCGAGCAGGCCCGAAAGCAGCGATGCTTCGGCTACGGCGGGCACGGCGCGGGGCGCGGTACCGGCCGAGGCCGAAGCATCGGGTGCTTGTTCAAAGCAGAAAGAAAGCGTAAGGGCAGCAGCGGCGAAGCAGGACAGCAGGATATTCTTCATCAGTCGTCGTTGGAGGTGGGCTCCGGCAGCGCCCTCAAGCTGGCTGACCGGGCAAAAAAGGTGGGAAGTGTTGCACTAGGCAGAGCGGCCAAAGCCGACAGAAAAAAAGTAAAAAGAGAAGTCGAATAGCTGATTTTTGAAGGCCGGCTACAAAACCGGCCTGGCCAAAGCTAAGCGAAAAATTTTCAAATGCATTCAATAAAAAGAGGAAAAAGTCAATAAATCCCGGAAAAACACTGAAAAATGGCCTAAAATAATTTTTGCGATTTGCAACCATTACCGAAACTGCGTCGTAGCTTAGCCCGAATCTTGTACGTTATGGCTCCCCGCACTTTTGTTAATTCCCCGCTGGCCCGCATTGCCCGGTTGGTGCTCGGCAATAAGGGTAGCGTGGCCATGGTACTGGGCCAGACGGTGCACCTGAGCGGGGCCACCCGCGAGGAATTTCTGGCCGACCCCGAGTGGGTGGCGCACGAAGAAGTACACCTGCGCCAGGTGCGCGACCTGGGGTTGGCACGCTTCCTGGCCGAATATCTCCTCGAGTCGGCCCGCGTGGGCTACTACCAGAATAAGTTTGAGGTGGAGGCGCGCGAAGGCGCCCGGCAGTTTATGCTGGAGCGGGCGCGGGCTGCAAGGCAACTGTAGGAGGTAGAGACGCAATATCTTGCGTCTTACGTCTGATATCGTACCCTAACGTTAGACGCAAAATATTGCGTCTCTACAGCTTGGCAGGCGAGTCAGCACTGTTTTGCGTTACTTCGCGGCCGTGCTGCTACTACCCACCTTTCGCCTGCCTGCCCTGGCACCTTTGCCAGCGCTTATCAGCTTATTGCTAAGCCTGCTAAATCCACTTGCCGGCCGCGCGCAGGCTACTAAACCCGGCCCGGCTGCCGTCATGGTCGTGGGCTTCGACCACCTGAACGCGCTCTACAACAAGCAGCCCGAATCGGATGTGTACAGCCCCAAAAAGCAGGCCGAACTGGCCAAGCTGCGGGCGCAGCTGGCCCGTTTCCAGCCCGACGCCATTCTGCTCGAAGCGGAGCCCCGCGAGCAGCCCCGGCTCGACAGCCTCTACGCGCAGTACCTGGCTGGCAAGCTGGCCTTTGCCACGCTGCCCGAGGGGCGCGGCGAGCGCTACCAGGTGGGCTTCGCGCTGGCCCGGCAGCTGGGGCTGCCCGCGCCGCGTGGCATCGACTACTACGCCTCGACTTCGCAAAACCTGCTGAGCACGGGCCGTAATATTAGCTATTTCCGGCGCGACTGGCAGCAGCTGCAAGCCGCATCGCGGCCGCTGCGGCGGCAGGTGCAGCACGATAGCCTGTCGCTCTACGACTACCTCGCGCTGGCCAACCAGCCGGCGCTCGTGAAGCTGATTCATCGCGCCAACTTCAACACGCCGGCGCTCGTGACGAGCGGCACCTTTGCGCCCTCGGGCACCAATACCGTGGACCTGGGCCGCGTCGATACGGCCTACGTGGGGGCGCACTACATCACGCTGTTCTACAACCGCAACCTGAAAATCTACTCCAACATCCTGCGGGCGCAGCAGCAAACCCAGGCCCGGCGCGTGCTGGTGATGATGGGCCTGGCCCACGTGGGCGTGCTGGAAGAGCTGTTCGCCGCTAACCCCGGCTACCGGGTAACGCACGCGGCTAAGTATTTGAAAACAAGGGCAGGTAGCAAGCGGCTGAGTGAGTTGGCTCGCCCCTGCGTGAACCTCACCCCCTAGCCCCCTCTCCAAAAAAGAGGGGGGACTAGCTCTAGTTCTAGCTTTTAGAAACTATGACTAAAAAATAGTTCCCCCTCTTTTTTGGAGAGGGGGCTAGGGGGTGAGGTTCACGCAGGGGCGAGCTCGTTACAGCTGCGCCAGCCGGCCGCCATCCACCACCAGCGTGGTGCCGTTGATAAAGTTGGCCTCGTCCGAAGCCAGGAAGCAGATGGCGGCGGCCAATTCGTCGGGTGTACCTATCTGGCCGGTAATCTTTTCGGTACCGTTCTGCACGTTAGGGTTTTGGCGCAGCATGGGCGTTTCCACGGCGCCGGGGGCCAGGGCATTGATGCGGGCCTGGGTATAGGGAATTTCGAGCGAGAGGCCGCGCACGAAGGCCTCGGTAGCGCCCTTGCTGGCGGCGTAGGGCACCACGTTGGGGGTAGTTTGGAAGGCGTGGACCGAGCTGATGGCTACTACCGCGCCGCCCTTCATGTGCGGCAAACACAGCTGGCAGAGCCGGAACAGCGCCCGCAGATTCACGGTTTGCACGCGGTCCCAATCGGCGGGTTTGGTTTCGAGCAGGGGCGTGTAGGTCATCATGGCCGCGTCGTTGATAAGCACGTCGATGCGACCGTAGCGGGTCAGGGTGCGGTCTACGGCGCGCACCAGGTCGGGGTCGCGGCCCACGTCGGTTTTCAGGAAAAAGCCGTCGCCGCCGGCCGCTTTTATCTCGGCCACGGTTTCGCGGCCTTCCTTCACCTCGCGGCCCAGGCACACCACGGCGGCCCCTTCGCGCCCCAGGCGCACGGCCGTGGCCCGGCCAATGCCGGATGTGGCACCCGTAACGATGCAAACCTTGTCTTTAAACCGAGCCATATCCTATTCAGTACTAGTAGCGCTTATCGATGCTGGCTACCAAACGGGCGGCGCGGCAGGTTGTTCGGCTAAGGTGGGCGGTTTTCACGAAAAAGCCATTATTACCCAAGCCAGCACCAGTGGTTCGGCTGCTGGCCAGCCTCGGCCGTATAGCGCTTCATGCTTTTCTCACAAGTCCTGTTGGCGGCCGTCGAACCTTTCTCCATCCAGCGCCTGCTGGTGTCGGAAGAAGCGCCGCTGAGCTTTCTGCTCGAAATTGCCCTGCGCTGCGTGTTCGTGTTCGTGCTCACCATCGGGGCCTTGCGCGTGTCGGGCAAGCGCGGGGTGCGGCAGCTGTCCATCTTCGAGTTTGGGCTGATATTGATACTAGGCACGGCCGCCGGCGACGCCACCATCTACCACGACACGCCGCTGCTGCACGCGCTGGTCGTGTTCGTGGTGATAATTGCGCTCTATGTTGGGGCTAATTACCTCATCGACCGGCATCCGCGCATCGAGTATCTGGTAGAGGGCGAGCCCGAGCTGATTTTGACGGAGGGTGAGCTTGACTACCAAGCGTTTTCCAAAGCGCCGCTCACGGCGCAGGAGTTGTTTGGGCAGCTGCGGCAGCACCAGGTCGAGCACCTGGGGCAGGTGCGGCGCATTTACATTGAGGCGACGGGCGAGGTTAGCGCCTTCTTTTTTGAGCCCGAAGACGAGCGCCCCGGCCTGCCCATCTGGCCCGAAATCTACCGCCACCCGCTACGCGAATTATCCAAAAGTGGCTCCTACGCCTGCCACGCCTGCGGTACCGTGCGCGAGCTGCCGGCCGGCCCGGCCCCCGCGTGCCCGCGTTGCCAGCAGCGCCAGGGCTGGCTGCCGGCCTGCGCTACGCCTCGCGTGGGCTAGAAGCTGGGGCGCAACCAACTACCGCCGACTTACGAATACTAGCCGCCCGCCCTGACCCAGCCAGCGCGGGCGGCTTTTCTCTCTCCTTTCCTTTTAATATTCTGTTGCGCATGGAACCCACTTCCCACCAGCCCGGCCTGTCGTCGCCTGCCGAAAATACGTCGCACACCAGCTCGGATTTCTCGACCACGGCGGCCCACGCCACCGGCAATTCGCCGTACCCTACCGATAGCCCCGCCAGCACCCAGCCCGCCGCTGCCGATGGCCTGAAAGGCAAGCTCGACAGCGCCGTAGCCACCAGCAAAGACAAGCTCAGCAGCGCCGTGGCCGACGGCAAAGACAAGCTCAACACCGTAGTAGCCAGCGGTAAAGAAAAGCTCGACAACGCCGTGGCCAGTGGCAAGCAGTGGCTCAACGACTCGGGCGTGGCCGAGCAGGCCCAGCAGATTCCCCAGAAAGCCAAAGACCTGGGCAACCAGGCGCTAAACAAGGTAAATGACCTGACCACCACGCAGAAAGCGGTAATCGTGGGCGCAGTCGCCGCCGGCGTTGCGTTCCTGATTGTGCGCGGCGGCAAAAAGAAACGGGAGGCCGGCGAGTACCGCGAGCGGCCCCGCAAGTCGCCCTTCGACCACCAGCCTCACACCCGCGATGGCGACCACGCCTACGACCGCCGCGGCCAGCGCCCCTGGGGTGCCTCGCGCTACGGCACGGCCTCGTCGCCCAGCGGCAAGTCCCGCGTGAGCTCGGGCAGCGGCTACACCTCGGCCCCCAACGCGCACAGCAACGACCACGGCCGTACTACCTCGTCGGACCGCAGCACCAGCGTAGGCGGCGGCTCATTCAGCCCCGGCCAGCGTCGCGACCAAGGCCCGGCTGGCAGCCGGTACGACGCCAACTCGGGCGGCAACCAAAATCCTAACTAGCTTCTGGTTGTCATGCTGAGCGGAGCGTAGCGGAGTCGAAGCATCTCTACCGCTTCGTTGCTGACGCAGGAAATCAGTTCACCGATAGAGATGCTTCGACTCCGCTGCGCTCCGCTCAGCATGACGGTTGTACTCAAGAACTCAGAAACATCACCGCAAAGGGCCGGCCGCACGCGCAGCCGGCCCTTTGTGCGTAAACTTGCCCCATGCTCTTCTACACCGTGATGAAGCCCGTGGTGCGCCTGGGGCTGCGCGTGTTTTTCCGCCGCCTCGAGGTGCGCCACCGCGCGCGGCTGCGCCTGCCCGGCCCGCTCATGCTGTGCAGCAACCACCCCAACACCCTCATGGACCCGCTCGTGACGGCCGTGCAGCGCCACGAGCCCATCGCGTTTCTGGCCAAGAGCACGTTCTTCAAAAACCCGGTCTTGGGCGCTATCATGCGCTCGGCCAACTGCATCCCCATCTACCGCCGCCAGGATGCGGAGGGTGGCCCCGATGCCGCCAGCGCCCGCCAGCTGGCCGCCAGCAACGAGGCCAGCTTTGGCCGCTGCTACGACTACCTGGAGCGCGGCGGTACGGTCATGATTTTCCCCGAAGGCACCAGCGTGAGCGAGCGCCGCCTGCGCCCGCTCAAAACCGGGGCCGCCCGCATCGCGCTGGGCACCGAGGCGCGGCACGATTTCAAGCTGGGCTTGAAGCTGGTATGCGTGGGCACCAACTACTTCGACCCCACGCGCTTCCGCTCCGATGTGCTGCTCAACGTGGCCCCGCCCATCGTGGTGGCCGACTACGCCGCCCGCTACCGCCAGAACCCCGAAGCCGCCGCCGATGAGCTGACCGAGGAAATCCGCCGCCGCCTCACGCGCCGCCTCGTCATCAGCCGCGCCGCTGAGGATGATGCCCTGGCCCAGCAGGTTGAGCGCACCTTCGGCGACCACCTTAACCCCGACGACGACCCTACCACGCTCTACGACAACTTCGAGCTCAGCCGCACCCTGCTCGATGCCGTGGCCTGGTTTGAGCAGCACGACGCTGGCCGGCTGGCCGCCCTACGCGCTGCCCTCACCACCTACCTCGCCGAGCTTCAGCACCACAAAGTAGACGACGAAGCCCTCGACCAAACCCGCCGCCCCAGCACCGGCCTGCCCGACTACCTCAGCCTGATTCTGGGCTTCCCGGTATGGCTCTACGGCTTGCTGACCAATTACATACCTTATAAAATTCCGTCGCAGGTAGCGCGCCGCGCTACCAAGGAAACCGAGTTTATCGCTGCCATCATGCTAGGTGTGGGGATGCTGACTTTTCCACTGGCCTACGCCGTGGAGGCCGCCGCCGTGCAGCACTTCCTCACCCACGACTGGCGGCTGACGCTGCTCTTCGTGCTGAGCTTGCCGCTGGCCGGCTTCTACGCCCTCGGCTACTGGCAAACGCTGAGCGCGCGCCTGCGCCGCCTGCGGGTGCGGCAGCTGCCGCTGGCCGTGCGCGCCGGGCTGCGCGCCCGCCGGGCGGCCGTGCTGGGTATGCTGGATGAGGCGCGGGCTGAGTATCTGAGTAGGATGCTGTAACGCCAAGCTCCAGCTTGGCGAGCGAGCGCAGCGAGCATCCACGTTAGCAGGCGCTAAATAACGTCCACCTACGCCGCTGCTCGCTGCGCTC
>NZ_DASTEP010000006.1:0-44629 GCF_035709525.1 Hymenobacter sp. | reverse complement strand
AGGCTCCCCCTCTTTTTTGGAGAGGGGGCCGGGGGGTGAGGTACCCCGCGCCGGGCAGCGCTCTACCGTAAAAAATGGGTGAACGAAGTTTTTGTATTAACTTTGTAATGCAAAGTTCTTTTCAATATCCTTCTCCCGCTATGGAGTATTTCGTCAACCCCGATTCTGTGGTGCGCCGCATCTGGGGCAAGGCCGATACGGTGCTGTTCATCTTCGCCGGGGCGGCGGCCGAGTTTGCCCTGAATAAGGCCGTGGACTGGCTCTACTTCACCGGCAAGCTGCCGGCCGACCCGCTGGGGCGGCTGTTCTCGACGGTGGAGTATGCGCGGCGCATCATCTTCGCCGAGCGGGCGGCGGCCGAGCAGGCCATTGCCACCATCGCGGGCATTCACGCGGCGGTAGAGGCCAAGCGCGGCAGGCGGATTCCCGACTGGGCCTACCGCGACGTGCTGTTTATGCTCACCGCCTACTCCATTCGCGTGTTCGAGGCAATAGAGCGCCCGCTTACGGTGGCCGAAAAGGAGGAAATCGTGGACGTGTTTTATCGCCTGGGCCACCGCATGGGCGTGCCGGAGGTGCCCGCTACCTACGCCGCCTGGGCGCAGGCCCGCGAGGCGCACCTGCAAAGCGACTTGGTAGTGAGTGACTACACCACTGACCTCTACCGGCAGTACCGCCGCCACCTCGGGGCCTTCCGCTACGGGCTGGTGCTGCAAGCCCAGCGCTTCGTGACGCCGCCGCGCGTGCGGGCGCTGCTGGGGCTGGGGCGCTGGTCGTGGCTGCAAGTGGCGTTGCCGCTGTACCGGCCCACGCAGCACCTGGCCTTGGGCCGCTGGGCCCGCGCCTCGCTGATGCCCGCCCAGTACCGGGCGCAGATTTTAGCACTGGATGGGCCGGGAGCGGTAGTGGGCGCGCGGGCGCTTCAGCCACAGTAGGGCAGGCGTGCGCTGGGTAGCAAGCCGCTACTCTACTGCGGGTGCAGCAGCCCTTGGTAGTACTCAGTATCAGTTATTTCAGAGGAACGCCGTACACGGCCAGGGCAAAGTCGTAGCCGCGCTTGTCGTTCAGCAGCACGGGCTGGCGATTTTGATAGGCGCTGCCGCCGGCGTAGGTATCCTGCCGGCTCACCCGCCAAAACAGGGGTGCCGACTTGGCCGCGCCCTGCAGTTCCAGGGCGTAGCGGTGCCCGGCCTTCAAAACCACTTGGTTGTCACCGGCCAAGTCAACTTGCAAAATGCCGGCGGCTTGAGGCGTATAGCTGATGCCGTTGTCGGTACCCAGCAGGTTAGTGCTGGCTGAATACGTAGGCGCATCGGCGGCAAGGTCGGCGGCCGGCCCCAGGTCGTAGAGGGCCAGGGCTACGGGCTGCTTAGCGTCGGTGCCGAAGCCGTCGCCACCGAATAAGTCGAGGCGCGTGAGGCGGCAGTCGGCTTTCACCTCAAACGTCTGCCCGAGATTAGAAACCCCTTGCTTGTAATTGAAGCTCAGGTTGTCCAGCGCCAGCGTGGCCGGGTCGGGCATGGTGCTGAATATGGGGCTGCCGGGCCATTGCGCGGGCCGGGGCTGGGTGTTTTCGGTGAGCGTAATGCCAGGGCTGGCCGTCGGCGGCGCGGTAGTAGCCCGAGCCGCTGGCGGGCGCTTGGGCGGGGCCGGCTGGGGGCCTTTGCGGGGCGGCACGCTCAGGCCGGCCAGGGTGTGGGTGATGGGCTGAATGGTGCCGTCGGGGTTGTAGTAGAGGTACTCGGCGCACACGCTGCGCCGGCCCAGCGCGCCGCTTTCGCCGGTGGGCAGCGTGAGGGTGGCATTGTGGTAAAACAGGTACCACTGCTTTCTGAACTCGACCACTCCGGCGTGAATGGTGTAGCTGTTCTTGGCCTGCTCGGTGAGAATGCCCTGGTACGTCCAGGGGCCCGTCACGCGCGGGGCGGTGGCGTAGCACAGCTTTTCCGACATGCCCTGGTGGGCAAAGGCCGCGTAGGTGAGGTAGTAGGTGCCGCCGCGCTTGTGCAGCCAGGGCCCCTCGGTGTAGTTGGGCACCTCGATGTGCTGAATGGGCCCGTCGAGCTCGGTCATGTTGGGCTTGAGCTTGGCCAGGTAGCAGTTGGGGTTGCCCCAGGCCAGCCAGGCCGTGCCGTCGTCGTCCACGAATACGGTAGGGTCGATGTCGTCCCAGCCGTTGGGGCCGGGCGTGGTTTTGTCGGAAATGAGCGCCGAGCCGCGCGCATCCACGAAGGGGCCGGTGGGGCTATCGGACACGGCCACGCCGATGGCCTTGGCGTTGGCCGGCGCGCCTTCCTGCACGGCGGCGTAGAAATAAAACTTGCCGTTGCGCGCCACCACCTGCGAGGCCCAGGCATCGCGGGTGGCCCACTTGAAGTCGCGCACCTGCATGATGGAGCCGTGCGCGGTCCAGTTCTTCATGTCGCTGGATGAGTAGCATCGCCAGTCGTTCATATTGAACATCTGGCCTTCCTTGGCCTCGTCGTGGCCCACGTACAAATACACCTTATCCTTGTACACCAGCGGGGCCGGGTCGGCGGTGAAGACGTCGCGCAGAATGGGGTTTTCGCCCAGTTTAGGATTGGTCTGGCCGTAGCTGCGCGGGGCGCTGGCGGCCAGCCCAAGCGCCAGCAGGGCAGCCCAGCGGAAGGACTTGGCCAGGAATGCAGAACTGTTCATTTGGAAGAAGGCAAAGGGTGCGCTTGCGGCTTGATAAGCTGATACTTGCCGCTCAGGTGCATCAGGCTAAACAAGTACAGCAGGCCATCGTAGTAAGGGTCGAAGTAGCCGTCGGGGTAGGGGGCCAGCTTGTCGTTCCAGAGGGCGTGCACGAAGTCGAGGCGGTTGGCATCCGGGCTCATCAGCGAGGCCGCCGCGGAGGTGGCGACCAAACCCAGCGAATGCCGCAGCTTCTTGACCTTGCCGGCCGGCAAAATGAAATCGGGCCGCGAGCCATCCACGTTAAACTGGTCTTCATAGGTAGCCAGGCCTTTGCTGCGCAAAAAGCCCTGAAACCGCTGCGCATACTGCTGCTGCCAGTCGCGGTCTTTGCCAAACCAGTAGTAGTCCATGGCAATGTTCATGGGCACGCGCCACGAGTCGTAGCGAAAGGCGGCCGGCGCCCAGCGCGTGGTGTGAGGCTGCCCGCTAAACTCGGTGTAGTCGTAGTTGAGGCCGGTAGGTGCCGCGCAGGCGCGGTGCAAAAACACGCGCGACGTATCGGCGCAGGCGCGGTAAAACTGCTCGTGCCCATCGTGGGCGTACTCGGCCCACACCTCCATAAAAGCCGGCAGGTGGTACGACGGGTCGGTCCAGTTATACATCTCGCCCACTGGCACAAAGCTTATCTGCTTGTGCTTGGTGTTGATGAGGTTATACACGCCGCCCGTGCCATCTTTTTTCCACGAAGCATCCAGGATGCGGCGGGCCTCCTGGTAGTAGTTGATGCCCGTGGCGTTGCCCCAGCGGTTGGCCGCAAAGAGCAGGCTGGTCACGAAGTACAGCTCGCCATCCGAGGCCGGCCCCTCCGAATTGCGCTTCATGGTGGCCGTATTGATGCTCCAGGCAAAATAGCCTTCCAGCGGCCCGCTTTGGTGCTGCAAGTACTTCTTCGACCAGCGCCAGAGGCGGTCAAACACCTCTTTTTTATCGAGCTGCACGGCCACCATCAGGCCGTAGGACAGGCCCTCGGTGCGCGCGTCCTGGTTTTTGATATCCGAAACGTAGGCCATCGAGTCGCCTACCTCAAAGTACACCCGGCTGGGCCCCTCAAATACGTCGTGGTAGGCCTGGGCCACCTTCTTGTCGATATCGGCCTGGCTGTAGCCGGCCTCCCGAAACAGGTTAGGATAGGTGCCCGTGTAAAAAGCGCCCCTGGCGCTCGGTTGGGGCTGCGCGCGCTTGGCGGGGCGCTGCGCGGCGGCCGGCGCGGCCCCCAGCCCCAGCGCCAGGAGCAGGCCGGCCCCCAGCCAGGTAGTATATTTTTTCATACGGAAAAGGAAGAAGGAACGCCCTGGCGCGGTACCCGAATAGACGCCCTGCCCAGCGAGTAAGGCCGCGCCAGGGCAGGTTGTATTACTTGGCCGGGCCATTGCCCCGCGGCCGGGGCGTGTCGTAGGTAATGACGCCCTCCAGCGTGTGCATGGGCGGCTCCACGGCGGCCGGGATAGGCAGGTGGCTAAACTGCTGGAAGTACAGCAAGCAAGCGTCTTTCCAGAGCACGGCGCTGCCGCTTTGGGCGCGCAGCTTGTTTTGCACCGCCGCGAAGCGCTCGGCATCCACGTAGGGCTGCGCCCGGTCCCAGGTGCGCTGAAACTGGCGCACCTGCTGCACGCCGTGGTCGTAGTGCAAAGCCAGCTCGTCCCACAGGGTGCGGCCGCTTTTCATCTGGAAATCCCAGGGCAAGTGGTGAAACCACAGCAGGTAGGTATCGGGGCAGGTGGCGGGGTCGTTGAACTGCGAAGCCAGCGGCTCGTGGTACTGGCTCACGGCGTCGCTGCCCGTCTTGGTGCGGTCGAAGCCCACGCCGTTGGCGGCGGCCTGGTGGTAGTAGGGCGGCGTCCAGTCGGCGCGCATTTTGGGCGGGGCCCACCACGGGCCGGGGCCGTAGTGGTCATGCGTGGCCGACATAATGTGGTGCAAGCCCAGCGGCATCGAGTAGTCCACGATGGCCTCGCGGCTGGCCAGCATCATTTGCGCCACGGGCGGCAAGAATTTAGCGTTCCAGTCGGCCGTGGAAGTAGCGGGCTGGGCGGCCGCGTTCTGGAAAGTTAGCTTCAGCCACTCCTCAGCCAGCTGGGCACTTTTGGCGCTGCTGTTCCAGGCCAGCCGGCCGAAGGCGTACCAGTTGGCCTGGGCAAAGTCGTGGCCCGTCCAGTTGGTATCGAGGCCCACGTTGGACACGCCGGCCATGGCCGAGTGCGCCTGGCGGTACACGCTGCCGTTGGTGCAGCGCGCCACCGTGCTGCCGGGGCCGGCCTGGTAGGTGTCGCTTTGCAGGCATTCCTCCCACATCGGGGCCAGGTAGGCCAGGTCGATGGCGTGCCCGAGGTACTCCTGCGTAATCTGAAATTCGGGCATCACGGCCGTCTTCTTCAGTGCCCCAAACAGCGGGCTGAACGGCTCGCGCGGCTGAAAATCAACCGGCCCGTTTTTCACCTGAATGATGACGTTATCGCGAAATTTACCGTCGAGCGGCACAAACTCGTTGTAGGCCTGTTTGGCGCGGTCCTTGTCGCTGGGGCTGTACACGAAGGCGCGCCACATCACCAAGCCACCGTGAGGCCGCAGCACGTCGGCCAGCAGGTTGGCGCCGTCGGCGTGGGTGCGGCCGTAGTCCTGCGGGCCGGGCTGGCCCTCGCTGCTGGCTTTCACCAGAAAGCCGCCAAAATCGGGCACCTGCTGGTAAATTTCCTTTGCCTTGCCCTGCCACCATTTCACCACGGCCGGGTCGAGCGGGTCGGCGGTTTTGAGGCCGCCCAGCAGCACCGGCGACGAGAATTTCACCGACAAATACACCCGCACGCCATACGGCCGCAGCACGTCGGCAATGGCCTTCACGCGGCCCAGGTACTCGGCCGAGAGTATCAGGGGCGAGGCATTCACGTTGTTGAGCACGCTGCTGTTGATGCCCACCGAGGCGTTGGCGCGGGCGTATTCCTGCCATAGGGTTTGGTCGCGTTTCGTCACCACCAAGGCACTATCCTTGCGCCAGAAAATGGACTTGCCGGCGTAGCCGCGCTCCACCGAGCCGTCGGGGTTGTCCCAGTGATTAAGCAAGCGCAGCTCATACGAAGGGTTGCAAACCTCGTCGGCTACCGGCTGGCCGGTTTGCTGGCGCCGCAGCAGCTCAAACGCCCCGTACAGCAGGCCCCGCTCGGTGTTGGCCTGCACGCCCTGCGCACTCAGCCGAAACCCGTCGTGCCGGATGGCCTTGTCCTTTGTGAGTTTCAGCGTGAGGGTAGCGCCGGCGCGACCCTGCCAGCCCTGCTCCAGCTCGCGTTTGGCCGTAGCGAGCAAAGCCGAGCTTTTGGCGGGCGCCACCACCGTGACGGGTACCGCCGCGTGCAGGCGCAGCCAGAGCTGGTGGCCGTTTTCGGCGCGCAGCGCCGGCGTAGACCCCAGGAGGAGGAGGGAAAGAAAAAGCTTTTTCATGGGTGGGCTATTAGGACAGCGGGCGTAATGTCGCGGCAAGATTAAGGCATTGTTCAGCAAAGTATTTTACTGGTAATTAGCTGAACAGCCACACTGCCAGGTAAGTAGCAGCTGGACGGAAGGTGCCTTATCCGGCTGGCTGAGTGCCGCTTATTGGCCTGCTGAGAAGCAGCGCCTACCCCCAGCGCGGCCCCTGAAGAGCCGCGCAGCCTCGCCCAAAATCTTTCTGGTAGTAGCAGGCAAATCCCAATTCGTAGGGCAACGCAATAGCGCGGCGCAAGCCAGGCCGGCCAAAACTAATGAAGCAGCGCCCGGCCCCCACCCGCGCTAGCCGCCGGGCTTAATAGCAGAAGTATTATACTCAGATAGACAAGGCAATAGGCCAGAATAAAGCCCAACGAATGCGGGGCTTTCTGCGTACTGGATAGCAGGCTCCTCACGCACTGTTTTCTATCCTATGTCCCTTCCCCACGACCAGCTGCCCGATGCGGCTGGCACGCCGCCCGCGGGTGGCCCTTCGCGCCGCACTTTTCTAAAGCAAAGCGGCGGTATTCTGGGTTTTGCCCTGGCTCCGCCCATCGCAAGCCAGGCCGAAGCCATTGCCAATAAAATGGCCCCGGCCAGCCCCATTCTTTCGGGCCAGACCAACGTGAGCCTCCGCATCAACGGCCAGGTGAAAAACCTGCGCCTGGAGCCCCGCACTACCTTGCTCGATGCCCTACGCGAAAACCTCGACCTGACGGGCACCAAAAAAGGCTGCGACCACGGCCAGTGCGGTGCCTGCACCGTGCTCGTGGATGGCCGCCGCGTCAATAGCTGCCTCACGCTAGCCGTGATGAGCCAGGGCAAAGAAATCACGACCATCGAGGGCCTGGCAAAGGGTGAGGAACTGCACCCCATGCAGGAGGCTTTCCTCAAGCACGATGGCTTCCAGTGCGGCTACTGCACCCCTGGCCAGATTATGAGCGGCGTGGCCTGCGTGAAAGAAGGCCACGCCACCACCGACGACCAGTGCCGCGAATGGATGAGCGGCAACATCTGCCGCTGCGGGGCCTACCCCAACATCCTGGCCGCCGTGCGTGAAGTGGCTGGCCAACAAGCTAAAGGATAACCCAAGATGAATAACTTCGCCTATACTCAGGCCGCTTCTACCAAGGAAGCCACCACGGCCAAAGAGGCCGACAAGCAGGCCGCTTTCATCGGCGGCGGCACCACGCTGCTCGACATTATGAAGTCGAATATCGAGCAGCACACCTTGCTGATTGATATCAATAAACTCAACCTGCTGGGCATCGAAAACGCGGCTACTGGCCTGCGCATCGGCACGCTGGAGCGCATGAGCGACGTGGGCGAGCACCCGCAGGTGGTGCAGCACTACCCCGTCATTTCGCAGGCGCTGCTGGCCTCGGCTTCGCCGCAGCTGCGCAACATGGCCAGCATGGGAGGCAACCTGCTGCAAAAAACGCGCTGCGGCTACTACCGCGACACCGCGTTTCCGTGCAACAAGCGAGTGCCCGGCTCGGGCTGCCCCGCCCAGCAGGGCGACAACCGCAACCTGGCCATCTTCGGCACCAGCCCCAGCTGCATCGCCACCAATGCCTCCGACCTCGCCGTGGCCCTCGTAGCCCTCGAAGCTAGGCTGACACTGGAGAATCCGAAGGGCGCTACCCGCACCGTGCCGCTAGCTGATTTCTACAAATTGCCCGGCAACACGCCGCACATTGAGAACCAGTTGCAGCCCGGCGAGCTTATCACCGCCATCACAGTGCCGGCCGCCGCGCACGCCCGTAAGTCGCACTACCTCAAGGTGCGCGACCGGGCCAGCTACGCCTACGCGCTGGTGAGCGCGGCCGTGGGGCTCGACGTGCAGGGCGGCGTCATCCGCTCGGCCCGGGTGGCGCTGGGGGGCGTGGGCACCGTGCCCTGGCGCGTGCCCGCCGTGGAGAAAGCCCTCGTGGGCAAGGCCCCGACGGAAGAAAACTTCCGCGCCGCTGCCGCGCTGGCCGTGCGCGACGCGCAGCCCCGCGAGCACAATAAATTCAAGGTCGAGCTAGCCCAGCGCACGCTGGTGCGGGCATTGTTAGAGGTCGTTGCTTAAGAACTGATTATGGAAGCTGAACCCCAATTCTTCGACCAGCCCGGCGGCTACGTGGGCAAGCCGCTCGTGCGCGTGGAAGGCCGCGAAAAAGTAACCGGCAAGGCCAAGTACGCCGCCGAGTTTGCGCTACCCGGCCTCACCTACGGCGTACTTGCCACCAGCCCCATTGCCAAGGGGAAAATTACGGGCATCGATACCTCGGCCGCCGCCCGCGAGCCGGGCGTATTCGCCGTACTCACCCACCAGAACCTGCCCAAGCTCGCCAAAACGCCCAACGACCCGGCTGGTAAAAAAGACATCGGCGCGCCGATGGGCTTTCTGCCCCTCACCGGCGACGAGATTTTCTACGCCGCCCAGCCGGTGGCCCTCGTGGTGGCTGATACCATCGAGCACGCTACCCACGCCGCTACGTTGGTGAAAGTGACCTACCAAAAAAGCGAGCCGCTGGCTAATTTCAAGCAGCCTAAAGCCGAGCTTTTCGACCCCGAAAAGGTGCAGGATGGCAAGCAAAAGGGCCACACCCGGCGCGGCGAGCCGCAGGCCGCCTTTGCCAGCGCGCCCATTCAGCTCACGGCTACCTACAACCACCCGGTGTACAACCACAACCCGATGGAGCCCGGCTCGACCACGGCGCACTGGGAAGCGCCCGACCGCCTCACCATCTACGAATCGACGCAGGGCGTGACCCGCACGCAGTCGGCCGTGGCGGCCATGACGGGTATGCCCCGCGAGCAAATTCGCGTGATTACCAAGTACCTGGGCGGGGGCTTCGGCTGCAAGGGAGCCACCTGGCCGCACACCATCCTCACGGTGCAGGCCGCCAAGGCCGTGGGCCGCCCAGTGAAGCTGATGCTCACCCGCGAGCAGATGTTTACGAGCATGGGCCACCGCGAAGACCAGGAGCAGGTGATGCAGCTGGGGGCCACGGCCGACGGCAAACTGACCTCGCTCGTGCATACCAAGAAGTCCACGACTTCGCCCTGGGACAACTACGCCGAGCCCAACTCCAAGATTGTGGACTTGCTCTACGCCAGCCCAGCCTTTGAGAGCAGCTACGAGCTGGCGCGGGCTAATGTGATGACCTCCACCTTCATGCGCGCCCCTGGCGAGGCTCCCGGCTCATTCGCCATCGAGTGCTCGATGGACGACCTAGCCTACCGCGTGGGCGTGGACCCCATCGAAATCCGGCTGCGCAACTACGCCGACCACGACTACGGCACCGGCCAGCCCTGGAGCAGCAAGAGCCTGAAGCAGTGCTACGCCCGCGGGGCCGAGCTTTTTGGCTGGAGCAAGCGCAACCCCAAGCCCGGCGCCACCCGCGACGGCCGCTACCTCGTGGGCATGGGCATGGCCTCGGCCAGCTACCCGGTGCACAACTCGTCGGGCACGGCCCGCGCCCGCCTCTACGCCGACGGCCACGCCGTGGTGCAGGCCGGCGCTACCGACCTCGGCACCGGCACCTACACCGTAATGACCCAGGTAGCCGCCGACTCGCTGGGGTTACCCATCGATAAAGTGCGCTTCGAGCTGGGCGATACCCAACTGCCCACGGCCCCCAATTCGGGTGGCTCGGTGGCGGCGGGCACGGTGTCGTCGAGCGTGTACCTGGCCTGCCAGGATGTGTGGCAAAAGCTGATTAAAGCCGCCGTAATCGACCGGAAATCGCCGCTCTACCGCGCCAAGCCTGAGGACGTAGCTGTAGAAAAAGGCCGCTTATTCCTGAAAAAAGACCCCAAGAAAGGCGAGGCCTTTGGCGAGCTGATGAAGCGCGGCGAAATGACTGACATCGAGGGCATGGCGCAGGGTAAATATGGCTCGGGCTACGAAGACGCGGCCGCCGCCAAAAACGCCGACCCCACCCAGAAAGACCAGGCCGGCCACCACTCCATGCACTCGTTTGGCGCGCACTTCTGCGAGGTGCGGGTGGATATGGACCTGGGCACCATCCGGGTGAGCAAGTGGGTGAGCGTCATCGGCGCGGGCCGCATCCTGAATGCCCAGACCGCCCGCAGCCAGATTATCGGCGGGGCCGTTTTCGGCATCGGCTCGGCCTTGATGGAGGAAACCATCCGCGACCAGAATTTCTCGCGCTACACCAACGCCGACCTCGCCGGCTACCACGTGCCCGTGAACGCCGACATCCCCGACATGACCGTCGAGTTTGTGGAAGAGCACGACCCCCACATCAACGCGATGGGCGTGAAGGGCATCGGCGAAATCGCGATGGTGGGCGTGGCCGCCGCCGTGGCCAACGCCGTGTACCACGCCACCGGCAAGCGCCTGCGCGACCTGCCCCTGACGCCCGATAAAGTGCTGATGGCCGGGCTGAACAGCTAGTTCGTTAGTAAACGATTGTCATGCTGAACGCAGTGAAGCATCTCGCGTGGGGTAGTAACTTTTTACGTAAAGATTACTGCGCTACGCGAGATGCTTCACTGCGTTCAGCATGACATTTTTATATCCATTCACCAGTCCACCAATCCAACCATTCACCAAGATGCACCACGACCCCACTGCCACCGTTGGCCTCATTTTGCTCGCGGCCGGCTCGTCTTCGCGCCTCGCCCGCCCCAAGCAGCTTTTGCCCTACCAGGGCCAAACCCTGTTGCGCCACGCCGCCGAAGTAGCCGCCGCCTCGCCCTGCCGCCCGCTCGTGCTCGTGACCGGCGCGCTGCACGATGAACTGCTACCCGAAATTGAGGGCCTGCCCTTCCACGTGGTGCGCAACGACGCCTGGGCCGATGGCATGGGCGGTAGTATCGCCGCTGGCCTCACCGAGCTGGAAACCGCCGCCGAAACCGCGGCCTCCCCGGCCAAAATCGATGCCGTAATCGTCATGCTTTGCGACCAGCCGCTGCTCACGCCCGAGGTTATTGGCGAGCTGATTGTGCAGTTTCAGGCCACCGGCCAGCCGGTAGTGGCCTCGGCCTACGGCGGCACCCAAGGCGTGCCGGCGCTGTTCAGCCGCGAGTTGTTTCCGCAGCTGCTGGCGCTGCGCGGGGCGGCCGGCGCACGCGAGTTGTTGCAGCAGTATCAGCACCTGCCCACGGTGGATTTTGCGGGTGGCGCTACCGATGTGGATACTGAGGCGCAGTATGCTGCGCTGGGGTAAGGTCGCTACCCTAACGTGGTTACCCCACCCCCAGCCCCTCCCCTCTCCCGGAGGGGAGGGGCTGGGGGTGGGGTAACCACGCCCTACTTTACCCGCCGATACTCTACTTCCTCGTCCACGCCCGGCATGTATTCGCCCACCGGAAAGCCCAGCAGCAACACCCGCCGACTCAGCTTGCGAATTTCGTGGCCGTCGAAAGAGGAGCCGTTGCGGCTGCTCGGGCTGCTGGCCTGCAAACGGCCTTTTACCACCGTGTAAGTGCCGGTTTCGGACTGCACCACTTCCTCGCCCCGCGTCACGGTAAACTGGTAGCCGCCATCGGCCCGAAACTCGACGCGCAGGTGCGTCGTGCCCTCGGCCAGGGCGTGGTTGAGGGCAGCGGTATTGGGGTCGTTGAGGCGGTCGCGCACCGAGTCGGGCAAGGCGTTGGGCACCGTGAAGCCGATTTCGTAGGCCTCCCAGCGGCCGAGTAGCTCGGCGGGCACCTGGGCCTGGGCGCGCGCAGTCAGGAGAAGGGCTGCGGCCAAGTGCCGCCAGTAGCTGTTGGTTTTAGGGAGGATAAGGCGCATCAAGCGCCCAAGATAAGCTCCCGGCTCAGGGTAGCGCCCGCCAGGTTGCCGGCCGCTATGGCCAGCGCCAGCTGCGGCGGGGCCACGGCGCAGTCGCCGGCCGCGTACACGCCCGGCACGGTGGTGCGGTAGCTGGCATCGGTGCGGATTAGCACCTGCTCGGTAATTTCGCAGCCCAGTTGCGCGGGTAGCTCACTGGCTTGCTGCCACGGCAGGCGGGCATAGAGCACGGGCAGCGGCCAGGTGCGGCTATCGGCCAGGCGCAGGGCCGTGAGCTGGCCGCCGGTGTGCAGCAGCTCGGCCACGGGCGTTTCGACTAGCTCGATAACATTGGCTTGCAGTAGCGCGTGCACCTCGGGGCCGAAGGTGGCCGGGCCGTTGGTGAAGACGGTGAGCTCGCGCGACCAGTTGAGCAGCATTTTTACCTGATGCTCGACTTCGGGGCCGTTGTTCCAGATGCCGGTGGGCAAGTCGGCTACCTCGTAGCCGTGGCAAAAGGGGCAGTGAATCACCGACTTGCCCCAGCACTCGGCAAAGCCGGGCACGGGCGGTAATTCATCGCGCAGGCCGGTGGCCAGCAGCAGCCGGCTGGACGCGAAGGTACCGTGCGCCTCGGTAGTTACTTCAAACGAGCCATCGGGAAACCGGGTAGCGGCGGTGGCCTGGGCTTCGAGCAGCTGCACGGTGGGGTAGGCGGCTACCTGCTGGCGGGCGCGGGCCGCCAGGTCGGCGGGGGCGTCGCCGTCGTGCAGCAGCAGGTTATGGGCGTGGGGCGTAAAGCGGTTGCGCGGGCGGCGGCCATCGAGCACCAGCACCGAGCGCCGGGCGCGGCCCAGGGCCAGCGCCGCGCTCAGGCCAGCGTAGCTGCCGCCGATAATGAGTACGTCGAACATGTTTTTGAATAGGAGAGGGGCCGGCTGTTTTGCCGGGGCTCTTGATTCAAAGATAAGCCATGTTTTCTGATATGAAACAATGTTGCATATTGAGGCAAAAGCAACGTTGTAGAGACGCATACTTGCGTCTCACGTCAGGCGGGCCGAACAACGACGAGACGCAAGTATGCGTCTCTACGCCCACCTGCACCTTTCAGAAACCGCTTAGCCTGAACGCCTGCTTCCAGCTACCTCAGTCTCGGCTGGCTCTCGGCGGGGCTGCTACTTTTGAGGTGTTTCGATTTCCCCTTTCCGCGCAATGGCCGACAAACCCACCACGCCGCCCCCGGCCTACTTCCTCTCCCTAAGCCTGGAAAATGTGCGCAGCTTCGGGGCGAAGCAGACGATTTCCTTTTCGCGGGCAGATGGCCGGCCGGCGCAATGGACGATTTGTACGCTTCCCCAAATCTGTACGCTTCCCCAAATCGAGTGCCAGTGGTGAGTAGAGAAAGCAGTAACTTTCCCTACCTGACGATTGCGACATGAAAAAAGGACGATTCAGCGAGGCCCAGATTGTGGCCATTCTCCAACAGCAAGCCAGCGGGCAGACGGTGGCCCAGATTGTGCGCGAGCACGGCCTGAGCGAGGCGACGTTTTATGCTTGGAAAAGCAAGTATGCCGGGGCCAGCGTGGCCGAGCTTACCCGGCTCAAGCACCTGGAAGAAGAGAATCGCAAGCTTAAACAGATGTTTGCCGACCTGAGCTTGGAGAATCAGGCTATTAAGGAGATACTGCGAAAAAAGTAGCCAGCCCTGCGGCGCGACGCCAGGCAGCGCAGGGCTTAGTAAGTAAAGGCTGGAGCCAGCGCCGGGCCTGTACGCTGGTGGGGCTGGCACGTGGCAGCTACCATCCCGTGGCGCAGGGGCGAAACGATGAGCCCGTGCAGCAGGCCCTGCGGGCGTTAAGTGGGCGGCATCCGGGCTGGGGGTTCTGGAAGCTGCACCACCGCCTACGCAAAAACGGCCTGGTAATCAATCATAAACGTACGTTACGTATCTATCGGTCACTAGCCCTAAATCTACCTCGGCGCCTGAAAAAGCGGGTGCCCGCCCGCGTCAAGCAGCCCTTGACCGTGCCGGAGGCCGCCAATGGGTGCTGGTCGCTCGACTTTACGAGCGACGTGTTGACCGATGGCCGCCGGTTCCGCACGCTCAACGTGCTCGACGACTATAACCGCGAGTTGCTGGGCGTGGAAATCGACTTCTCTTTGCCGGCCAGTCGCGTTGTGCAGGTGCTGACGCGCTTAGTCGAGTGCTATGGCCGCCCCGCGCAACTGCGCACCGACAACGGCCCTGAATTTATCAGCGCTAAACTGAGTGAGTGGTGTGAACAGCAGGGTATTACCCTGTACTGGATTCAGCCCGGTAAGCCGACGCAGAATGCGTACATCGAACGCTTTAACGGCTCGTTTCGCCGCGAACTGCTCGATGCCCACCTATTTCGCTCACTGGCCCATGTGCGCCAGTTGGTGGACGAGTGGCGGCACGACTATAATACCCAACGGCCCCACCAGGCCTTGAATTTTATGACCCCACTCGAATTTAAACAAGCGGCTTAATCTCTGCCTACCACTGGCTTATCAGACGGGGAAGCGTACAGATTATTCTGGGGGATAATGGGGTGGGGAAAACGACGGTGTTGAAGAGCTTGGTGATACTGATGCCTATTTTCCTCTCGCCTCAAACTGAGTATGGTATAGTATCTATTATGCATCGCCCAAGGAATAATTGGAGCTTGAGAAGACATGATGGAAAAAAAGGCACTCAAGTAGAGTGTTACATACAGACACACACAGATTTGCAAGAGCAACGTAAGAAAGATGCTAGGTACAGTCAGAGATTGTTTTTTTATTATCCTGGAACAGCTATCAGGCCAGAAGATGCGGCTGATGGGGTCATTTCAGGAGGTTATGGAGGAACAAAAGATGCAGAAGGGCTTCTATGTTACGGCTACGGAGCCGGCCGCACCACTGGCAACTCCACCCTCAGCGAAACTCCCGAAACAGCCGACACCTGCGCTAGCCTCTTTGACGACCGCGCCGACTTGCTGAACCCCGAAGAGTGGTTTCTCTTTGCCGACTACCGCATGGCGAAGGACAAAGACCCACTCACCACCCAAAACTTCCACCTGATAAAAGCCGCCCTCCTCAAAATAATGGAGGAAGGCGAGGTAACCGACCTCGACGTAGCCCCCGTGCAACCCCACGGCGGCAGCCCCCGCCAGGGCGTGCGCTTCAAAACGCCCTACGGCTGGGTGCGCCTGCGCGACATGAGCCTCGGCTACCAAACGCTGGTAGTGTGGCTCACCGACCTGGCCGACAAGCTGTTCGTGCGCTACCCCGACAGCAAAAATCCGCTCGAAGAGCCCGCCATCGTGCTCATCGATGAAATCGACCTGCACCTGCACCCCAGCTGGCAGCGCAAGCTGCTGAAGTCGCTGAGCGAGATTTTCAAGAACACTCAGTTTATCGCCACCGCGCACAGCCCGCTGGTGGTGCAAGCCGCCAGCGATGCCGACGCCAACGTAGTGCTACTGAAGCGCGAAGGCGACCAAACCATCGTTTACCAAAACCCCGAAGACGTGCGCGGCTGGCGCGTCGACCAGATACTGACCAGCAGCTTCTTCAACCTGGAAACGGCGCGCTCGGTGCAAACCGAGGAAAAACTGGTACGGCAGGCGGCCCTGCTCAACAAAGCCAAGCTGACCGCCAAAGAGCGCCGCGAACTCGAAGCCCTGACCCAGGAGCTGGAAGGCCAGCCTATGGGCAGCACCAGCCCCCACGCCGAAGCCGAAGAAGCCGAGTTGCTGCGCCAGATAACCGAGCGCCTCGCTAGCCAATCTCCCGCCGGGCAATGATAAAGATTGTGCAAGGCCCCGCGCCGGCTGCGCTCAGCACCGCGGCCATCCGGGCGGCCCGGCAGCGGCTGCGGCGGCGCTACGATGCCGACCCGGCCGCGTGCCGCGCGGCTGGCAGCGAGCGGCTGCACGTGCCAGCCACGCTCTATAACGCGCCCGCCGTAAAGGCGCAGCTGATTGCCGTGCAACACGAAAAATGCTGCTACTGCGAGGCTAACCTGCTGCACGTTGGCTACGGCGATGTGGAGCACTACCGGCCCAAAAATGGCTTTCGGCAGGCTCGCGGAGCCAGGCTGGAAAACCGGGCTACTATTGGCTGGCCTATACCTGGCGCAACCTGCTGTTTTCGTGCAAGCGCTGCAATGGCGGGCACAAGCGCAATTATTTCCCGCTTGCTAACCACGCGGCTGGCCGTGCTTACTCGCACCACGACGACTACCGGCAGGAGCAGCCGCTACTGCTACACCCGGCCTTCGACGACCCGGCGGCCCACCTCAGCTTTCAGCAAGCGGTAGCAGTGGCCACTACGCCACGCGGGCAGGCAACCATTGACCTGTGCGGCCTCAATCGGAAGTTCTCGCTAGAGCGGCGGCGCACCCATTTAACTCATCTCGAAAGCCACGATTCGATGGCCGATATGGACCCCGCCACAATGTCGCCTACCGACTTGGCCCGCCAAGTAGCTAAGTGCGGGTCCATTCCAGCCCTGGTCAAGCGCATCTTACAGGCTCGTACCATTCGCAACGCGGCCGCCCTCGACCGTGCCGAATTTGCGGGCATGGTGCGGGCCAACTTTCCGCACCTGCCCACCGTCTAGCTTGCCGGCCGCTACCTTCGGACGCCAATTCTTCTCTTGCCATTTATGCACCCCACCGCTACCGCCGCGCCGGCCGTCGAAAAAGACAACAAGCGCATCACCACCGGCTGGACCTTCTACGACTGGGCCAACTCGGTGTACCCGCTCGTCATTACCAGCTCGATTTTCCCGATTTACTGGTCGAGTGTCGTCAAGGAAGTAACCAAGACCGACAGCGGCAAAAGCCCGGTTGATTTCCTGGGTTTCCAGGTGCCGGGCTCGTCGCTGTTGACCTACGCCATCTCGGCGTCGTTTCTGCTCATTGCGCTCATCAGCCCGTTTCTGACGTCGCTGGCCGACTTCTCGGGGCGCAAGAAGCTGTTTTTGCAAATATTCTGCTACCTCGGGGCGGCCTCCTGCGCGGGGCTGTATTTCTTCGAGCCCAGCACGCTCACGGCGTCTACGTTCGTGTTTATCGCGGCCACGGTGGGCTTTTCGGGCAGCATCGTGTTTTATAATTCCTACCTGCCCGAAATCAGCTCGGAGGAAAAATACGATTCGCTCTCGGCCAAGGGCTTTTCAATGGGCTACGTGGGCTCGGTTATTCTGCTAATTATTTGCTTGGTCATAAACCAGTTTCACGATGCAATAGGTATCGGTGGGGCCAAGGCGGCGCAGTTCTCGTTTCTACTCACGGGTGTCTGGTGGGCGGGCTTTGCCCAGATTCCGTTCTTCACGCTGCCTGCCGACCCCGGCCGCACCACTACCGCCGGTGCCGACGATAAAGGCTGGCTGCTCAACGGCTTTCACGAGCTGGGCAAGGTGTGGCAGCAGCTAGAGCAGCTGCCCAATCTCAAGAAGTTTTTGCTGGCCTACTTCACCTACAACATGGGCGTGCAAACAGTAATGTACGTGGCCACGCTCTTCGGCACCGACGAGCTGCATTTGCCCGAGCAGGCGCTCATTATCACCATCTTGCTGCTGCAAGTGGTGGCCATCGCGGGCGCTTATTTGTTTGCCAGGCTCTCCGAGCGCATCGGCAATACCCGGGCTTTGTCGTGGTCGGTGATTATCTGGATGTTCATTTGCATCGCGGGCTACTTCGTGCAGGCCGGCTGGAGCTTCTACGCCCTGGCCTCGGTCATCGGCCTCACGATGGGCGCTATCCAAAGCCTGTCGCGCAGCACGTATTCCAAGATTATCCCCGAAAACACGCCTAACACGGCGGCGTTTTTCAGCTTTTTCGACGTCACCGAAAAGCTGAGCATCGTGATTGGCACGGCCGTGTACGGGGCCATCGCCCAGGTTACGGGTTCGATGCGCTACAGCATTCTGGCGCTCATCGTGTTTTTCGCGCTGGGGCTGGTATTCTTGCTGCGCCTGCGGGGCAAAAAGCTGCGTGAAGAGCCAGCCAGCGGCAGCATCCTACCCCCGCCGCCCGCCTCGGCTGCCGCCAGCACCCCCGAAACCCGCCGCTAAAACTCCGACCTTTGCCTCATGATTCACCCTCCCCAACCCAACCTGCAAACCGCGCTCGGCCACGAGCTGCGGCACGAGCTAGCCATTACGCGCCGCGTGCTTGAGCGCGCCCCCACCGAGCAATTTGGCTGGCGGCCCCACGCCAAAAGCATGACGCTGGGCACGCTGGCCGGCCACATGGCCAACCTCATCAGCTTTCTGGAAATCTCGCTGCAAGGCTCGTCGTTCGACGTGGTGACGGGCAAGCGGGGCGATAACCCCACTACCACCGCCGACGTGCTGGCCCGCTTCGACCTCAACGCCGAAAACCTGCACAAGGCCCTGGCCGATGTAAGCGACGAGGCTTTTCACGATATCTGGAGCCTCACGCACGGCGACAAAACGCTGCTGTCCATTCCCCGCACGGCCGTGGTGCGCACCATGGTGCTCAACCACCTCATCCACCACCGCGGCCAGCTCAGCGTGTACCTGCGCCTGCTCGACATCGCGGTGCCCGCCATCTACGGCAACTCGGCCGACGAGGGGCCGCAGGGGTAGTAGGTAGTACCATACAGCTGTCATGCTGACGAAGGAAGCATCTTATCAGGATAGAATCTGCCCTGATAAGATGCTTCCTTCGTCAGCATGACAGTTTCTATTTGCGCGCAAACACGCGCCGGCCGCCTATCCACGTCTGCTGCACGGGCGCGTTGCGCAATTGCTCGTTGGGCGCGGTCAGCAGGTCGGTTTTCAGTACTACAAAATCGGCCAGCATCCCGGGCTTTATCTGGCCTTTGCGCTTATCCTCAAAGGAGGCGTGGGCGGCCCAGGTAGTCATGCCGCGCAGGGCCTGCTCGCGGGTGAGGGCGTTGCTCATCTGGAAGCCGCCGGCGGGGTAGTTCTTCGCATCCTGCCGGGCCACGGCAGCGTGGTAGCCATAGAGCGGGTTGATGTCCTCGACGGGAAAATCGGAGCCCAGCGCCACCTGACCGTACTGCTTCAGCAATTCCTGGTAGGCGTAGGCAGTGGCCAGGCGCTTGGCTCCCAGGCGCTCGCCGGCCCAGTACATATCGGAGGTAGCGTGGGTGGGCTGCACCGAGGGCACAATGTGGTACTGGCCAAACTTGGGCATGTCCTGCGGGCTCACCACCTGCGCGTGCTCGATGCGCCAGCGCCGGTCGGGCTGGCCCTGGATGGCTGCGCCATAGATATCGAGCAGCAGCCGGTTGCTGGAGTCGCCGATGGCGTGGGTGTTCATCTGAAACTTGGTGGCCGCCAGCTCTTTGGCCAGGCTGCGGTAGTAGCCAGGGTTTTGTAATAAAAAGCCCGCCTCGTGCGGCCGGTCGGTGTAGGGGGCCAGCAGCGAGGCACCCCGCGAACCCAGCGCGCCATCGGCATACACCTTGAAGGAGCAGATGGTGAGGTTGTCGCTGAAATACGGGCCTTTGGGCAGGTAGTACGCCTTGTTTTCGGGCGTGGGGTTGAGCATGGTGTAGAGGCGCAGGTGCAGCTTCTTTGCCTGTTGCAGCGCGGCCATCCGCTCAATGTCTTCGCGGTTGAGGCCGGCATCGGCAAGGCTGGTGAGGCCCACGGCCAGGCAGTTTTGCTGGCCTTGCAGCAGGGCGGCGTCGGCCTCGGCGGGGCTGGGCTCGGGGATTTTAGTTGCCACGAGCTTCACGGCATTATCGACGAGCAGGCCGGTGAGGCGGCCATGCGCGTCGCGCCCAATCACGCCGCCGCTAATGGGCGTGCCCGCCGTAATACCCGCCAGGTCGAGCGCCTTTTGGTTGACCAAGGCCGCGTGGCCATCGACCCGGATGATAAAAACCGGCACGCTGGGAAACAGCGCGTCGAGCGTGTCCTTGGTGGGGAAGCGCCGGCCGGGCCAGTCGTTCTGGTCCCAGCCCCGGCCGGTGAGCCAACTCGCGCCCGGCTGCTGTTGGCGGTGCGCCGAGAGGCGGCCCACTGTCTCAGCCCACGAGTTGGCCCCCACGAGGTTGGCCGAGCGCAGCCCCAGCGAGTAGCGGTAGAAGTGGCAGTGCGCGTCGTAAAAGCCGGGGTAGATAAACTGCCCACCCGCGTCCACGGTTTGCGTGGCCTGGTAGCGCTGCTGTAAGTCGGTCGTAGTGCCCACGGCCACAAAGTGCCCATCGCGCACGGCAAAAGCCTGAGCCTTACTGAAAGTAGAATCGACAGTATACACTGTCGCATTGGTCACGAGCAAGTCAACGGCCTCACGCTGAGGCTGGCAGCTAGCCAAAGCAACGGCAAATCCCACAGCCAGGGTACTGCCAAGTTTATAAAAAGGATGCATAGTACAAAAGAGTATGCAAAGTTCAGAAAGGAACCCGGTGAACAAAGCTAAGCCCGTTCCTCGCTGAAGAACGGGCTCGCCGAAACACCCACAGGCCAGTCAGCTTGCGTAGCAAGCGTATCCGTTAAATCCTGAAAATCCGTTTGAATCTGCGGTCTACTCGAATTTCATGTGCTTCACCGACTCGCCCGAGTTCTTCAACTCCAGCAGCGACTCGATGCCAATTTCGAGGTGCTTCTTCACAAAGTTGGCCGTCACCTTCGAGTCCGACTCGGAAGTTTTCACGCCCTCGGGCGTCATGGGGTTGTCGCTCACGAGCAGCAGCGCGCCGTGCGGAATGTCGTTCATAAAGCCCACCACGAAGATGGTCGCCGTTTCCATGTCCACGGCCAGGGCGCGCACGCGCTTGAGGTAGTCCTTAAACTCCTGGTCGTGCTCCCACACACGGCGGTTGGTGGTGTACACGGTGCCGGTGTAGTAGTCGAGCTCGTGCTTCTTAATCATCGACGAAACAGCGCGCTGCAAGCGGAACGAGGGCAGGGCCGGAATCTCTTTCGGCAGGTAGTCGTCCGAGGTACCGTCGCCCCGGATGGCCGCGATGGGCAGTACCAGGTCGCCGAGCTTGGTCTTTTTCAGGCCGCCGCACTTGCCCAGGAACAGGGCCGCTTTGGGCTTGATGGCCGACAGCAAGTCCATGACCGTGGCTGCCATCGGCGAGCCCATGCCGAAATTGATGATGGTGATGCCGCCCGAGGTAGCCGACTGCATGGGCTTGTCGGTGCCACGCACCTCCACGCCAAATTGCTCGGCAAACATGTACACGTAGTTGCTGAAGTTGGTGAGCAGGATGTACTGCCCAAACTCGTTCAGCGCCACGCCCGTGTAGCGTGGCAGCCAGTTATTTACGATGTCTTCTTTGGTCTTCATATGTAGTGATTTGTGCTTAGGTGATGGTGCTTAGGTGATGGTAAGAAGGCTTTCGTCAGTAGGAGCTAGCTGCAAGTTGGTGTATAATAGGAAAGTCCTAAGCACTAGGCACAAACAACTAAGCATTAAACTGAAAAAGCCGCCTACCCGGTGGGGTATGGCGGCGCGAGGGGTTCGAAACCCCGGCGAAATGCGACGGCCAAACCCATACCTTTGGAGGTGATGCAAGCGTTGGACCTGCCGCCTTTCGACCACAAAATTAGGCAAAATTCTGCAAACATTCCCGAAATCTGGGATGAGCTGCGCCGCAAGTACGTAGCGCTGACCCCCGAAGAGTGGGTGCGCCAGCACGTAGCGCAGTATTTAATGATGCACCTGGGCTACCCCCGCGGCCTCTTGAGCCTGGAGCGCGGCCACCGCTACAACCAGCGCCAGAAGCGCACCGACCTCGTGGCCCTCGGCCCCGACGGCCGCCCGCTGCTGCTGGTAGAATGCAAGCGCCCCACGGTGCCCATCACGCCCGCTGTGGCCCAGCAGGTGGCTACCTATAACCAGACCATGCGCGCGCCTTACCTGCTGGTCACGAATGGCTTGATACACTATTGCTGGCGCGTCGATTTTGAGCGTGGGGTAAATGAGCGGCTGGCTGAAATCCCGACTTATGCCGAAGCGGTGGGCTAAGTAACCTAAGTTGCGGCCTGGCAGTACCAGCCCCAGCGGGGCGACCCGTCGGTAGTAATCCCCGCGCAAAAGAAGTAAAAGCCCCGTAGGGGCGACCCAACTAGTTGAGTGGGTCGCCCCTACGGGGCTTTCATATGTCAGCGCCACATTATTTTCTACCGACGGGTTGCCCCGCTGGGGCTAGTATTAAAAAAGCCTGGCCGCGCCAGCGCAGCCGGGTTTCATCTAACTAAATCAACTACAGTTGATAAGTCGCTTTCAAAAACTGCTCCGCCGTTTCGGGCTGGCGGCCGAGTAGTTTTTCCAGGTCGGTGGCGGGGAAATCAAATTCGCCTTGCTCGATAGCCACGCAGAAGCCAGCCGTCATTTCGATGATTCCGGCGGGCACGCCGGCGGCCGCCAGCGCCGAGCCGAAGGCTTCCGCATCGGGTGATGCGTACTGAATTTGCTTGCCCGACAAGTCGCTCAGTATCTTGGCAATGTCGTGGAACGAATACGACGTGTCGTTGCTGATGTCATACGACTGGTTTTCGTGGCCGGTGCCGGTGAGCACGGCCGCCCCGGCCGCGCCCATGTCGGCGCGGCTGGCGTAGGGAACTTTACCTTCCTTGGCCGGCAGGTAGATGGTGTTGGTATCGAGCACCGGGCCCATGAAGAGCGGCAACACGTCGAGGTAAAGCGCGTTTTTGAGGATGGTATAAGTCAGGCCCGATTCTTTGAGCAGCTTTTCGGTGGCCAGGTGCGCCTCGGCTACGAAAGCTGCGGCCGACGAGCCATCCTCCGTTTTGCGCTGAAAGCTGGTGTACACGACGTGCTGCACGCCGGCTTCCTTGGCGGCATTAATAGCGTTGGTGTGCTGCGGCACGCGGTTGGGAATGTCGTTGCCCGACACCAGAAACAGCTTGTCAACGCCCTGAAAAGCAGTCACGAGCGAAGCGTAGTCGTTGTAGTCGCCCTGCTTCACGGTCACGCCCTGCGCTTGCAGGGCGGCGGCTTTGGCGGGGTCGCGCACCAGCACCGAAATATCGCCGGGGCTGACGGTTTTCAGCAGGTTTTCAACTACGGCCTTGCCGAGGCCGCCGGTAGCGCCTGTTACGAGAATTTTGCTCATGGTAAAGTAGAAAGGGTAGGGGCACCGAGCCCCGGTTTGATGGAAGAGTGGCACCGGCCGGGCAATAGCGCACTGGCCCGATGACGATACAAAGGTCGTTACCTTTGCTTACCAAAAGTGAGCAGCTACCTCCAGGTAAGCGCTCACCTCCACGTAACCACCCCAACTATGCCACCCACCAGCATGGGCCACTGCCTCACCACCCTACCTTCGCTGCGCGACGCCCTCGACGTGGTGAGCGGCAAATGGAAACTCCTGATACTAGTGGCGCTGGCCACCGGCCACCAGCGCTTTCGCGACATCGAGCGTAGCGTGCCAGGCATTTCCTCCAAAGTGCTGGCCAAAGAGTTGAAAGACTTGGAGCAGCACCAGCTCATCCAGCGCACCGTGCAGGAAGGCCCGCCCGTGCTCGTCACCTACGAGGTGCTGCCCTATGCCGACACGCTCGACCCCGTCATTTTTGCCCTGCGTGAGTGGGGGCTCAACCACCGCCGCAAGATTATGGGCGCTGGCAGCGAGGCCTAAAAAAGGCCCGCCGGACGAGCGTCCGGCGGGCCTTAAAGTTGCGCGGCCTTTGTAGTCCGCGTCTGGTTGCACGCTAGCAAACGCGGACTACAAAGTCCGCGCTACACGCTATACCGCCGCGCCTTCCAGCACGGTTTCTACGTCTACCAGCGGCAGGTTCCAGGCGTCGGCCACGCCTTTGTACACCACCTCGCCGTGCACCACGTTGAGGCCGAGGCGCAGGGCCTCGTCGCGGCGGCAGGCTTCCTGCCAGCCCAGGTTGGCGAGCTTCACGGCGTAGGGCAGGGTAGCGTTGGTGAGGGCCAGGGTGCTGGTGTAGGGCACCGCGCCGGGCATGTTGGCCACGCAGTAGTGCACCACGTCGTCGATGATGAAGGTCGGGTTTTCGTGGGTCGTGGGCTTGCAGGTTTCGATGCAGCCGCCCTGGTCCACGGCCACGTCTACGAGCACGGTGCCGGGGCGCATGGTTTTGAGCATGTCGCGGGTGATGAGGTGCGGGGCTTTCGCGCCCGGAATCAGCACCGCGCCCACCACGAGGTCGGTGGTTTTGATGGCTTCGCGGATGTTGTACTCGTTGGAGTACTGCGTCACCACGTTTTTGGGCATGAAGTCGTCGAGCTCGCGCAGGCGGTTGAGGTTGATGTCCATCACCGTCACCTGCGCGCCGAGGCCGGCGGCCACCTTGGCGGCCTGCGTGCCCACGATGCCGGCACCCAGCACGAGCACGTGCGCGGGCTTCACGCCGGGCACGCCACCCAGCAAGATGCCGCGGCCTTTCAGCGGCTTCTCCAGGTACTTGGCGCCTTCCTGCGGGGCCATGCGGCCGGCTACTTCGCTCATCGGGATGAGCAGCGGCAGCGCCCGTGAGGGGAGCTCCACGGTCTCATACGCGAGGCACACGGCCTTGCGCGCTATCATGGCGTGGGTCAGCTCCTCGCCGCTGGCGAAGTGGAAGTACGTGAACAGCAGCTGGTTTTCCTTGATGAGCGGGTACTCCTCGGCAATCGGCTCCTTTACCTTGATTATCATTTCCGACTGCTTGTACACGTCGGCAATGGTGGGCAGCAGCGTGGCGCCGGCCGCCTCGTACTCGCTGTCGGCAAAGCCCGAGCCTTCGCCCGCGCTGGCTTGCACGAACAGCGAGTGGCCGTGCTTGCGCAGCTCGGCCACGCCGGCGGGCGTGAGGCCCACGCGGTTTTCATTGTTTTTGATTTCCTTCGGAACGCCGATAATCATGAGGTAGGAGGAGAGAAGTGGATTAAAATCTCGCCGCAAAGATACGCCCGGGCGTTGCGCGGACTTTGCAGTCCGCGTCGGTGGGCGGCCCGCAAATTATCCGACTACTTTACGCGCGGACGGAAAGTCCGCGCGACTACTCGGCCAGCCGCAGCAGGCCCTGCATGTCGAGCGGATGCGTGTACATCGTCAGTTGGCCTTGCGTGTCGGTAGGCCATTCGGCGCGGGGCCGGTCCCAGTACAGCTCCAGGCCGTTGCCGTCGGGGTCGTCGAGGTAAATGGCCTCGCTCACGCCGTGGTCGGAGGCCCCGCGCAGCGGGTAGCCCGCTTGCAGCAAACGCTTTATAATGGCGGCCAACTCGGCCCGCTCCTTATATAAAATGGCTGCATGGTAAAGCCCCGCCGCGCCCTCGCGCTGGGCGGGCCGGCCGCCCCGGCTGTGCCAGGTATTGAGCCCGATGTGGTGGTGGTAGCCGCCGGCCGACAAAAAGGCGGCCTGCCCGCCGTACAGCAGCGTTACCTCGAAGCCGAGTAAGTCGCGGTAGAAAGCCAGTGCCCGTGGCAAATCAGTGACTTGCAGATGCACGTGGCCGATGCTGGTGCCGACAGGGGCGGTGTAGGGCATGGGTGTGGGGGCCGTGGAGGTAGGGTTCATAGGCAGGCTGGATAAATGGGTAAGTCAAAAATAGTGTACATACATTAATTATCGATTAACCTAAAAAAAGCGCTACCAGGCTGGCAGCGCTTCTTCTAACAATCATCACTTACTTAAACGGTACCGACGCGTTGCTTTCCTTCACCAAACTGGTCGGCACCAGGTCCTTCACCACGTTGGCTTTCAGCGTCAGCTTGGCGTCGCCGTTCAGGTCGTTGGAGGCTAGTTTAATCTCTTGCGTATCAGCGCCTACGTTGCGCTGCGTGTACACCAGCTCCACGATGGCGCTCTGGCCGGGCTTGATGGGCGCGGGCACCGTGCGGTAGCCCACGCAGTAGCAGGGTGCTGTGATGGTGCTCAAGACCAGGTCTTTGGGGCCGGTGTTTTTGATGGCGATGCGCGCCACCGGCGACTGCCCGGCCTCCACGCGGCCAAAGTCGTAGCTGGCGCGCTCGAGCACCAAGCGGGGCGAGGCCGCCAGTTGGGCCGGCGTGAGGGTGGCCCGGATTTCTTCTTTGGTCAGCACTTGGCCTTTGAGGCTGAGTACCTTGCTGCTCTCGGTGGCGTTGCTGCTCACGGTTACGGTTTTGGCAAACACGCCGGGGCGGCCGGCGCTGTTGTACACGGCCTTAATCATGCCCATTTTGCCGGGTAGGATGGGGGTTTTGGTCCAGTCGGGGGTGGTGCAGCCGCAGCTGGCCTGGGCGTTGGCAATCACGATGGGCTGGTTGCCGGTGTTCTTGAACTTGAACTCGTAGGTAGCCATCGTGCCCTCGGGCACCTTGCCAAAGTCGTGGTCGGTGTGCTCGAACGTGATGACGCCCTGGGCGCGGGCGGCCAGAGCCAACAAACAGAAAACAAGGGTAGAAACGACGCGCATCGGGCTGAATTGTTGAATGGCTGGCTGGTTGAATTGCTGAATGGCCGAGCGGTTAAAGCTACCTGCCAGCAGGCGACTAAGCTAGGCCGCTGCTCCTGCGTAGAAGGCTGATAGAGTGGATAGGTGCTTGCCATAACACCCATCCAGCAATTCAACCAGCCAACCATCCAACAATCCAAAGATAAGCCTTGCCACAGCGCTTTTCGTACCTTTGTGCTGCCATTCTACCCATTCCCCACCCGTTATACACTAACTCCGTTCCGCCTATGTCCGTGCCCCTGCTTGCCGCCACCGAAGCCCCCGCGCTGCTGGCCCTCACCAAAGCCGACATTCTCACCGACTACCGCCTGGGCTGGGAAAGCCGCCACGCCTCGCTGGCCGGCCGCCGCGAGGTGTTTATGGGCAAAGCCAAATTCGGCATCTTCGGCGATGGCAAAGAATTGCCCCAACTGGCGATGGCCCGCGCCTTCCGGGCCGGCGATTTCCGGGCCGGCTACTACCGCGACCAAACCTTTATGGTGGCCATCGGCGAGCTGACCTGGGAGCAGTATTTTGCCCAGCTCTACGCCACGCCCGACCCCGAGGCCGACCCCGCCACCGCCGGCCGCTGCATGAACGGCCACTTTGCCACCCGCCTGCTCGACGAAGACGGCAAGTTTAAAAACCAGGCCCAGGCCAAAAACTCGTCGGCCGACATCTCGCCTACCGCCGGCCAGATGCCCCGCCTCGTGGGTTTGGCCTACGCCAGCAAGCTCTACCGCCAAAACCCCGAGCTGCGCCAGTTCAGCGACTTCTCGGTGAATGGCAACGAAATAGCCTTCGGCACCATCGGCAACGCCAGCACCTCGGAAGGCATGTTTTTCGAGGCCCTGAACGCGGCCGGCGTGCTGCAAATACCCATGCTGGTGAGCGTGTGGGACGACCACTACGGCATCTCCGTCCCGGCCGAGTATCAGACCACCAAGCAAAGCATTTCGGCCATGCTGGCCGGCTTGCAGCGCGAGGGCGAAGGCCAGGATGGCTTTGAAATCTACGTAGTAAAAGGCTGGGACTACCCCGCGCTGCTTAATACCTACCAAAAGGCCGCCGCCATCTGCCGCGCCGCCCACGTGCCCGTGCTACTGCACGTTACGGAAGTGACGCAGCCGCAGGGCCACAGCACCAGTGGCTCGCACGAGCGCTACAAGTCGAAGGACCGTCTAAGCTGGGAAGAGCAGCACGACTGCTTGGCCAAGATGCGCGAGTGGCTGCTGAGCGAAAGCATTGCGGGCGAAGACGAGCTGGCGCAAATTGAGAAAGACGCCGCCGCCACCATCAAGCAGGCGCGCACCGCCGCCTGGGCCGCCTACTTCAACCCCATCCAGGAAGAGCGCGATGAGGCCGTGAAAGTGCTCAACCAACTGGTGGCCGACAATGGGGCCGAGCACCAGCTCGCCGCCCTGGTGAAAGAACTGCAAACCAACGTAACGCCTATCCGGGCCGACATCGTGCGGACGCTGCGCAAAGCCCTGCGCCAGGTGCGCGGCAACCGGCCCAGCGCCGGCCGCCGCGCCGCCCAGCGCCTGCTCGAAGAGTGCCTGGCCAATGCCGCCGACCAGTACAACTCCTACCTCTTCAGCCAGAGCGACGAGGCCGTGGGCAACATCGAAGAGGTACCCGCCGAATACACCCCCGACGCCCCGCAGGTCGATGGCCGCGAGGTGCTGCAAGCCTGCTTCACGGCCAATTTCGAGCGCGACCCGCGCGTGCTGGCCTTCGGCGAAGACGTGGGCTTTATCGGCGACGTCAACCAGGCGTTTGCGGGTTTGCAAGCCCGCTTCGGCGACCTGCGCGTGACCGACACCGGCATCCGCGAATGCACCATTATCGGGCAGGGCATTGGCACGGCGCTGCGCGGGCTGCGGCCCATTGCCGAGATGCAATATCTTGATTACCTGCTTTATGGCCTGCAGCCGCTGAGCGACGACCTCGCCTGCCTGCAATACCGCACCAAGGGCGGCCAGAAGGCCCCGCTCATCGTCCGCACCCGCGGGCACCGGCTGGAAGGCGTGTGGCACTCGGGCTCGCCCATCCAGATGATACTCGGGGCCGTGCGCGGCGTGCACCTGTGCGTGCCGCGCAACATGACCCAGGCGGCCGGCTTCTACAACACGCTGCTGCGCAGCGACGAGCCGGCCATCGTCATCGAGTGCCTCAACGGCTACCGCCTCAAGGAGAAAATGCCCGCCAACGTGGGCGAGTTTACCCTGCCGCTGGGCCGCGCCGAGGTGCTGCGCCAGGGCGAGGACATCACGGTCGTCACCTACGGCTCGATGTGCCGCATCGTGCTCGACGCCGCCGCGCAGCTGGCCGAGGTCGGTATTTCGGTGGAGGTGCTGGACGTGCAGACCTTGCTACCCTTCGACACCGACCAGCTCATTGCCGACAGCCTGCGCAAAACCGGCCGCGTGCTCTTCACCGACGAGGACGTGCCCGGCGGGGCCACGGCCTACATGATGCAGCAGGTAGTTGACAACCAGAATGCCTACCAGCTGCTCGACTCGGCCCCGCGCTGCCTCGCGGCCCAGGCCCACCGCCCGCCCTACGGCTCGGATGGCGATTACTTCTCCAAACCCAGCGTGGAAGACGTATTTGACTCGGTGTACGAGGTGATGCGGGAGGTAGACCCTAACCAGTATCCAGCTATCTATTAAGCTAAGAAAGCGGGGCCGGCAATCTTTGATTAAGACTGCCGGCCCCGCTTTTTTAAACAAATGATGCCAGATACGAAGACTTCGCCCCCTGTCTGGTTATCACCTGGGAATGATGATACTGGTCGTTTCGACCTCATTGCTCTGGTGCAGGGCGCGGTCAAAAATGCTAATTTTAAACTTCACCTCCTGTCCGGGCAAAAACGGGCTGCCGTACAAGAACGCATACGCCCGGCGCAGCGTGCCGCGTAGCGGGGCAGCCTTGTTGTCGGTAGTGGTCGAAGGGTGGTCGAAGCGGTCGTAGAATGAGTTTTGGGTCAGCTGCAAGTCGGGCCGGGCAAACTGAAGGGCCGTGAAAGGGCTGGTGCTGGAATTGCGGACGTAGGGCGTCATAAAATAGTTGGACCCGAAATAAGTAGGCGTGTAGGGCGCTACCGTGGCCTCGGTCGAGGTCAAGCCCAAGTCGCCGTCGCCATCCTGAAAATTGATGGTGACGAAAATGGAGTCGATAATAGTGCCGCCAGTTCTATAACGCTGTTGCGTGATGCTCTCAAACGAGATGCTGGGCGTGGTGGAATAAGTCGGCGGGTTGAGGCAACTCGTGAAGCCCACCGCCAGCAGGCTCAGCAATCCGGCCGTTCGTACCAGTCGCAACATATTCATACGCAAGAGAAAGTGAAAGTAGAAAGCCTCCGGGCCGGGCCCGAATATACACCGGGGGCTAACGTTGTGCCCCGGCTGCTTGTTGTGCCCCCAGTTAACCCCGGTTGTCCCCTATGAGTTTCCGCGCCGACTACCTGCGGCAGCTGCCCCACCTCACGGCCGCCACGGCCGAGGCTACGGCCCTGCAATTGTTTCAGTACCAGGCCGCGCACTGCCCGCCCTACGCCGCCTACCTCGCCGCGCTGGGCTGCCAGCCCGCGCAAGTGCGCCGCGTGGCCGACGTGCCCTTCCTACCCATTGAGTTTTTCAAAACCCACGACGTCCGCACCGACCCCGCCGCCTGGGAGCCGCAGGAGGTTTTCCGCAGCAGCGGCACCACCTTGCAGCAGCGCAGCCGCCACCTCGTGCGCGAGCCCCGGCTGTACCGCGACAACGCGGCCCGCATCTTCGAGGCTACCTACGGCCCGCTGAATAGCTGGATTTTCCTGGGTTTGCTACCCTCGTACCTAGAGCAAGGCGAGTCGTCGCTGGTGGCGATGGTAGCCGATTTTGCCCAGCGCTCGGGCCAGCGGCAGGAAGCCTTTTTCCTGCGCGACCACGCCGGTTTGCTGAAAGCGCTGGCCGAAGCCAAGCGCACGCCCGGCCGCCGCGTCATGCTCTTCGGCGTCACCTACGCCCTACTCGACCTGGCCGCCGAGGTAGGAGCCGCGCCCGAGCTGCAAGGCATCACGGTGCTCGAAACGGGGGGCATGAAGGGCCGCCGCCGCGAGATGATTCGCGAAGAGCTGCACCAGGAGTTGCAGCAGGTTTTCGGCCCCGCGCCCATCCACTCCGAGTACGGCATGACCGAGCTGCTAAGCCAGGCCTACTCGCCCGGCGAGGGCCTGTTCTACGCCCCGCCGCAGCTACAGGTGCTGCTGCGCGACCCCGCCGACCCGTTTTCGGTAGGCGAGGACCGGGCCGACGGGGCCATCAACGTCATTGATTTGGCCAACGTCGATTCCTGCGCTTTTATCGAAACCAAAGACCTGGCCCGGCGGCACCCGGGTGGTGCTTTTGAGGTGCTGGGTCGGATGGATAATTCGGATATTCGCGGGTGTAGTCAGTTAGTGTAGGCGGCACAGTCCAAAGTAGATTTACGCAGTACCTTGTAGCGTAAACCCATCATATGGTAGGATGCTTTATGCTATTGTGGCCGCAGTAGTAGCGTAAACCTGGGTGTTAGGTGCTACTTAAAATGACAGTTCAAGAGCAAAAACAGATTGCAATTGCCTTTTCTGACAAGTTCCAGGAGTTTGACTTGAACTTAAAGCTGACAGCAGATGAGTTCCGTTTGTTTGATAACGGCGTTTCTGCTAATAGCATGGACGAGAAATGGAACATCTTGGTGCTTGATAATTTTATGTGTTGGATTCGCAGTTGGACAGATAATCTTATTTATATAATTCAACTGAAAAGGGAAGCAGACGTTGTAATTCTCGAAAAAGGCTTTGTTACAAGAGACAAAGCTAAATACGTGAGCGATAGTATTGCAGAAGACAAAATTCTCTTCCTTCAACTTCTTCAGATTTATTCAGGCAGGGATGACATTTATGTTGACCCGGAATTTTAGTTTGACGTAACTAAAAAGACAATAAAGAAGTTCGACCCAACAGGAAAATGCAAAAAATATCGGACACAACGATATAGGGGAAATTAAAAATATTTATGAGGCTCTTCTGCAAGAAGAGCAAAAATCATATGTCGATGTTATTGGGTGAAGCGAACTAAAACAAAATCTTTCTAACAGAAATGACAACGAATCTTTAATCAGTTTGTACTTACAAGGCCGTCAGACTAATTCCGCTGTAACTTCTTGCTTCGACAAAGAAGTGAAATCGTTATTGGGGCAAATAATAATAAAGACCAAACTAAGCAAAAGTTAACATTGGTTTTGCGAATGATGGCTGATGAATAAGTGCTGCACAATTGTACTGCTATTAAAACTGAGTAATAAATTTAAAGGGGCGGAACACGGAATTACCCCGCATCGCAAATCCGTTCTCCGTTACCTGTAGAAAACAAAAAAGCGGCGTTGGCATTACACTATGCCAGCGCCGCTTTTTATAACCGCCTTATTTTCTATTTCCCCGCAAACGCCTTTGCGTCCGCTTCCTCAATCGTGGCGTCGCTCATAATCACCAGCCGCTCGACCACGTTGCGCAACTCACGGATGTTGCCGCGCCAGTCGAGGCCTTGCAAATACTTCAGCGCGGCGGGCGAGATTTTCTTGGGCTTGTCGCCGTAGTCGGCGGCGATGTCCTGCAAAAACTTCTGCACCAGGTCGGGGATGTCGTCGCGCCGGTCGTTGAGGGCGGGCACTTTGATGAGGATGACCGAGAGGCGGTGGTAAAGGTCTTCGCGGAAATTCTTATCGGCAATCTCTTGCAGCAAGTCCTTGTTGGTGGCGGCCAGCACGCGCACGTTCACCGAGATTTCCTTTTCGCCGCCCACCCGGGTTATTTTGCTTTCCTGCAAGGCGCGCAGCACTTTGGCCTGGGCCGAGAGGCTCATGTCGCCGATTTCGTCCAGGAACAGCGTGCCGCCGTCGGCCTGCTCAAACTTGCCGATGCGCTGCTTCACGGCCGACGTAAACGAGCCCTTTTCGTGCCCAAATAGCTCGCTCTCAATCAGCTCGCTCGGAATGGCGGCGCAGTTCACTTCCACCAGCGGCCCGTTGGCGCGGGGGCTGAGCTGATGCAGCTGGCGGGCCACCATTTCCTTGCCCGCGCCGTTGGGGCCGGTGATGAGCACGCGGGCGTCGGTGGGGGCTACTTTTTCGATGGCTTTGCGCACGGCACCCAGCTCGGCCGAGGTGCCTATCATTTCGGAGCCCTTGCCGGTGCTCACGGCCAGCTTTTTCTTGAGGGTTTTGGTTTCCGTCACCAGCTTACTGCGGTCGAGGGCGTTGCGCACGGTCACGAGCAGGCGGTTGAGGTCGGGGGGCTTGGGCAGGAAGTCGAAGGCCCCTTTTTTAGTAGCCTCCACCGCCAGCTCAATGTTGCCGTGGGCCGAGAGCATAATGAACGCGGCATCGGGCGCAATTTTCTGGGCGCGTTCCAGCACCTCCAGGCCATCCATGCGCGGCATCTTGATGTCGCAGAGCACCACGTCGTACTTCTGCTGAATGAGCAGGTCGAGCCCGGTAGGGCCATCTTCGGCCTGGTCTACCTGGTAGCCTTCGAGCTCCAGGATGTCCTTGAGGGCGAAGCGAATAGCTTTTTCGTCGTCGATGGTGAGAATGCGCGGCATGATGTTGAGTTAAGAGTTTTGAGTGTTGAGTTAGGAGTTAAAGCAACGAGTAGCTACCGGGCCAACTCAACACTCAGAACTCATAACTAAAAAAGCGGCCGCCTCTTGTCGAAGCGGCCGCCGAAATTAGGCAATGAGCCGATAAGCCGGGTTCTGTCGCGCCCTGCACGGTTTCCCGTGGTGGCGGCCCCACCATTTATCTAGGCCCACGGTCGCCCGTGGGCTCCAGCGACCTACCCGCAAACCCGAGCGGGCCGCCCGGTGCCGCCGGCCCTGGGGCCGCCGACGTGTCTGCTTATTTGGTCTTGCAACCCCTGAGGTTTACCCAGCCGGCGTGGTCACCCAGCCGCTGGTGCGCTCTTACCGCACCTTTTCACCCTTACCTGTTTTGAGTTAAGAGTTTTGAGTTAAGAGTTTTGAGTTGCTGTTCGGCTAACTCAAAACCCTTAACTCAAAACTCTTAACTCCAATAACGGCGGTTATTTTCTGTGGCACTGGCTGTCCTGGCCCGATTGGCCAGTCCTACCCGTTAGGTAGCAGGGTGCCCTGCGTAGCCCGGACTTTCCTCCCCGCCCGCATTTGCGTTGGGCGCGGCGGTGGGGTGGCTCATTGCGGGGGCAAAGGTAGGGCTCAGAAAGCGGCGGGCAGAAAATCCTCCCGCACCGGGCTGAAGGAATCGAGCAGCACGCCCGCCTGCCGGGCCACCACGCCGTGCGGCACGTTGGGCGCGGCATAAAAGGAATCGCCTGGTTTTAATATGCGCGTTTCGCCGCCCACCGTGGCCTCAAACTCGCCACTCTCGACGTAGGTTATCTGGCTGTGTACGTGCTGGTGCAGCGCGCCCACGGCCCCGGCTTCGAAGGCTACTTTCACTAGTAGCAAGTCGTCGTTGTAAGCCACAAGCGTGCGGCGCACGCCGGGGGCGGTTTCTTCCCAGTTTAGGGCGGCGGCTGGGCGGAAGGCGGGGGAGGAGTGGGTCATGATTTTGCAAAAAAGGTAGAGACGCATACTTGCGTCTCACGTCGGGCGAGCTTCAACAACGACGAGACGCAAGTATGCGTCTCTACAACCGGCTACGGCACCCACACCAGCTTTTCGGGGCGTAGCGTCTGCTCGCCGTCCCAGCGGTAGCCTACTAGCTGGCCGCCCTTGGCCACGCTGTAGTCGAGGCAGGCGGCGTGGGGCTGGAGCAGCTGGGGCGCGCCGTGCAGCCAGTAGTGGCCGAAGAAAACGGGCTTCTCCTCCTGGTAATACCACGGGTCGAGGTTGGCTACGGGCTGCCCGCGCAGCTCGGGCAGGTCTTCCATGAAATAGGTATCGTAGGTGGCCGTGAGTGGGTTAGTCCACCAGCGCACGCGGGTTTTGGTGCGGTAGTGGCCGCCTTTGTCCAGAAAGCCAAGGCTTTGCGGCAGCAGCGCCTCGCGGCCTTTCAGGGTGATTTCTACCGCGTCGATTTCCGGGCCGCCCGAGCGGCTGGCGCGCGCTATGAAGTCGGGCGTGAGGCGCAGGTCCGGCAACTCGGCGCGCAGGTAAGCTATATGCCGGGGCTCCCAGCAGGCGTGCACGGCCCGCAGACCGGGCAGCTCCAGGGCCAGCGGCAGCGTGTAAAACCAGGCCAGATACGCTTGCCACTCGGCTTGCAGCGCGGGGGTAGCAAACGCATCCAGCGTGGCCTGGTGCTGCTCGGTGTGCACGCGGTTGTGGGCGCGCAGGTAGCCGCCGGCCGGGTCGGGCAGGGCGTAGGCCATGGCGTTGTACTCGTGGTTGCCCAGGATGGCGAGCGCCGCGCCGCCGTCCACCATGCCGCGCACCAGCTGCAAGGTTTCCCGGATTTTGGGGCCGCGGTCGACGTAGTCGCCCAGGAAAATGACCTGCCGGTTATCAGGGTGGCGGAAGGTGCCAGCGGCATCGGGGTGGTAGCCGAGGTAAGTGAGCAGGGCGCGCAGCTCGTCGGCGTGGCCGTGAATGTCGCCGATGAGGTCGTACATACAGGGAATAAACTTTAAAGGCGTTTACTACATTTGAAAACTATGGAAGCCACTCTCATCACGGCGGAGATACCGCCCCTGCGGCCCGGCCAGCGCACCAGCTATTCACCGGCCGACATCAAGCGCTGGGGCGTGCAGCGCTTTCTGGATGAGGTGTGCCCCGCTGAGCCGCTCCCCATTCCAGATTTGGGCTTCACGCCCGAGGAAAACGCCCGGATGGATGCTTTGCTAGCCGAAGAGCGCGCTACGGATGGTCTTTGACACCAACGTAGTCATCGCGCATCTGCGTCGGCAGCAGCTGCTACCCGCCAAAGCCGTATTGTCGGCCGTGGTGGTGGGTGAGCTGGAAGCCTTTGCGCTAAAAGCCGATTGGGGTGCCCAAAAGGTAGCCTTTTTGCAGCGCATTTTTGAGCGCGCGCCCATTGTCAGCGTCGGGGCTGAGCTCGCCAGCCTGTATGCGCGGCTCGATTCGTATAGCCAGGGTCGCCTGCGCGGGCAGCCATTGCCAGTAGGCATGACTGCCCGCAACATGGGCAAAAACGACCTGTGGATTGCGGCCACGGCATGGTACCTCGATTTGCCGCTGCACACTGCCGATAACGACTTTGACCACCTGCCCGCGCTGGGCCTCGTGGTGGTGAAAGAACTACCGCGCTAGCGCCCGCCGCTACTTCAGCCGCACCAGCGTAGCGCCGTAGCCGAACTTCTCTTTCTGCGCCTCCTCAAAGAACTTGATGTCTTTGTTGCGGCTCAGCTGGCGGTGGATTTCCTTGCGCAACGTGCCGTTGCCCGCGCCGTGGATGAAGATGATTTCGTGCATGTTGGTGGCCAAAGCGCGGCTCAGCGCATCCTCGAAGGCATCGAGCTGGAAGCGCAGCATGGCCGTGTTGCTGAGGTCGCCGGCTCCCTCGGGGCGCAGGGCTTCAATGTGCAAATCGAGCTCGTGGGGCGGGGCCACGATAGCGGCGGCCGGCTTGGGTGGGGCGGGGGCGATGGCGGCGGGCACGGGCGGCGCGGGCTTGTCGCCGGCCAGGGCCTGCTGGAGCACGTTGGCCTGCTTGCTATCGAGCACGGAGGCGGGCTTGGTGGCCGCTTCGTGGGCGGCTTCCAGCGCGGCTTCGGCCTGGGCCAGCTTCTCGGGGTTGAGGGCGGGGGCGGGCTTTTCGTCGAGCTGAAACAGGTAGGCTTCCTTGCCGATAACCGGCGCGGGGCGGCGGCTGGTGTAGAAGGTGCTGGCCTTGAACGACTGCCGCTTGGTGAGCAAATCGTAGGCCGCGTCGCTGTTTAGCTTGAAATTCAGGAGCTGAAAAACTACCGCCGGCCACTGCTCAAAGTCCTTGAGGTGCAGGTGGGCAAGCGGCGCGCTGGCGGCCTTGGCCTTGAGCTGGCCGGTGGCCAGGGCGCGGTACTTGCCCTGGCGCTCCTCGCCGTAGGTGAAGACGACCTCGGCCTCGGTGTTGTTGAGCAGGTGCAAAGCCAGCAGTTCGGGGGCCTGGTGCACCAGGGCCAGAAAGAGGCCTTTGGCTGGTGCTTGGTGCTTTGTGCCTGGTGCCTGGGCGGGTGGCATGGCAGCGCTGGGGCCAGTAGGTTGCGGCCGGCTGGGGGCGGGTGGGGTAGGGGCGGGCGCGCCGGAGCGCTGAGCTTTGGGCTGGCCGCCCTGGGGCTTATTTTTCTTGCTGCCGGTGGCGGGGCGGATAGGCTCGGGCGCGGGGCGGCGGAACGCCTGGCCTTCCTCGGCGGCTACGGGCACGAGCTCGCGCAGCAGCACCGGGATGGTAAAATCATTATCGATAGCTACTTCGACCAGCTCGCTGTCGAGCAGGCGGGTGATGATACCTTCTTCGGTACCCGTGAGCAGGCGGACGCGGTCTCCAACATTCATAATCTCAAACGGCAAATTTTACGGGCTTACGCAGCCGGGCGGTAAAGGTAGCGGCCGGGGCCGGCCAGCGGCTGCGGCGGCTGGCTAAGCTGAACGGATTTCGGAATCGATTTCGGAAAATCATAGGATAATTCGTATCTTCGGCTGCCTTTAACCCAGCCGGACAGTTCGGTGGGGTGGGGCGCATCTCTTTCCCCACCCTTTTTATGAAAAAACCTCAACTCTGGAGCCAGTGGCTGCTGGCGCTTTTGCTGCTGGTCGGCGCGGCGGCGCGGGCACAGTCGCCGGTTACGGTGAGCCCGGCCTTCTTCACCGATACTACGCCCATCACGCTCACCTTCGATGCTACGCTCGGCAACGCGGGCCTGGCCAACTACACCGGCGATGTGTACATCTGGACGGGCGTTATTACCAACCTCAGCGCCAATGATACCAACTGGCGCTACGTGGTGGGCAATAATTTCAACGTGCCCATCGCGGCCGAGAAAATGACGGCGCTCGGCAACCACAAGTACAGCATCACCTTCACGCCGCGTACCTACTACCCCGGCTTTGCTGCCGCCACCGGCGAAAGCCTGCGTAAGCTGGCGATGGTGTTTCGCGGGGCCACCGGCACGCCCGAGGGCAAAGGCCCGAACGGCGCCGACATCCTGGTAAATGCGGGCTTGCAGGTGGCCTTCACCAGTCCGGTTGCGGGCACGCAGGTAACGGCCGGTAGCTCGGTGGCGGTGGCCGCCACGGCTACGGCCGCCTCCACGCTCACCCTCACGCTCAATGGCACGCAGGTAGCGCAGCAAACCAACGCCACTACCCTGACCACCAACGTGACCGTGACCCAGCCGGGCGTGAATACGCTGGTAATCACGGCCACGGGCGGCGGCTCGACGGTGTCGGCCACGACCACCGTGCTGGTGCCGCCCGCCGTGACCACGGCCGCGCTGCCCACCGGGGCCAGCGCCGATGGCATCACCTATATCAACGGGGGCACGTCGGCCATTCTGACGTTGACCGCGCCGAACAAGAGCTTTATCTACGTGCTGGGCGAGTTCAATAACTGGCAAACCAACGCGACGGGCTTGATGAAGAAAACCTCGACCGTGAACACCGACGCGGCCACCGGCCGCTGGTGGGTGCAGGTCGATAACCTGGTGCCCGGCCAGGAGTACACTTACCAGTTTTTGGTGGATGGGCAGAAGCGCATCGCCGACCCGTACTGCGAAAAGGTGCTGGACCCCAGCAACGACCAGTACATTCCGAGCGTGACGTACCCCAACCTGAAAGCCTACCCCACGGGTAGCACTACGGGCCTGGTATCGGTGCTGTCGCCGGGCGCGGCGGCCTATACCTGGACCACGACTAACTTTCAGCGCCCGGCCCGCACCAACATGGTGGTGTACGAGCTGCTGCTGCGCGATTTCGTGGCCCGCCACGACTACCAGACTCTCAAAGACACGCTCAACTACATCCAGCGCCTGGGCGTGAACGTGATTGAGCTGATGCCGATAAACGAGTTTGACGGCAACGACAGCTGGGGCTATAACCCTTGCTTTTTCTTCGCCCCCGACAAGTACTACGGCACCAAAAACGCGCTGAAAGCGCTCGTGGACGAGTGTCACCGCCGCGGCATCGCGGTAGTGATTGACATGGTGCTCAACCACGCCAGCGGCCAGAGCCCGCTGGTGCAGCTCTACGGCGATATCACGACCGGCCCCACCGCCGACAATCCGTGGTTTAATACCGTGGCCCCGCACCCGTACAGCGTCTACAACGACTTCAATCACCAGAGCGCTTACACCAAGTACTTTACCAAGCAGGTTATTAAGTTCTGGCTACAGGAATATCACCTCGACGGCTACCGCTTCGACCTGGCCGGCGGCTTTACCCAGACGCCCACTACCACGGCCACTTACGGCAACTACGACCAGGCGCGCATCGACATCTGGAAAGACTACTACAACTACCAGATGAGCGTGGACGCGGGCTCGTACCCCATCCTGGAGCATTTCCCCGACAACACCGAGGGCAAGGCGCTGGCCGACTACGGCATGATGCTGTGGGGCAACCAGAACCACAACTACACCGAGGCCGCCATGGGCTGGCTCGCTGACTCGAACCTGGCCTGGGGCTACTACGGCAACACCGCCCAGGGCGGCCGCGGCTGGAACTCGCCCAACCTGATTGCCTACATGGAAAGCCACGACGAGGAGCGGATGCAGTTCAAAAACACTGCCTACGGCAACGCCAGCGGCAGCTACAGCACCAAAAACCTGTCGACCGGTCTGCTGCGCGATGCCATGTCGGCGGCCTTCTACTTCACCCAGCCGGGCGCGCGCATGATTTGGCAGTTTGGCGAAGTAGGCTACGACTACAGCATCAACGCCTGCGACAATGGCACCGTGGACAACAACTGCCGCACCGGCGCCAAGCCCATTCGCTGGGACTACTACGCCAGCGGCGTGCCCGCCCCGGCGCCCTACACCGCCACCGGCGCCCTGGCGCACCCGGCCGCCCTCACCACCGAGCGCCGCCGCCTCTACGACACTTACCGCGCCCTCATTGCCCTCAAAAAGCAGCCGGCCTTCGCCAACCCCACTACCTTCACCCAGAACGTGGGCGGCGGCGTGGCCGTGAAAAGCAGCGTCGTGACCTCGGCCACGCTGAGCGCCGTGACCGTGGGCAACTTCGACGTGGTGCCCCAAACGGCCACCATCACTTTCCCCAACACCGGCACCTGGTATAACTACCTCACCGGCACGGCCCTGAACGTGACCAGCGCCGCCATGCCCATGACCTTGCAGCCCGGCCAGTACGCCGTGTACACGAGCCAGAAGGTGACTTCGCCGCTGGCTACCACGGCCGCCCAGGCCGCCGCCGTGCTCAAGCTCTCGCTGGTGCCCAACCCCGCCAGCGGCGCTACCACCGTGGCCTACGAGTTGCCCGCCGGCACTACGGCCACCGTGGCCGTGCAAAACCTGCTCGGCCAAACCATCCGCCAGCTAACCCCCGCCCGCCAGGCGGCCGGCTCGCAAACCCAGCAAGTGAGCCTCGCGGGCCTGGCCCCCGGTGTGTACCTGGTGCGCCTGCAAGCCGGCGAGCTGGCGCAAACCGCCCGCCTGCTGGTGGAGTAGCCAGGTCGAATAGGCTGAATTAAAAAAGCCTCGCCGCTCCTGCGGTGAGGCTTTTTTGCGTCTTACTTTGTTTGGTTTTAGCTAACAATTGCTTTCTATGCCTGCTTTTCGTTTTCCGCGTTTCGTGCTCCGCCGGCTGCTGCCGGTGCTGCTCTTGCCGCTGCTCAGCTTCACGCTGGCCGACCGGCCCGCCTACCGCCTCTTCACCGCCCAGGGCCAGGCGGCCGACTACGACCAGATGCTCGCCGAGCTGGCTGGGGCCGACGTGGTGCTCTTTGGCGAGCAGCACAACGACCCCATCGCGCACTGGCTCGAATTGCAGGTAGCCAAAGACCTGAGCCGCCGCAAAGGCCCCGGCCAGCTGGTGCTGGGTATGGAAATGTTTGAGCGCGACGTGCAGCCGCTGCTGACGCAGTACGCGGCCGGCACGCTGCCCGATAGCGCCTTCGAGCGCCAGAGCCGCCCCTGGCCCAACTACGCCACCGACTACCGCCCGCTGCTGCTCTTTGCCCGGCAGGCGCAGGTGCCGGTAGTAGCCACCAACGTGCCGCGCCGCTACGCCCAGCAGGTGGCCCGCGGCTCGCTCGCGGCGCTGGATAAATTGCCCGCTGATGAGAAGAAATACATGATGCCGCTGCCGCTCAAGGTCGATTTCAACCTGCCCGGCTACAAGCAGATGGCCGTCCTATTTGGCGACATGCACGGCGGCGGTGGCCCCAATACCATCATCCAGGCCCAGGCCCTGAAAGACGCCACGATGGCCTACAGCATCAGCCAAAACCTGAAGCCCGGCCAGACGCTGCTGCACCTCAACGGCTCGTACCACTCCGACCACCACGACGGCATCGTGGCCTACTTGCGCCAGGGCAAGAAGCCGCTCCGCATCAAAACCCTGAGCGTGGTGACGCAGGCCGACCTGGCGCAGCTGGCTAAGGAGAACGTGGACCTGGCCGACTACGTCATCGTGGTGCCGGCCGACATGACCAAGACATATTGAGTGCATCAGGGGCGGGCTGCCGGCTTTTCGCCGGCTGTCCGCTCTTCGTGCAGCGAGCCCGCCGCCCAACGAGCGGACAGCCGGCGAAAAGCCAGCAGTCCGCCCTTAACGCTTACCCGAACAGTTTTTATGAGCGACGCCTATTTCACCGACTCGCCGTTCGTGTCGCCGTTGTCCGACTACGGCTTCAAAGTCACCTTCGGCAACCAGCACAATACGCTGTTTTTGCGGCGCGCCTTGCAGGCGCTTATCGGCTCGGCGGTACCCATCACGGCCGTGTCGTTCGAGCAAACCACGTTTGAGGGCCTCACCACCGACGGGCGCAGTGGCCTCTACGACCTGGCCTGCACCGATGCGGAGGGCAGCCACTTTCTGGTAGAAATGCAGGTGAGCCGCTACCCCGAGTTTTTGCAGCGCATGAAGTTCTACGCCTTCACCAAGTTCAATACGCTGGTGCGGCGCGGCGACTTCCACTTCGGAAATATGCCGCGCATCTACTGCGTGGGCATCCTGGTGCATTCCATTTTTCCGGGCTTACCGGGCTACCACCAGCACCTCAACCTCCGTAATACCGAGGGCGTGCTGCTCGACCAGCAGCTGCATTTCATTACCGTCGAATTGGCTAAATTTGACGAGGCCGCGCCCATCGTCACCGACCTTCAAAAACTGCTGCACCTCATGAAAAGCCTGCATAAACTCCGCGACGTGCAAGACTTCCCGCTCTTCTACCGCGAGCAGTGGATACGCGAAGCCATCGAAGAGCTCGACCGCACCGCCATGACCGCCGACGAGCGCATGTACCTTGAGATGAGTATCGTGCGCGAAGTAGCCGTGCTCGACGGCCACCGCGCCGACCTAGCCGAGGCGCTGGAAGAAGGTAAGGCTAAGGGTTTAGAAGAAGGGAAAGCAAAAGGCTTGGAAGAAGGGCAAAAGAAAGGTCTGGAAGTGGGCAAAGCAGAAGGCAAAGCCGAAGGTGAGCGAGAAACCATCCGCCTGATGCTGCGCAACAGCAGCCTGAGCGTGGAGGAAATAGCCCGCTACACGGGCAACACCGTAGCCTACGTGGCCGCCATCAAAGCCGACCTGTCCTAATGCTTTCTACCGCCAACTACGCCGGCCTGCCGTCGGCCGCCGCCTTGCAGCGCCTCGCCCAGTCGCTAGCCGTGCTCGATGCCATCAACTCGCCCGATTGGGAGTACCGCTACTACTCTTACAACCCCCACTGGGCACCCGGCGAGGCCGTGCTCGAAATGCGCGACGGCGAGGGCGACGAGATGCTCGTGCTCTTTCGCTCCGAGGGCTGCGTTATCAACGGCTTTTTGCACGAGTACGAGCAGCCCACCAAAGCCCAGGTAACGCGCGGCCTGCCCGAGGCCTTCGACAGCTTCGTGTTTGAGGAGCCGGTTAATTCGCTGGGTACCACGTTTTGCCTGTGGTACACGCCCGCCCACGGCTGGCAGCGCGGCGTGGTCGAAAACGAGGACGACGGCTCGGAAGAATTGCTCTACATTTTCGACAACGACCCCGCCACCTACGCCGAGTGGGCCACCGACTACTACCTCGACGAAACCGACCGCCGGCCCCTCACCGCCGCCGCCGTGGCCCCCATCTACCACCACGAGGTGCTGACCAAAGCAATGGTGCTGGCCCTCAATGAAGAGCTGGAAGACTGGGTAGCCCTGGCCGCCGAGTTGCAGGAAATCGGGTACCCGTATGATTTCAGTTGAGCGGCTGAAAGCTTATATGCGTGCCGATGGAAACGACCGCTTATCTGTTAAAGCTTGCAAACCAAGGCGATGCTGACGCGCAATTTCGTGTAGGCTATCGGTTAGCTTTTGGTAGGAATAAGCCTGAACCTCGCGACTGGGAAGAAATAATAAGCTGGTGGCTACGTGCAGCCGAGCAAGGTATGCGGCGAGCGAAATTCTACGTCGGCGTTTGCTATGAGCACGGCCGGGGAGTCGAAAAGGATATGCACAAAGCCTTCCTATACTTCCTGTCAGCAGCTACTGACGGTTTTCCCGAAGCTCAATACAACACGGGATTTTGCTATCGGGAAGGGGAAGGAATAATGCAGGATTATCAGCAGGCTTTCGAATGGTTTGCTAAAGGCGCTCAAAACGGTGATTCCCTGGCTCAGTTGGAACTAGGCTACGGCTATTTTCATGGGCAAGGTGTGGCGCATGATTTAACTAAGGCCATACGATGGTACCGTAAAGCGGCTAAGGCTGGGGAACGAAAGGCGCAATACAACTTAGGGTTGTGTTATCTGGAAGGCGAAGGTGTTGCGAAGTCTCGCAAATGGGCAAAATACTGGTTTCAGCAGGCAGCAAGCCAAGGTCATTCGCAAGCAAAAAGGCAGCTACAACAGCTTTAGCTACCCCACCAATTCCGCGCACTGCCGCGCAATCTCCAGCTCCTCATTGGTCGGCACCACCAATACCCGCGCCCGCGCGCCCGGCGCGCTGAGGTCACGCAGGCCCGGCTGGCGCTGCTGATTTTGGGTTTCATCCAGGGCCAGGCCGAAGAAGTCCATATCCTGGCAGACTTTGCTGCGGACCAGGGCGTCGTTTTCGCCCACGCCGGCCGTGAAGATGATGGCATCGAGGCCGTTGAGCACGGCCGCGTAGGCCCCGATATACTGGCGGATGCGGTAGGCGTAGAGGTCATAGGCCAGGGCGGCATCGGGGCTGCCGGCCGCCAGCGCGGCGCTGATGTCGCGCATGTCATTGGAGCCGGCCAGGCCCAGCATCCCGCTTTCTTTGTTGAGCAGGTTGTTGACCTGCGCGCCTGAGTAGCCCAGCGGCCCGAGCAGGTGCAGTAGCACCGAGGGGTCGATATCGCCCGAGCGGGTGCCCATCACTAGGCCCGCCAAGGGGCTGAATCCCATGCTGGTATCCAGCGACTGGCCGCCGCGCACGGCCGCCATGCTGCACCCGTTGCCGAGGTGGATGGTGATGAGCCGGGCCTCAGGATTGCCTAAAAAAGCCGCCGCCTGCGCCGCCACGTACTGGTGGCTGGTGCCGTGGAAGCCGTAGCGCCGGATGCGCTGCTCGGTGTACAGGGCCGTGGGCAGCGCGTAGCGAAACGCCTTTTCGGGCAGCGTCTGGTGAAACGCCGTGTCGAACACCGCCACCTGCCGCGCCTGCGGAAACACCCGCTCGGCCACCTCGATGCCGTCGTAGTTGGCCGGGTTGTGCAGCGGGGCCAGGCCAAAAAGCCGTCTAATTTCGGCCTTCACCTCCTCATCAATCAGCGTGGCCTTAGTAAAAGCCTCGCCGCCGTGTACCACGCGGTGGCCCACCAGGTCGATTTCGGCCGGGGCCTGAATCACGGCTTCCAGGCCGGTGGTGAGCAGGTGCACTACTTCGAGCAGGCCGGCCTCGTGGTCGGGCAGGGGTAGGGTGCGGCGCAGCTCGGCGGGCGGTGCGCCGGGCGCGAAGGTTTTGTGGGTAATGGTAGCCTGCTCCGAGCCGATGCGCTCGAGCAGCCCGCTGCACGCGGGCCGCTCGTCGGGCCAGCGGAAAAGCTGGTATTTGATGGAGCTGCTACCGGAGTTGAGGACGAGGATGTTCATGCTTATCTATGCGATTGAAAACGTCCGTCATGCTGAGCGCAGCGCAGCGGAGTCGAAGCATCTCTACCGTTTAAGTAACTCCAACGTTTAGGTTAGTTCACCGGTAGAGA
>NZ_DASTEP010000005.1:0-40094 GCF_035709525.1 Hymenobacter sp. | reverse complement strand
TAGACTAATTTTTGCATGGTATCAAGTCGCGTTTATCATGCTGAGCGCAGCGCAGCGGAGTCGAAGCATCTCTATCGGTGAACTAAACCCTGACGCTAGCAGAGAAGCGGCAGAGATGCTTCGACTCCGCTGCGTTGCGCTCAGCATAACAATACATTATCAATTACTTACTCATCTCGCCCTCCTGGCCCAGCGTATCACAGGTCCAGTGGGTAGCGGCTTTTTCTTTCGGGGCTTGGCTGGGGGCGCCGGCTTTGCGGGCGGCCAGCATGGCTTGCACCAGGCGCTGGCGCTCGCGGTCGCGCTGCTGGCGCAGTTCGGCGTCGCGCTTCAGGCTGAAATACTCGCGGCCATCCACGAAAGTGTTTTCGGCTTTGGCGTAGATGCTCAGCGGGTTGTCGTTCCAGAGTACTACGTCGGCGTCTTTGCCCACCGCGATGCTACCCATGCGGCTGTCGAGGTGCAGCATCCGGGCGGGGTTGATGGTGACGAACTCTAGGGCCTCGGTTTCGGGCACGCCGCCGTATTTCACGCTCTTGGCGGCTTCCTGATTGAGGCGGCGGCTCATTTCGGCGTCGTCCGAGTTGATGGCTACGTTCAACCCCACGCGGTGCATGATGGCGGCGTTGTACGGAATGGCGTCGCGCACCTCGTTTTTGTAGGCCCACCAGTCGGAAAACGTGCTGGCGTTGATGCCGTGGGCCTTCATTTTGTCGGCCACTTTATAGCCTTCCAGGATGTGGGTGAAGGTATTGACCTTGAAGCCCATGCGGTCGGACACGCCCATGAGCATGTTGATTTCGCTTTGCACGTAGCTGTGGCAGGTGATATGGCGCGTATCGTGCAGGATTTCCACCAGCGCATCCAGCTCCAGGTCGCGGCGCGGGGCGTCGATTTTGGCCTGCTGCGCTTTCGATAATTTATTGTAAGCCAGCCATTCCTGTTCGTACTGCTTGGCGCGGGTGAAGGCATCCACGAACACCTGCTCGGTGCCCATGCGCGTCTGCGGGAAGCGCGAGATGTTGAGCTCGCCCCAGTTGCTTTGCTTCACATTTTCGCCTAGCGCGAACTTGATGAAGCCCGGTGCGTCGGCAATTTTCATTTCCTGGCCGGTCGCGCCCCAGCGCATTTTTATCAAGGCTGACTGCCCGCCGATGGGATTGGCCGAGCCGTGCAGCAGCTGCGCCGCCACCACGCCGCCCGCCAAATCGCGGTACACGCCCACGTCTTCAGGGTCAATGACATCGCCGACCCGCACCTCGCTGGTTACGGCCTGCGTGCCTTCGTTCACGCCCTCGGCAATAGCCAGGTGCGAGTGCTCGTCAATAATGCCCGGCGTGAGGTGCTTGCCAGTACCATCAAGGGTGCGCGCTCCGGCCGGCACAGCTAAGTTCCGGCCGATTTTCTGAATCTTGCCGCCGCTCAGCAGCACATCGGTGTTTTCGAGCTTACCGGCCTTTTCGCTGGTCCACACGGTGGCGTTTTTAATCAACACCGCCTCCTGCGCGGGGGCCGCGCCGAGGCCATACGCACCCATCGGGTAGGTTACGGGGCCGAGCACCAGCGGCTTGGGCGCTTTGGCCGTGTCGAGCCACGCCTGGCGGCTGGCCTCGTCGAGGCGGCGGGCGCTCCAGGTCACGGGGATGCCGGGCGCGTTCAGCCCTTGGGCCAGCAGGCCATCGCCCCGGAAGGTTTTGGTCGCGGCATCGTAGTAGCCGCTGAGGCGGGTAGCCCCGGCGTTAGCAGGCGGGCGGCTGTCGTTGTTGGGCTTGGCCGGCTTCTTCTTGATTTTGTCTTCCGGGTTGAAGACTATCGTCGCCAGCTCGGTACTCACCATGATGGTGCCGCGCACGGTATCGCCGGCCGCGGGCACCACCCGCAGCTCGGGCGCTTCGGGCTTGCTACCTTGGATGAGCAGGCGCATGTCGGCGCTGATTTTATACTCGTCCTTCAGGATTTTATCGGCCGTCACCAGTTGCAGCGCATACACGCCCCGGTAGTCGGTGGGCAGGGTGCTGAGCTGGTAGCGCTCGCCCTGCACCCAGTTGTCGAGCAGCACGTTATCGTCGGCTAGCAGCGGGCGCGAGCAGACAAGGAAGTTGGCTTGCAGGCCGGGGCGCAGGCTGCCTACTTCGCCTTCGGCGCGCAGCAGGCGGGCGGGCGTGGCCGTGAGGGCTTGCAAGATGTCCTGCTCGCTGAGGCCGTAGCGGGCGGCTTTGCGCAGGTTGGGCCAGAACTTGGTTTTGTCTTTGAGGTCGGCGGCCGTGAGGCAGAAGGCTACGCCCGCCTGCCGCAGGCGGGCGGCGTTGGCGGGGGCCTGCTCCCAGTGCTGCATGTCTTCGAGGGCGATGCGCTGGGCATCGTACACATCCTCAACCTGGTACGCTTCGGGAAAATTGACGGGCACCACGAAGGTGGCCCCGGTGGTTTTCAGCTCGGGCAGGCGCTGGTACTCGTCGCCCCGGCCCTTGATGATGTACTGCACGCCCGCCTCGTCGCCCACGCGGTCGGCGCGCAGGGCCGAGTTTTTGTCGCGCACCTCAAACAGGGCGGGCAGCAGCTTTTGCTGCGTGAGGGCCAGCAGCGACAGGTTCTGCTCACGGCGCGGGTTGCGCTGGTTCCACTGCGCGTCGAGGTAGGTTTGGCGCAGCAGCGCGATGCTGCCCATCAGCGAGCTGGGGTAGTCCTGGGTCGAAGTACCTTTGTCGAACGACAACCCGCTGGCCGCCCTATCGAGCAGCAGCACCTCGTTTTCCTTGCGGTCGGAGTTGAGGCTCACCAGCGCCGCCGTGCCGCGCATGAGGCCATCGGGCTGCTGCGTGAGCACCGCCCCGAAGCCCAGCGCCCGGTAGGCTTTGGCCTGCTCGGCATTGACCTTGAACAGCTCGGCGGCGTTGACTTCGGGGTGAATGGCCTGGTTCCAATCAAAAGCGCCCGCTTTTTGGGAGTCGAACTGCGGGCCGCCGCGCCGGCCGGTGCGCTCGGGCGCTTTGGCCTCGGGCACGCCGTAGCTGGTAAAAATATCGACCAGGCCGGGGTACAAATACTTGCCGCTCAGGTCTTGCACCACCGCGCCGGCCGGGATTTTCACCGTGACCGACGGCCCCACGGCCACGATTTTCCCTTCCCGGATTACCAGCGTCGCGTCCTTGAGCTGGGTTTGGTAGTCGGTTTGGATGGTGGCGTGGGTGAAGGCGTAGAGGCCGGGGCGCTGGTCGTACACGCCATTGCGCGGGTAGGTGCCGGGCTGCGCCAGCGCGGGCAGCGCCGCGCCCAGGCCCAGCAGCGCCAGCCCGAGGCGCGGGGCGTTTTTACAAAGGAAAGTCAACGTGCAGTCGATAAAAAGGGAGCCAGAATAAGTTGCAGTTTGCCCGGAAAGCTCCTGCGACTGGTAAGGTAGCGAAAGCAGCCGATATAGCCGAGTATAACCGCCGGCCAACGGCTGCGTAAGCCTAATTAACAACCCTTTCCCCCTCCCCTATCTCATGCGCAAAGGCACCACTGTTAGCTGGAAATACGGCACCGGCACGGCCACCGGCAAAATCGAAAGCGTCCACAAAGAACACATTTCGCGCAAAATCAAAGGCAGCGAAATCACCCGCAACGGCACCGCCGACGACCCCGCGCTCGTGATAGTGCAGGAAAACGGCGACAAGGTGCTCAAGCTGCAAAGCGAGGTTAAAGAAGCCTAGCCTGGTTTTTGTTTTTCAGGCCCCGGCGCGTGCCTAGTAGCGCGCCGGGTGCGCAGGCCCGGCCGCTGCCGCCGGGTTTTCGGTACCCAGCCGCCACTCCACTAGTATCTTACGCCATGCTGCCCCTTTCCCACCCTACCAGCCTTTTCCTGGCTTTCGCATCATGGCTACCCCCGCTACTACTTCGTTTTACTCGGTGTGCTTCGAGGCCCGGCCGCCGCTGCTGCGCGGCGTAGTAATGCGCCCGCTCTCGATTCCCGAATTTATGGAAGCCTGCGAAATGCTGCACCACGCCGCGCAGCAGCACCGCTGCCCGTTCTGGCTGCTCGACGGGCGCGCCGACACCCCCGAAATCCGGCCGCTCGACGTGTACGAGTGGCTGACAGACGATTTTTTGCCGCAGGTGCGGCAGTCGCTGGGCCGCCTGCCGTGTCTGGCGTTTATCGCGCAGCCCGGCTTTTGGGAGGCCCTGCAAGCCCAGCACTACGCCCAGCCCCGGCCCATGCAGTTGTCGCCCAACTTTTGGGTAAACTGGTTTACCACCGAAGCTGAGGCGCTGGCCTGGCTGCACCAGTTTCGGACCTGGCCGGAGGATAATGCGGGGTAGCCTCCTTGCTGCACGATAGCCGCGAAGCGGCGGCATGTTGGTAGCTCAAGCAGCTTTATGGAACAATGAGCCGCAAAGCGGCACCCTATCGCTTGGTGCCGCCGCTTCGCGGCTCATGACGTTTGCTATCCGTTCCAGCTACCAACGTGCTGCCGCTTCGCGGCTACCGTGCAACGCATAATGGCCACAGCGGCAGCATGGCTTTTCTAAATTTAAGCAGCGCGCTTGTGCAGTTTGAGGCATTCAGGCATCGGGTAAGTAGTGTTTCAATTCTTTACGAATGATGCACTTATCTGACACCTTTTCCCCTCACCTTGCTATGCCCAAACTGACTACCATGCTGCGTTTTAGCTACCTGCTGCTCCTGGTTTTCTGGAGCCGCGCCAGCCTGGCCGCGCCGCCCGATGCCGTGGTGCGCGGCCTGCCCGGCACCGATGTAACAAGCATTGACTACTTCAATATCTATTGGGCTGGCAAAGGCGGAGCCGTGCGGCCAGGCAGCCGCGTTTTCGTCCATTTTGATGAGAATAGCTACTCGCCCACGCTGGTACGGTTTCCGGCTCTCAAGCCCTCGCGCAAGCGGGGGCAGCGGCAGCCACCGCCCGGGCAACTCGCCTTCAAGCCGCCGACGCTGGTAGTAATGCCCGGCGACACGGTGGATATATCGTTCAACGAGCAGCAGTACGCCTTCGAGTTTCGGGGCCGCCACCAGGCCGAGCTGGATTTTTGCTACAAGGTGTGGCAAAGTTCGGTGGGCCTGGATGGCTGGTTTTTTGAGATGAACGTGCCGCACAGCAAGGTACCGCTCGACCAGTTTTTGCGCGACTGGTCGCAGCTCAAGCGCACCACCGAGGCGCTGCTTGTTGAGCTTCAGCGCACGCCCGGCATCCGGCCCGAAGTAGCCTCCCTACTCACCCAAAACCTGCGGCTGCGAATCTTCCACACGCTCCTACTACCCGCTGAATATCAGCTCCCCCGCGACCCGCTGCGGGTACTCACGCCCGCCTACGTCGATTCGGTAACGGCGGGTAGCGGCATTCTCACGGTGTACCAGCGGCGCGCGCCCCAGGACAGCTCGGCCGGCTTGCCTACTGCGCTCAGCGCCTACGCGGCTTATCTCTGCCTGCGGGCGGGCCGGCAGCCCATCACCAGCGCCCGCTACGCCATGGCCCGGCAAACCTACCGGGGCATTCAGCGGGCCTGGGCGTGCTACGAAATTTTAGAAGATGCCCGATTTCACCACAAGGATATTCGGCGGCTGCTCGCTGACTACCAAACCTGGGTAGCGCCCTACACCGAGTTTGTGCGCGCCCTCAAAGGCGACCCTACTGTGCCCATGCGCTCGTACCGGCGCGAGGTTTTCACCGACTCGCTCGACGCCCCGGCCGGCCCGGCGCAGCCACTGGTGGCGCTGCTAAGCCAGCACAAGGGCCGCGTGGTGCTGCTCGATATATGGGCCAGCTGGTGCGCGCCTTGCCTTGCGGAGCTGCCCGCCTCGGCCGCCGTAGCCAAGCGCTACCAGGCGCAGGGCCTAAGCGTGCTCTACCTCTCCATCGACCGCGATGCCAAAGACTGGCGCAGGGCCCTCGGCCGGCTGCGCGGCGGCCCGGCCAACCATTTTCGGTTTACCAACCCCGTCGCGTCGCGTTTGCGGCGGGAGTTTGAGATAACCAGCATACCGCGCTACCTCGTGCTCGACCGCACGGGCGCGGTGCGCTCGCCCGATGCCATCCGGCCCAGCGACGAGCGCTTCGCGGCGTTTATCGAAGGCATTCTGGCACAGCCGTAGCGCGGACTTTCAGTCCGCGCGTCAAAGCACGCTTAAATCGGCGTGCAAGTAGGGTGTAGAGACGCATACTTGCGTCTCACGCTGGGCGAGCTGAACAACGACGAGACGCAAGTATGCGTCTCTACACCCTTAAACCCAAAACGGCCCCGCCAGCGCTTGCTGACGGGGCCGTTTTAATAAAGCAATTAGAAGTAACCTAGCGGTTATTCGGGTCGGGTTTGATGAAAGCTTCTTCGTCCATCTCCTTCGGAATCACCACGATGCCTTGTTGCAGCTTCGAGTTTTGCTTGCCGTAGATGAAGTACACCAGGAAGCCCAGCGCCATCCAGGCGAAGGCCACTTGCAGGGTGAAAGTGTCGAGGGCGTAAATCATGCCGCCGCAGATGATGGCGCCCATGAACGGCACCAGCGGGAAGCCCGCCGACGAGAGCGGCGCGCGGAACGGACGGTGCTGGTTGGGGTCGGAGCGGCGCATAATCCAGATGCCCACGCTCACCAGCACGAAGGCCAGCAGCGTGCCAAACGACGTGAGGTCGCCGGCCAGCGAGCCGGGCACGAAGGCCGCGAACGCGCCCACGAACACCAGCAGCACGAGGTTGGACTTGTAGGGCGTGCGGAATTTGGGGTGCAGCTCGGAGAAGGCTTTGGGCATCAGGCCGTCATTGGCCATCGAGAAGAATACGCGGCTCTGGCCCATGAGCATTACCAGGATAACCGACGTGAAGCCGGCCAGAATGGCCACCGTCACGGTGTTGGCGAGCCAGCCGTAGCCGGGCATGTAGGCGGCAATGGCGTAGGTTACGCTGGCCTCGCGGCCCTTGGCGGGGTCGGCAAAATCGGTCCAGGGTGCTACGCCCGTCAGCACGTGGCCAAACAGGATGTAGAGAATGGTGCACACCACCAGCGAACCCAGGATGCCAATAGGCATATCGCGCTTGGGGTTTTTGGCCTCCTGCGCGGCCGTGCTCACGGCGTCGAAGCCGATGAAGGCGAAGAATACGATGGCTGCGCCACCCACGATGCCGCCCACGCCGTGCTTGAAGTAGTCTTTGTAGGAAATAATGACCTTGCCGGCTTTGTCGAGCACGTCGGGCTGGTTGGCCGGAATGAGGTAGGGCTCGTGGTTGGCGGGGTTGATGAACTGCCAACCCACGGCGATGAACACCAGCACGATGGCAACTTTCACCACCACGATAATGGCGTTGAAGGTAGCCGACTCCTGCGTACCTTTGATGAGCAACAAGCTGAGCGCCACAATAATGAGCAGCGCCGGCAAATTGAGCCAGCCGCCCTCGGCCGGGGCGTGGCAGAGGTTATACGGTATCTGCATCCCGAATATTTCCAAGAGCTTATTGAGGTACTCGCTCCAGGCAATGGACACGGTAGCCGCCCCCAGGGCGTATTCCATGATGAGCGCCCAGCCGATAATCCAGGCCACAAACTCGCCCATCGTGGTGTAGGCGTAGGTGTAGGCCGAGCCGGCAATCGGAATCATGGCCGCAAACTCGGCGTAGCACAGCCCGGCAAACGCGCAGCCAATGGCCGCCACGATAAACGCCAGCGTGACGCCCGGCCCCGAAGCCTGGGCGGCGGCGGCGGCAGTCCGCACAAACAGGCCCGCCCCGATGATGGCGCCCACGCCCAGGGCCACGAGATTGGCCGCGCCCAGCGTGCGCTGGAGGCCGCCGTGGCCGGAGTTGGCTTCGCCCAGCAGCTGAGCGAGCGGTTTCTTAGCAAAAATACTCGGCATGAAGTAGAGGTTTGGGGGAGGGAATGAGTAAGGAGGGGTTAGCGTTTAGAGAAGGCTGGGGTACAGCACGGCGGGCCGAAAATACGCGAAACTTCGCGACTGGCGCACGGTGCGCGGCCCGTGCGGCGCAGGGCGGGCTGCCTGCGGTGCGTAAACTTGCAAGCGCGCTGCCGATTGGCCCGCATTTAGCTACGCCGTCTATTTTCCACTTTTCGTTATTTTTCTTCCAGTTTAGATTATGAAAAAAGCCCTTATCGCCCTCGCCCTCCTGAGCCTGCCGGCGGCCGGCACCCGCGCCCAAACCACGCCGCCCCCCACGCCCGCCGTGCAGGCGGCAGTAGCCAGCCAGGTCAAGCGCATGGCTCAGGAGCTAAGCCTCTCGCCCGACCAGCAGACGCGCCTGCGCCAGGTGCTACTGCTCACGCGCCAGCACATGGACGCCGACCGCACCGCCCACCAGGGCGACCCCGCCGGCCTGCAAGCCGCCATGGCCTTCGACCGCGCCAAGTCGGAGGAGCTGATTCAGAAGGTGCTCACGCCGGCGCAGTACGCGCAGTACCAGCAGTATAAGGCCGCCCGCATCGGGCAGCTACACACCACGGCGCATTAAATTATAGGACTACCGGCCACGTCCGTCCGTCATGCTGAGCGCAGCGCAGCGGAGTCGAAGCATCTCTACCACTTCGTTGCTAAGCGTCAAAGGTTAGTTTACCGGTGGAGATGCTTCGACTCCGCTACGCTGCGCTCAGCATGACAAATTAATTCTCCGTCGATAAAAAAGCCCTTTTCAGCGCCTGAAAAGGGCTTTTTTGTGCCCACCCGTGGGCTTGGCCCGCTCCTTGCAAATACCCTGGCATCCGTAAAGATGGCGCGGCCGCGCTTCCGGTTTCCCCTCCCCCTTCTGCTTTTTATTCTTTATGAAAAAGTCTTTGTTTTTGCTGGCCGCTATGGCCTTTGCTACCGCCAGCTTTGCCCAGGCCCCGGGCACTACCACCCAGCTGCCCACCCACCGCGTGCACCGCATGGGCGACCATAAAAAAGGCGACCACCAGGCCAAAACGCCCGAGCAACGCGCCGACCACCACACCGCCATGCTCACCAAAAAGCTGGGCCTCACCGCCGACCAGCAACCCAAGGTGCGCCAGATACTACTAGCCCAGGCTCAGGAAGCCCAGGCCCTGAAAGAGCAATACCACACCGCCGACCAGCGCAAAGCCCGCCACGACGCCATGCAGGCTGGCCAGGCCAAGTACCAAGCCCAGCTGCAAGCCGTGCTGAAGCCCGACCAATACAGCAAACTCCTGGCCATGAAGCAGGAGCGCCACCATAAGGGCGGCAAGCACGGCGACAAATCGAAGACTAAAGCCTAGTTTGGCGTAGCGCGCACTTTGTCGTTCGCGTTCGTTGGCGAGCACCCAGACGCACGCGAACTACAAAGTGCGCGCTACTATACCAGGCTTAAACCTTCGGTCCCGGCCAGCTTCTAAAAGCCTCCAGCCTCCCTTTCTCAACCCATGAAAAACGCCCTTCTCCTCCTCGCCACCCTGGGCCTAACCTCGGCCGCCCAGGCCCAAACCACGCCCGCTACCCCAGCCCAAATCGCACCCCTGAATGGCCGCGGTGGGGCTATGCGCACCCCCGAGCAGCAGGCCGAAGCCCAGGCCCAGCGCCTGGCCAAAGAACTGAACATGAGCGCCGACCAGCAAGCCAAAGTGCAGCAGCTCATGGCCGCCCAGCGCCAAGAAACCCAAACGGCCATCCAGGGCGCGGGCGGCAACCGCCGGGCCATGGGCCAGGCCATGCGCGCCGGCCGCGACAAGTTCAACGGCCAGCTGCAAACTGTGCTCACCCCCGACCAATACACCAAATACCAGCAGATGCTGGCCGAGCGCCGCGCCAAAATGCAGGAGCGCCGCCAGGGCGGCGGGGGCATGGGGGCCGACCTAGACTAGCCAACCGCTTCGCTCACGAAAAAGCCTCGTTTCGCCCGGAACGAGGCTTTTTGCGGTTTGGCCAGTACGGTGGCAGGGGCTGGCGGCCGGCGCTTTGCGGGTGGCGGCTGGGACTAATGCGGCCCGGCGCGGCTGTCGGAACCCTGGGCGCGGGGCACGCGTTTTTTTAGCTTCGTATTCTTATATTTGGCCTGTCTACCTATCTTGGTCGCCAAGCAGTCAGCAACTTAGCTCGGCGGCGGCCGCTCCATCTCAATGCCCCTCCCCAGTAGTAGCACCCCCGCGGTGCAAATTCAGCAGTTTTACGACAAAGGCCTGGCCCACGCTTCCTACGCGGTGCGCGCCGGCCGGCAGATGGCCGTGATTGACCCCGGCCGCGACCCCCAGCCCTATTACGATTTTGCCGACGAGCACGACGCCGAGATAGTGGCAGTGATTGAAACCCACCCCCACGCCGACTTCGTGAGCAGCCACCTCGAAATAGCCCGCGAAACCGACGCCACTATCTACTGTAGCAAGCTGGTCGGCGCTAGCTACCCCCACAAAAGCTTCGACGACGGCGACCGCCTCAAGCTCGGCACCGTGGAGCTGCACGCTATTAACACCCCCGGCCACTCGCCCGACAGCATCAGCGTGCTGCTCCTGGATGAGGCCGCCCAAACCCGCGCCGTATTCACCGGCGACACGCTGTTTGTGGGCGACGTGGGCCGCCCTGACCTGCGCGAAGACCAGGCCGCCGGCGGCCACGCCCGCGAGGCGCTCGCCGCCCAGCTCTACCAAAGCACCCGCCAGAAGCTGATGGCCCTGCCCGGCACCACCAAGGTGTACCCCGCCCACGGCCCTGGCTCGCTCTGCGGCAAAACCACCAGCCCCGACCTCGACAGCACCATCGCCAAAGAGCTGGCCACTAACTATGCCCTGCAACCGATGTCGGAGCAGGAGTTTATTAAGGTATTGCTCGAAGACCAGCCGTTCATGCCCAAATACTTCGGGCACGATGTGCAGCTCAACAAGCGCGGCGCGCCCAACTTCGAGGACAGCGTGCGCTCGGTGCCGCGCCTGAGCTCGGGCACGGTGCCCGAGCCCGGCGTGCTACTCATCGATACCCGCCCGGCCGCCAAGTTCCGCGCTGGCCACCTGCCGGGCGCCATCAACCTCATGGATGGCGGCAAGTTTGAAACCTGGCTGGGCTCGGTAGTAGGGCCGAATGAAAAGTTTTACTTATTGGCCGACACGCAGATACAGCTCGACGCCGTTATCCGCAAAGCCGCCAAAATTGGCTACGAAGGCAACATCAAGGGCGCGCTACTGGCTCCCACCACCCTACCCGCCACCAGCCCCGACGCGGACGTAGCCGAGGCACACGAGCACCCCGAGCACTTCACGGTCGTGGACATCCGCAACCGCACCGAAGCCGAAAAGCCGCTCTTTAAAGATGCGCTGCTGATACCGCTGCCCGAACTGCGCGAACGCGTGGGTGAGATTCCAACCGACAAGCCGGTACTGGTGCACTGCGCGGGCGGCTACCGCTCGGCGGCGGGTGCGAGTATCATTCAGAATGCTTTGCCCGAGGTACCTGTCTACGACCTGAGCGAGGCGGTAAGCGAATTTCCAGGCAGCAGCTAGTTGAAGGGAAAGCTGATATTTCAGGAAATCCGCACAAAGAAAGCGTCAGTTAGCAGCCGCCCCCGAAACTCTGGCAGCAACTGCAAGCTGATTACCAATCTTCTATCTTTTAGAGGAATCTAGCCTTGCCAACTGGCACAAGGTTGGGTAGAGAGCCGCCACCTTTACCAAATGCGCGCACGCATGCGGGAAAGGTGGCGGCTTTTTTTGTTACCCGGCCCCGTGGCTGTTTTCAGAGGCATGACTAATTTATCAGTACCCGCATCCCCCAAGCCTGGCCTGTGGCATTGGCTGCTCCGCACCACCGGCCTGGAGGCCTGGTTTCAGCAGGCCCCGGCGGCGGCCCACGCCGGGCGCGAAGAGCGCCTGGTGCTACTAGCAGCGCTACCCAATACTACCCGCCTCACGCGCTCGGCACACACCGCTATGATGGCCGAGGCCTTGCGCGAGTGCCAACCGGCCATCGGGGCTAGCGGCGGCGTGGTGATGCCGCATCAGCCGGGTAGCCTGCTACTTACCTGGCCCGCCGCCAGCGCACCAGCAGTTTCTATCACAGCCATTTACACCCAGCTGCGCGACTGCGTGCGCCGCCTGGCGGGCGCGCCGGCCCTGCCCCTGAATGCGGCAGCCGGCCTGGGCTGGGTAGCGCCCGGCGCAGCCGCCACCCCGCGCCAGTACGAGCCGGTGGCACTGCGCGAAGTGGCCGGCTTGCTGCACGAAAGCCAGCAGCTCGGCAGCGACCTACTCGTGACGGCGGCGCTGCACCAGCGCCTCGCGCCCGAAGCCACCGGCCCCTGCGAGCTACACGTGGCCTTCGGGGTGCCGGGGCACCGCTATCCAGCTACGGTGTACCGGGTGGCCGCGCCGGCTGGCTCGCCGCCTGTGGCAGCAACTGCGGCCAAAGATTTACAGCCGCCGTTTGGCAAAAAATATTCTTACTAGAGTTATCTCACTGTAAAGCACTTATTATTTTTCAGCGTAAAGGTTAGCGCCGGTTGGCAAATATTTGGTGGGTTCGCGCGTCTGGCTGTGGCTGCCAATGTTGCGGGTCGGCTTTTTACATTTGACTGACCAGCGCCGTCCCGGCGCTTTTTCCTCCTGTTGCGGCCCTTGCTGGCTGCCAAGCATTTTCCTCCCGTTTTCGCCGCGCGTAGCCGGCCCGCTTGCTGCGGGCTCAGCTGCCGGGCACGTCTCCTTTATTTACCTTATGAAAGATTTTAACGGCCGGCTGGCCCCGGCCGACGGCAAGCTGGGCATTCTCATTCCGGGCCTGGGTGCCGTGGCTACCACCCTTATCGCCGGCGTGATGGCCGTGCGCAAAGACATTGCCCAGCCGGTGGGCGCGCTCACCCAGATGGGCAACATTCGCCTCAACCGCGCTACCGACAACTACCCCAAAATCAAGGATTTCGTGCCGCTGGCCGACATCAACGAAGTGGAGTTTGGCGGCTGGGACGTGTATGAGGCCAACGTATTTGAGGCCGCGCTGCACGCCAAGGTGCTGGAGCCCATGCTGCTGCACGCCGTGAAGGAAGAGCTGCAAGCCATCCGGCCCATGAAGGCCGCTTTCGACCGCAGCTACGCCAAAAACCTCGACGGCACGCACGTCAAGGACTTCACGACCAAGCTCGACCTGGCCGAGCAGGTGCGCGCCGACATCCGCAATTTTAAAGCCGAGCGCGGGTGCAGCCGCCTCGTGATGGTGTGGTGCGGCTCGACCGAAATCTACCACGAGCCCTCCGAAACGCACCGCACACTGGCCGCCTTCGAAGAAGGCCTGCGCCAGAACGCCGCCAACATCGCGCCGAGCATGATATATGCCTACGCCGCGCTGAAAGAGGGCGTGCCCTACGTGAACGGTGCCCCCAACCTGACCGTGGACGTGCCCGCCCTGCTGGAACTGGCCGCCCTCAATGGCGTGCCGGTGGCCGGCAAAGACTTCAAAACTGGCCAGACGCTGATGAAAACCATCGTGGCCCCCGGCCTGCAAACGCGGGCGCTGGGCGTGAAAGGCTGGTTTTCGACCAACATCCTGGGCAACCGCGATGGCTTGGTGCTCGACGACCCCGACAACTTCAAAACCAAGGAAGTGTCGAAGCTAAGCGTGCTGGACGACATTTTTCACCCCGAAACCAACCCGGCGCTCTACGGCGACATGCACCACAAGGTGCGCATCAACTACTACCCGCCGGCCGGCGACAACAAGGAAAGCTGGGATAACATCGACATCTTCGGGTGGCTCGGCTACCCGATGCAGATTAAAATCAACTTCCTCTGCCGCGACTCGATTCTGGCCGCGCCGCTGGTGCTCGACCTGGCCTTGTTCATCGACCTCGCCCAGCGCGCCGGCATGAGCGGCGTGCAGGAGTGGCTGTCGTTCTACCTGAAATCGCCGCAGACGGAGGACGTGAGCCAGCGCCCCGAGCACGATATTTTCAAGCAGCTCGTGACCTTGCACAACACCCTGCGCGAAGTGATGGGCGAGCCCCAGCTGGCCGACATTGCCGAGCCCGCCGACCTCACCGAAGCTTCGGACTCGCTGTAAACTAGCTAAGTAACGTGTTCAAAGCCATTGCCAGCGTGCTGGGCATCGGGTACCTCAAGGGCGGCGGCACGGTAGCCGCCGCCGCTTGCTGCCTGGTGCTGTACCTGGCTCCCAACCAAGCGCTTACTACCAACCCAACCCTGGCCGGCCTGCTCACGGCGGGCCTGCTGGGGCTGGGCACCTGGGCGGCCCACCGCGTGGAGCCGGCCTGGGGCAAGGACAGCTACCGCGTGGTAATCGACGAAGTAGCTGGCGTGTGGGTAGGGCTATTGGGCGTGCCGCTCACCGGGCCGCGCCTGCTGGTGGGGCTGGTGCTGTTTCGGTTTTTTGACATTGTGAAGCCACTGGGTATCAGAAGTATGGAGAAGCTACCCGGCGGCTACGGCGTGATGCTCGACGACGTATTGGCGGGCGTATACACGCTGGCGCTGATGCACTTGGCGCTGGGGCTGCGGTGGCTGTAACGCCAAGCTCCAGCTTGGCGAGCGAGCGCAGCGAGCATCCACGCTAGCAGACGCTCACTAACGTACTAGCTCGCTGCGCTCGCTCGCCAAGCTGGAACTTGGCGTTACTTATTTCTATGCGTTACCTCACGTTTCTCAAAGCCCAGGCGGCCTCGCTGGCCGGCTCGGCCGTCGATTTTCTGACTACCATTTGCCTGGTCGAAGGGCTGCACGCCGGGCCGGTGGCGGCATCGGTAGTGGGCAACGTGGCGGGCGGCGTTGCTAATTTTTACCTCGGGCGGCACCAGGTTTTTAAAGTATCGCAGCACCGCGCCGCGTCTCAGGGCGGGCGGTATGCCGTGGTGTGGCTGGGCAGCCTGCTGCTGAACGCGGCGGGCGTGTATTTGCTTATCGACGTCCTGCACGCTAACTACTTGCTTAGTAAATTACTCGTGTCATTATTAATCGGTTTCGGCTTCAACTACCCGCTGCAACTGCACTTCGTATTTCGCTCTAAATGAACCCGCTGCTGACCCGGCCTTTTTACTGCGTGGCGTTGCTGTGCCTGCTGCTGCTACGCGGCGGGCCGGCCTGGGCGCAGGCCACCACGGTGAGCGGCACCGTAACCGATGCCAAAACCCGGCAGCCGCTGCCCTTCGTGAGCGTGGCCGTGCCGGCGGCCGGCGTGGGTGTGAACACCGACGAAAACGGCCGCTACGAGCTGCAAGTGCCGGCTCCGAATACGAACGTGGTGTTCGCCTACCTGGGCTACCGCTCGGTTACGAAAACCATCACGCCCGGCGCGCCGCAGACCCTGAACGTGGCGCTGACCGCCAGCGCGGCCACGCTAGGCGAGGTGGTAGTGAAGGGCACCAAGCCGCCACGCTACAAGAACAAGGACAACCCGGCCGTGGCCCTCATCCGGCAGGTAATTGAGCACAAGCCCGAAAACCGGCCCGAAAGCTACGCCTACGTTACCGACGACAAGTACGAGAAGATGGCCTTCTCGCTCAGCAACTTATCGGACAAGTTCAAGAACCGCAAGATTTTCAAGAACTACCAGTTTCTGTTTAAGAAGCAGGATTCGGCCGCTACGGGCGGGGTAAATATCCTGCCCATTTACCTGGAGGAGAAGCTGAGCCGCGAGTACTACCGCCAGAGCCCAGAGGCGCGCAAGGTGGTGGAGCTGGGCAACAAGCAGGTGCAGTTCGACAAGCAGTTCATTGATAACGAGGGCATCAGCGCGTACTTCAACCGGATGTACCAGGACGTGGACATCTACGCCAACAACGTGGCACTGCTCGGCAACCAGCTGCTGAGCCCCATCGCGGGGGCCGCGCCCACGCTCTACGAGTACTACATCACCGACACGCTCAAGCAGCACAATCCGCAGCTTATCGAGCTGACGTTCAGCCCGCGCAACCGGGCCGACATGCTCTTCAAGGGCAAGCTCTACGTGACGATGGACGGGCACTACGCCGTGCAGCAGGCCTACCTCACCATCGACCGCCGCATCAACCTCAACTTCGTGAAAAGCCTGGAGGTGCGGCTGGAGTTTGCCGAAAACCCCGACCGCCGCTACCACCTCAGCAAGAGCATTCTGGACGTCGATTTTGGCCTGACGCCCGGCAAAGGCTCAGGCTTTTACGGCCGGCGCACGGTGCTGTTTACCAACTATTTGGTAGGCCAGCCGATACCGGATGCCGTATTTGCCGGCCCGGAAAAGGCTGCGCCGACGGCCGACAGCACCAACAACCGCACCGAGGCATTCTGGCAGAAAAACCGGCCCGACAGCCTCTCGGCCGTAGAGCGTACGATTTACAAAAACGTCGATACCCTTCAGACTATCAAGTCGTTTCGGCGTTCGCTCACGCTGTTCACATTCTTGTTTTCGGGCTACAAGGGCTTCGGGCCGTTTGAGGTGGGGCCGGCTAATACCTTTTACAGCTTCAACCCCGTCGAGGGCTTCCGGCTGCGGCTGGGCGGGCGCACTACTACCGAGCTCAGCACGCGCGTGTTTTTCGAAACCTACGCGGCGTATGGCTTCCGCGATGAGCGGTGGAAATACTTTCTGAGCTCGACTTACTCGCTGAATAACAAGAGCATCTACAAGTTTCCGCAGAACTTTCTGCGGGCCAGCGTGCAGCGCGAAACGCGCATTCCGGGGCAGGACTTGGAGTTTGTGCAGGAGGACAATTTTCTGCTGTCCTTCAAGCGCGGCGTGAACGACCGCTACCTCTACAACGACGTGTACCGGCTCGACTACGTGCACGAGTTCAGCAACCACTTTGCCTACACGCTGGGCTTCCGCAAGTTGCAGCAGTCGCCGGCCGGCGGGCTCTACTTCCGCACCGCCGATGATGACCACCCCGTTACCGTACCGAGCCTGACTACCAGCGAGGTATCGCTCACGCTGCGTTGGGCGCCCAACGAGCAGTTTTACCAGGGCAAGCTTTACCGCACGCCCATCATCACGCCCAATCCGGTATATACCTTGCGCCTCACCACTGGTCTGCGCGGGCTGCTGGGCGGCGAGTACAGCTACGAAAACATCCTCGCCAGCGTAGCCAAGCGCGTGTACCTCTCGCAACTGGGCCACGCCGACGTGAAGCTCGAAGGCGGCTACATCATCGGGCGCGTGCCGTGGCCGCTGCTCGACATCCACCGCGCCAACCAGACGTTTTCGTACCAGCTCAACTCCTACAACCTGATGAACTTCCTGGAGTTTTCGAGCGACCACTACGTCAGCTTGTTCATCGACCAGAATTTCAACGGCTTTATTTTCAATAAGCTGCCGCTCATTCGCCGCCTCAAGCTGCGCGAAGTAGCCTCGCTGAAGCTGCTCTACGGCGGCGTGCGCGCCGAGAATAACCCCGACCAAAACCCCGGCCTCTACGAGTTTTTACGCGCCGACCGGGGCCAGGGCGAGCAGCAAGCCTTTATGCTGGGCCGGCAGCCCTACGCCGAAGCCAGCGTGGGGGTGGCCAACATTTTCAAGCTGTTCCGGCTTGATTTGGTGAAGCGCCTCACCTACCTCGACCGGCCCAACGTAGCCGAATGGGGCATTCGCGGGCGCTTCCGCATTGACTTTTAGAATATTATAGATTAGTAAGACATGAGACGTTGGACATGAGACATGAGAACTGCTTCATCAACATTCTCATGTCTCATATCTAACGTCTCATGTCTTACTAATCTACACCGTCTCACTCAGCGCCCGCCGCTCTATGACGTTCGACCAGCTACGCGATGCCCTCCAGCAGGGTATTTATTTGATTATTAACCCGTTTGTGCGGCTGCTGATTAAACTTGGTTTCACGCCCAACGCCGTGACGCTCACCGGCCTGCTGCTCAACATGGGCGTGGCCGTGCTTTTCATCGTGGGCGGCGAGGCCGGCAACCGCGGCGACCTGCGCTACGTGGGCTGGGGCGGCGCGCTCATCCTATTCGCGGGCCTGTTTGATATGCTCGACGGGCAGGTGGCCCGTATCGGCAAGATGCAGAGCCCCTACGGCGCACTGTATGACTCGGTGATAGACCGCTACAGCGAACTGTTTACCTTCCTGGGCATCTGCTACTACCTGGTGGCACACCACTATTTTCTGAGTTCGCTGGTGGGCTTTTTTGGCCTCATCGGCTCAATGATGGTGAGCTACACGCGGGCGCGGGCCGAGGGCCTGGGCATTGAGTGCAAGGGCGGCCTCATGCAGCGCCCCGAGCGCGTAGTGCTCATGGGCGTCAGCGCCTTAGCCTGCGGGGTGGCCTCGCACTGGCTGGGCGGCGACTACAAGGTTTTCGTGCCCGGCGTACCGTTTCACGTCTTCGAAACGATGTCGATTTTCACCTTTCCGCTCGCCGCGCTGGCGGTGCTGGCTAACATTACGGCCGTGTCGCGGCTGCTGCAAGCCAAGCGGGCGCTTATCGCCCGCGACGCGCCCACGGCCGCCCCGGTTGCACTCGCCAAGCCGGTTTCGGCCGCCGCGCTGCTGGTGCTGGGCCTGCTGGTGGGTAGCCTGCGCGCCGATGCCGCCGCACCCGCCCCCGAGCCGAAGTTTCCGGTGCCGAGCGGCATTCCTAACCAACTATTCTACCTTCAGCGCGACCCCAATACCAACACCGTCATCTACCAGCTCAACGTAAACAAAGCCGGCCAAGTGGATGAGGACGAGCCCATTCGCATTTTCTGGATACGCTACGCCGAGCAAGGGCAGCAGCAGGATTTGAACTTCATTCAGCGCAAATTTGCCTACGGCGTGAAGTCCAAAAAAATCGGCCCCGACAAGTACGAGCTGCGCTTCGCGGCCTACGGCAAGCTGCCGTTTTACCTCATGAAAGCCGGCCCCGACCGTGCCTTTCACGTCTACACCGCCATTGCCAACAAGCAGAGCGTGCTCGACCGTATTTTTCTGCGCATTGAGGGCGGCACGTTTTGGGTGCCCAATGTAAAGTACGTGGAGCTGAAAGGCTCTAACCCTGCTACGCGCGAGCCGGTCGTGGAGCGCTTTCAGGTGTAGCAGCCGCGCTGACCTCACCCCCCGGCCCCCTCTCCAAAAAAGAGGGGGCCGGGGGTGAGGTTCACGCGAGCGAGCAGCCATTTACACATGACAAACCAACCTTTTCCTCCCCTCCCACCGCGCCCCACCACCGGGCGCGGCCGCTGGCTGGTGCCGGCCTTATCGCTGGCCTACCTGCTGTTTTCCTATTTTTTAATAGGCTTCCGGCCCGAGCAGCTGGTGCTGGTGGGGCTGTGCAACGGCTGCTACTTCCTCTCCGACACCACGCGCCGCTTCATCACCGGCTTCTCCATTTTCGTGGTGTTCTGGATACTGTACGACTACATGCGGGCCTTTCCCAACTACGCCTACCGGGCCGTGGACGTGGCCGACATCTACCACGCCGAGCAGCGCTTTTTTGGCATCGTGAGTGAGGGCAAGCTACTCACGCCCAACGAGTTTTTTCTGTTGCACCACCACCCGGCGCTCGACTTGCTGTGCGGTATTTTCTACCTCTGCTGGGTGCCCATTCCGCTGGGGTTTGCGGGGTATTTGTTCTTTGCTAATCGGCGACTGTTTTTCGAGTTTTCGCTGACGTTTTTGCTGGTCAACCTCATTGGGTTCACCATTTACTACCTGCACCCGGCCGCGCCGCCGTGGTTTGGGCAGCAGCACGGGCTGGCGTTTACGCCGCTCACGATGGGCAGCACGGCGGGCCTGGCGCGGTTTGATGCGCTGGTCGGGGCGGGCGTTTTTCAGGGCATTTATGCCAAGAACGCCAACGTGTTTGCGGCCATGCCTTCGCTGCACTCGGCTTATCCGGTAGTGGTTTTGTTTTACGCGCTTAAAAACAAGTCAGGCTTTTTTAACTTGTTCTTCCTCATTATCATGCTCGGCATCTGGTTTGCGGCCGTATATACCAGCCACCACTACGTGCTGGATGTGCTGGCGGGCCTGGCGGTGGCGCTCACGGGCATTGGCCTGCTGCGCTTACTTCTTGTCTACAGTCCAGCTTTTCGCCGCCTGCTCGATTCTTTCGTACAAGCCACAGCCCCGGCAAGCTCCACGGCAAGCAGCCCGGCCTAGGCCATTGGTTCTTATTAGCTTTCACGGAGTTGTCTACGTATTATTGGCATAAAACTAAGCTACTGGCTGGCCTGCTCGGCGTCGGGCTTGCGGCCCCCGCCCTGGCCCAGCGCGCGCCCGCCGGCCCCGATAGCATCACGGTGGCCATCGAGCCCGAGTACACGCAGGTGTCGGCCATGCACCGCTTTTTGCTGGGCAACAGCTACCGCCGCGAGTGGGCCGCGCCCGTGCGGATGCGCGTGTTTCACCTAACCCAGGAAAAGGGCGGCCTCACCATCGTGCAGCGCGGCGGCGGCCTGCAAACCAAGTCGTTGCGTCTCAAAGACCCCACCGGGCAGCAGTGGGTGCTGCGCACCTTGCAGAAGTACCCCGAGCGCGGCCTGCCCCCTACCCTGCGGCCCACCATCGCCAAGGATATTTTGCAGGACCAGGTGTCGGCCTCGCACCCCTACTCGTCGGTGGTGGTGCCGCCGCTGGCCGCGGCGCTGGGCATTCCGCACGCCAACCCCGAGGTGGTGTACGTGCCCGACGACCCCGCGCTGGGCGAGTACCGCAAGGATTTTGCCAACCAGGTTTTCTTGTTTGAAGAGCGCGAGCCGCTCGACGCCGACAAAACCGACAACACCGAAAAAACCCAGGCGCGCCTCCAAAAGGACAACGATAACTACGTAGACCAGGCCACCGTGCTGCGCGCCCGCCTGCTCGACATCCTGCTCGGCGACTACGACCGCCACGAGGACCAATGGCGCTGGCAGCGCGTGGAAGATGGCAAAGGCACTCGCTACGAGCCCGTGCCGCGCGACCGCGACCACGTCTTTTACAAGCCCACCGGCCTGTTTCCCAAAACGTTGTCGTTGCACCTGCTCATGGCCAACGTGCAGGGCTACAACGACCACATCCGCTCCATCAACCGCTGGAACGCCAAGGCCAAAACCTTCGACCGCTACTTCCTGAACGCGCTGAGCGAGGACGACTGGAAAACCCAGATTGCCTACGTGCAGCGCCACCTCACCGACAGCCTGATAACGCAGGCGGTGCGCCGGCTGCCGCCGAATATCTACCAGATTAGCGGCCCCCGGCTGGTGCGCGACATTATTGCGCGGCGCAATATTCTGGAGGCGCAGGCGCTGCACTACTACCGCTCGCTGGCCCGCATGGTCGAGGTTTCGACCTCCGACAAGCGCGAGCGCGTGGCCGCGACGCGCCTGCCCGGCGGCCTGATGCAGGTTACGGTTAATAAGCTCAAGAAGAACGACAGCCTGGGTAACGTGCTGTACCAGCGCACGTTTGACCCGGCCGACACCCGCGAGGTGCGCCTCTACGGGCTGGGCGGCGACGACCAGTTTGCGGTGAGCGGCGCGGCGCGCACGCCCATTCGGCTGCGCCTGATTGGCGGGGAGGGCAAGGACGTCTTCGCGGTGGCGCCCGAGGTGCCGCAGCGCGGCCGGCTGCGCATCTACGACCGCGCCGACGAGCCCAACCAGCTGCCGGCCGCCGGCCAGGCCCGGCTGATTACGGCCACCGACACGGTGGTGAACAGCTTCAACAAAGCCAGCTTTCAGTACGACTACGTGCAGCCGCTGCTGAGCGTGGGCTACAACCGCGACTACGGCGTGCAGCTGATTGGCAACTTCGTGTACCAGAAGCAAGGCTTCCGCAAGGCCCCGTATGGCTCGCGGCAAAGCTTGCTGGTAAACTACGGCCTGGCCAACCAGTCGCTGCTACTGAGCTACAGCGGCATTTTCAAGCGCAAAGTCGGGGAAAATGACTTGCTGGTAAACGTGACCTCGCTGGGGCCGAACTACACCAGCCACTTCTTCGGGGTCGGCAACGAGTCGCGGTTTGACCGCGACCCCGACGACGCCATCCGCTACTACCGCAACGACTACAACCTCGTGACAGCCGACGTGCGCCTGAGCCGCACCTACCAGCGCTGGCAATTGAGCGGCGGCCTGCTGGGCCAGTATTATAACAGCGGCCGCGACAAAAACACCAACCGCCTGCTGACTGCCTACGCCGACCAAAACCCCACTCAGGACGTTTTTCGGGCCCAAACCTACGCGGGCGTGGCCGCCGGCACCACCTTCGACACCCGCGACCGGGCCCTCGTAGCCCGCCGCGGCGTGCTCTGGACTACCAGCCTCACCGCCCTGCACCGCCTCGACGCCGACCGGCACACCTTCGCCCAGGCGCTCACCGAGTTCAGCTTCCACTTCGCGCCCGGCCGCGACTCCAGCCGCCTGGTTGTCGCCAACCGCACGGGCGGCGGGGCCACGCTCGGCGACGCAGCGTACTTCCAGCAGTTCAAGCTCGGCGGCACCAACAACCTGCGCGGCTTCTACTACTGGCGCTTCACCGGCAAGCACATCGCCTACAACAACTTAGAGGTGCGCTTCAAGCTCGCCGACTTTACCTCCTACCTGGCCCCCGGCACGCTGGGCCTGGTGCTCTTCAACGACATAGGCCGCGTGTGGACGCCCGGTGAGGCCTCGCAGCGCTGGCACGCCGGCTACGGCGGCGGCGTGTATTTTTTACCCGCGCAGCTGGCCTTGCTACAAGCCGTGGTAGGCTTCTCGAAGGAAGGCGCGTACCCGTACATCTCGGCGGGCGTGCGGTTTTAAGGCCTGATTTAGATTAGAAGCGCAGATGGCGCGGGGCTGTGCCCCGTGCCGACTATTTGCGGGCCTCCGGCCCGCTACGTTAGCGGACTTCTACAGGCTGAAGCATAACTAATGTGGCCGGCTGTGCGGGCCAGAGGCCCGCGAGTAGTCGGCACGGGGCACAGCCCCGCGCCATCCTCACTCAGCCGCGCACCAGGCGCCCGTCCTGCCACAGCGGCAGGATGTCGGGGTATACATCGGGCTTCATGCAAAAAACGAAGTCGTCGTGGTATTCGAGGGCGTTGAGGCGGCGCACGGCGGCCGACTCGAGCAGGTAATCGGGCCACGTAGGCTTGGCGTGCTGCCACAGGTGCAGGGCGGCAATGGCGGCATCCGACCACGCGGTGTCGTAGCCCAGCGGCTGGAGCTGCTCGGCCAGCGCGCCCCCAAAGGCCGTGTCTTCGAGGCAAAACTGGCCTTTCCAGCCAGCGCACACTACTACTACGTCGAGTTGCTGCGCAGCGATGAACTTGACTACCGCGCTGATATTCAAAAACGAGCCGCACACGATGGCCGCCGCATCGAGCGAGCGGCGCAGGGCCTTGGTACCATTAGTAGTGCTGATGGCCAGCGCGCGGCCCTGCACCGGGAAGTCGGGATTGAGGAAGCCGAAGGGCGAGTTGCCCAGGTCGAAGCCCTCGGCGGCGATGCCGTCGCGCTCGGCGGCCGTGATGCAGCCGCGCTCGCGGCCCAGGGCGGCGCACTCCTCCAGGCTGGCCACGGCAAATACTTCGGTCACGCCCTGGTCGAGGGCCGTGACGATGGTGCTGGTGGCGCGCAGCACATCCACGATAACGGCGATTTTACCGTGCAGGTCATAGAGCGGCAGCAGCTCGGGCGAAAAGCAAACGTCTAGTTTCAAGTTGATTAGCTGACTGATAAAACGCTTGTCATGCTGAGCGCAGCGAAGCATCTCGCGTAGTGCAGTAATCTCAAACGTATTGATTACTGCGCCACGCGAGATGCTTCGCTGCGCTCAGCATGACAATCAAAATTTTACACCTCCTCCGTGCCCGGCACCAGCGGCAGCTTGCTCACCGTAGCGGGCAGGTTTTTGCCGCGCACCTGCACGAAAATGGGCGTGCCCGGCGCGGCAAACTCCGTTTTCACGTAGCCCAGGCCGATGCCCCGGCTGAGCGTGGGCGACTGGCCGCCGCTCGTCACTTCACCAATAGCCTGACCTTCGGCATCAACCAGCGGGTAGTGGCTGCGGGGCAGGCCGCCGGGGCCGTCCATCACGAAGCCCACCAGCTTGCGTTGCACGCCGGCGGCTTTTTGGGTTTTCAGGGCTTCGCTGTTGGTGAAGTCTTTGGTGAACTTGGTAATCCAGCCCAGGCCGGCTTCGAGCGGCGAGGTAGTATCGGTGATGTCGTTGCCGTAGAGGCAGTAGCCCATTTCGAGGCGCAGGGTATCGCGCGCGCCCAGGCCGATGGGCTTGATGCCGAAGGGCTTACCGGCTTCCATGATTTTAGTCCACACGTCGGCGGCGTGCGCGTTGGGCACGTAAAGCTCGAAGCCGCCCGCCCCGGTGTAGCCCGTGGCCGACAAAATGACGTCGGGCGCGCCGGCAAACGTGCCTTTGGCGAAGCTGTAGTACGGGATGGCGCTCAAATCCACGTCCGTCAGCGACTGAAGGGCGGCGGCGGCCTTCGGGCCTTGCACCGCGAACAGGCTCAGCTGGTCGGACACGTTTTCCATTTCCGCGCCCTGGGTGTTGTGCTGTTGCAGCCAGTTCCAGTCTTTGTCGATGTTGGAAGCATTGACTACCAGGAAGTAGTCTTCCTCGTCCATTTTATACACGAGCAGGTCGTCCACGATGCCGCCCTCGGCATTAGGGAAGCACGAGTACTGCGCCTTGCCGGGCACGAGCTTGCTGGCGTCGTTGGAGGTAGTGCGCTGGATGAGGTCGAGCGCCTGCGGGCCGCGCACCCGAAACTCGCCCATGTGCGACACGTCGAAAATGCCCACGCCGCGCCGCACGGTGTGGTGCTCTTCGAGGTCGGAGGAGTAGCGCACGGGCATGGCGTAGCCGGCAAAGGGGACGATTTTGGCCCCGAGCTGCTGGTGGGTGTCGTGCAGGGCAACGGTTTTGAGCGGCGTGGCTTCCATGAAAAAAGCGGGCTGTAAAAAAGTAAGCGGGGAGAAAGCAGGCGAGTAGCGCGCCGCGCCGTACAAGTCAGTAACCTGAAGGCTGGGCTAGCTTTGCCGGCCACGAAATTAGGGCCCGCCGGCCCAAGCGGCCGGCTTCTTTCCTCCGCCACGTCCAGTTATCCCATGAGTCCCGAAGCCATCAAGCAGGATTTTGAGTCGGCTATTATCAAGCACATCTCCTTTAAGGCGCGGCTGCGCTCGTTTTTGTACGGCAACGCCAGCGCCGAAGCCCCCCTGCGCGACCCCGAGGCGTGCAGCCTGGGCCAGTGGATAGCCAGCCGCCTGCAAGGGCCTTACGCCGGCGTGCCCGGCATGCAAGAGCTTGACCGCGAGCACCGCCTCATCCACGCGCGCGCCAACCGCCTGATGGATTTGCGCCTGGCGGGTAGGCAAGAAGAAGCCCTGGCTGGCTTTCAGGAAGTGCAGCGTCAAGCCGACCACATCGTGGAACTGCTGCGAACCATCGAGGCCAAACTGCGTACTGCCGGGGTTTGAGGTGGGGCGGGCTACGCCACCTACGTGTTATGAAAATCACCCTTACTGCCAAGCTTTTCGCTGGCTTTCTGCTGCTGATGGGGCTGTTTGCGGCGGTGCTGCTACTCAATTTTCAGCTGGCCGGGCAGGTGCTGCGCAACTCGCAGCGCGTGGAGGCGTCGCAGCACATTTCGGCCGATGGCACCACGCTGCTGCGCAACATCATCGACATGGAAACGGGCTACCGCGGCTACCTGCTCGTGGGCAACGAGCAGATGCTCGACCCCTACTACGCCGGCGAGCGCGACTTGCTCACGCGCTTCGACCAGCTGCGCGACCAGCTGACCGACGAGCCCGAGCAGCGCCAGCGCCTCGATACCACGCGCCGCCTGTTCAGGCAGTGGACTACCTACACCCATCTCATCATCAAGGAAAAGCGCGCCGCCCGCGAGCGCGACCGCTTGCAGCGCGGCCTCGACAACCTACCCCACGCTAACCTGGTGGAGGGCCTCATTGGCAAGCAGGTGATGGACGCCATCCGCAACCAGATGATGCAGTTCGACAAGGTTGAAAACCAGACCCGCCTCGTGCAGCGCCAGCGCCTCACCGACAGCATCACGCAGGCGCAGCGCCTGGCGGCCCTCATCACGGGCACGGGGCTGGTGCTGGGGCTGCTGTGGGCCGTGTACATCGTGCGCCTGCTGAGCCGCCGCCTGCGTAGTATGATTACGCTGGCCCGCCGCCTGGCTGAGGGCGATTATAAGACGCAGATTATTGACAACGAACACGATGAGCTAAGCGAACTGACGGGCGCGCTCAACGGCATGGCCCACACCATCGACCAGAACATCAGCCAGCTCGAAGGCCGCAACCAAGAGCTCGACCAATTTGCCTACGTGGTATCGCACGACCTGAAAGCCCCGTTGCGCGGCATCGAAAGTGCCTCGCGCTGGATAGAAGAGGACATGGGCCAGGATAATTTGCCGGCGCACATCCGCGAGTTTCTGGCGCTCATGCGGCAGCGCGTGCATCGCATGGAAAGCCTCATCACAGGCATCTTGGCGCTGGCGCGGGTGGGCCGCGTGGCCGAGGCCAACGAGCCCGTATTCGTGCGGCAGCTGTTGCGCGAAATCACCGATACGCTGGAAATGCCCGACGGCTTTCAGCTGGAGCTGCCGTTCTTCCTGCCCACCATCGTCACCAACCGCACGCAGCTCCACCAGGTATTTAGCAACCTGATTTCCAACGCCATCAAGTACCACGACCACCCGAACACCGGCCACATTCACATTGGCTGCGACGACGTATCGGGCGAGTTTTACCGCTTTTCGGTGCAGGACGACGGACCAGGCATCGCGCCCGAATACCACGAGCGCATCTTCGTCATTTTCCAGACGCTGGTCGAGCGCGATACCTTCGAAAGCACCGGCGTGGGCCTGGCCATCGTCAAGAAAATAGTGGAGCGCCAGGGCGGCCGCATCTGGGTCGAGTCGGCCGAAGGCACCGGGGCTACGTTCTTCTTTACCTGGCCCAAGCAGCCGGCCGCCACCACGGCCTCGGCGGCCGTGGCCCAGGCCACAGCCACGGCCCAGGCGGCGGCCCGGCCGGCCATCACCCCCAGCAAGGCCTGAAATTACCGCATCCCTGTCACCCGCCGCCGCTCATTACGTATTCAGTCAAAACAGCGCGCGAGCGTCCGCTCGCTTTCCTTTTGTTTTTCCGCGCCATGTCGCCCCTCGATAATTCCTCGCTTAGCTCGGCCAGCATCCTACTGGTCGAAGACGACCAAATGGATGTGATGAACGTGCAGCGCGAGCTGCGCAAGCAGCACATCAACGTACCGCTCACGCACGCCCGCAACGGCCGCGACGCCCTCAACATGCTGCGCGGCGAAAACGGCGAAGTTAAAATCGCCCGCCCCAACCTGGTGATGCTCGACCTCAACATGCCGCGCCTCAGCGGCCTGGAGCTACTCAAGATTTTGCGCGCCGACCCCGAGTTTCACGACCTCAACGTGTTCATTATGACCACCTCGGACCTGGACACCGACCGCCTGGGCGCCAAAGACCTCAACGTGAGCGGCTACATTATCAAGCCTCTCACCTTCGATTCTTTCGGCGGCGAAGGCGGCGGCACGGTCGACAGCTTCAGTTTGTTTCTGGATTTGTTGAAGCTGAAGCAGTAGCCTTTCATTTAACAGTTAACGTTTAATAGCTAATAGCCCGCCTGACGCCCCCTTTGTGGTACGTCAGGCGGGCTGTTAACTGATAAATATTAACTGTTAAATGACTTTAAATGAGCTTAAACCCCATTCGATGGTGCGGCGAAACGCCGTGCTCGCGCAGCGCGGCGCGGTGGGCGGCGGTGGGGTAGCCGGCATTCTGCGCCCAGCCATAGGCCGGAAACTCGGCGGCCAGCTCGTGCATGCGCTCGTCGCGGAAAGTTTTGGCGAGGATGGAGGCCGCCGCGATGCTGCGGTAGACCCCGTCGCCACCGATAATGCAGGTGTGCGGCAAGCTGGCGTGGGGCCGGAAGCGATTGCCATCAACCAGCAGGTGGGTGGCGGGCACGGCCAGCGCGGCCACCGCGCGGTGCATGGCCAGGTAGCTGGCCTGGGCGATGTTAATCTCCAATATCTCGGCGGGCGAAGCTTCGGCCACGGCCCAGGCTACGGCATTGGCACAAATATCGAGGCGCAGGGTTTCGCGGCGGCGGGCCGTGAGCTGCTTCGAGTCGTTGAGAAACGTGGGGTTGTAGTCGGGCGGCAAAATGACGGCCGCCGCAAAAACCGGCCCGGCCAGGCAGCCGCGCCCGGCTTCGTCGAGGCCCGCCTCGTGGGGCTGGCCGGTGTGGGTAGCGAGAAGCACTTTGGGAGTGATGAGTTTTGAGTTTTGAGTTGCCAAAGAAAAGCTCTCTGCGCAACTCAAAACTCAGAACCCAAAACTCAGAACTCACCTAAAACTCCAGCGTTTGCAGAAAAAACACGTGCCGCACGGCGCCGTTTTGCGACCTAATATTCTGAAAGCCACTGGCTACGTACTGCGAGCCGGTCCAGGGCTGAATGTCGGGCTGGTAGGTGTCGAGCACCTTTTCTTTCACGCCGGGGCCGGCCGTGAACAGCTCCACTTTCAGGTTGTTGGGCGAGGCTTCGTCCTGGTTTACGAGCTTGTAGTGCAAGCCCTCGTCGGTGAGATAGGCCAGCACCAGGCGGCCATCGGGCAGCGTGATGGTTCGCACGGCCTCTTCGAGCTGGTCGTGCAGTAGCTCGTTTTCAACGACATAGGTATTATCCCAGAGCAAGCTGCCGCGGCGGTCGAAGCCGCACACCAGCACGTGCGTGGTGCGGAAGCCCACGAGCGCCCGGCCCGCCGCGTTGGAGTAAGCCCCTGTGTAGTAGGGCAAAGGCAGGTTGCTGTAGTTGCTGAGCGCGGGAGCGGTGCCCATGCTACCGTAGTTGTAGCGCGGGTAGTAGACCTCGGCCACCAGCGTGTAGCCACCGTCGGGGCGCGGCTTTAGCTCGTGCAGCAGCAGGCGGTAGTGCCAGCGCAGGGGCGACAGCTCTTCGGCCTCGCGGCGGGCGGTGCGGCCACGCAGGCGGGCTTCCTTGCCGGGGCCGAGGTAGTCGAAAAAGTGCCGCAGCCGCCGAAAATCGTAGAACTTGAGCGCCGGGCGCGGGTCGGCGGGGTTGGCCGGCGCGGTGAGGTCGGTGGTAAAAACGCCCTGCGCATACTGCGGCCCGCGCAGGCCGTAGGTGCCGGCCAGCAGCCGGGCGCTGGTGTCCTGCAAGGGGCTGAGCTGGGCCGTGATGAGCGTGCGCTCGCTTTCAGCCTGCACGGTTTCGGAGCGCAGCAGCTCGCCGCCTTCGGCCGATAATTGCTTGAGCATCAGCCGCTGCTTACGGCCGTTGGTTTGGCTGGCCACAAACTCGGCGCGGCCGGCCGGCGCATCGGCCACGCTCGTAAATTCGGAGCTGATGGACTCGTAGAGCGAGGGCAAAAACTGAAAGCTGCCGTTGGCCACGTCGAGCAGCAGCACGGTTTGGTGCTGGCCGTCGTCGAGGGCCACGGTGGCCAATAGCTTGCCATCCACGGCGCGCACGGCGGCGATGTCGCGGCTTTTTTTAGTTTTAAATTCCTGCTGGTGCACGCGGCCATCGCGCACGTTGTAGGCCAGTACCAGCAGGTTGCCCGGCTCCTGGTGCGAGCAGCACACGGCGTACAGCACACCGCGCTCGGCGCACAGGCGCGCCACGTCGTACTCGTCGGGAATCTCGACGGGCTGCTCGCGCCGCAGCGTGAGGCCGGCGCGGTAGTGGGCCAAGGCATATTGCGCTTTGCCAAACGCCTTGGGCTGGCGGCGCAGCAGCACCACCACGGCCGTGTCGGCGGGCATGGCCTGCACCCAGGCATCTTCGCTGCTGTGGTCGAGCAGCAGCTCGGTGCGGGCGGTTTGGGCCGGGGCACCGGGCGGCGGGGCGGGCGTGGTCACGGTGGCCTGCGCCCAGGCGGCCAGCGGCGCAACCCACAGCAAGAGAGCGGAAAACTGTTTCATGGGAAGGCGGGGGCGGGAAAAAAGGATGGGGCCGGGGCCGGCAGGGCAAGCCTTACGAAGATAACCATTTAGGCCCGCCCCGGCAATCCCTTTCTACTGCCCTACGCCGCTCCGAGTTCGAGCACCAGGTCAAACTCCTCGGGCCGCAGCGGCGTCACCGATAGGCGCGACTGCCGCAGCAGGCCCATCTGGCTGAGGCGGGGCTCGGCCTTGAGGGCGGCCAGCGGCACGGGGCGGGCCAGCGCCTCGTGGGGACGCAGGTGCACGGCCACCCAGGGGCTGCCGGCTTCGGCGGTAGCATCGGGCGCGGCAGCGGCGTGCACCAGGGCCACGCCCACCACGGCCTTTTCGCTCACGCTGTGGTAAAACAGCACGAGGTCGCCGGGCTGCATGGCTTGCAGGTTGTTGCGGGCCTGGTAGTTGCGCACGCCGGTCCAGTCGGTGCCCGCGTCGCGGGTAAAGTCGGCCCAGGAATAGGCCTCGGGTTCGGATTTTACGAGCCAGTAGTTCATAGCGGCAAAGGTCGGGCTGTAGCGTAAGCTTTAGCTTGCGAGCGAGCAGGGCGTAGGCGAACATTAGCGAGCGTGGCTGCTCACTGCGCTCGCTCGCAAGCTAAAGCTTACGCTACACCGAATTACGGCTGGCGGATGACCTCCACGGCCGGGCGCTCGCGCAAGCGGCGCAGCTTCAGCAGGCCGCCTTTATAGCTCAGCACCTCCAGCTCGTAGTCGGGCGCGGGCGGCTCCAGGCCGGGTAAGTGGATGAGCAGGCGGCCGGTAGTGGTTTCGCTCCAGGTGCCCTCCTCGGCCAGCAGCCCGCCGCCGGGGGCCAGGTCGAAGCGCGTGAAGCGCCCGCCCGGTGCCAGCCGGAAGCCCGGCCGCCCACCGGGCTGGTACTTAAAGCGGTAGGTATTGCGGCGGTAGGCCAGCGTGTCGGCGCGGCTGCTTTCGGGCAGCAGCAGCCAGGTGCCGCGCAGCTGGGCCAGCTCGGCCGAAGCGGGCAGCCCGGCCGGGTGTTCGGCGTGGCAGGCCAGCAGCGCCAGCGAGGTGGCCCCGGCCAGGCGAGCGAGGTGATGAAAACGCATAATTTATAAAACGAATAGAGCTACCCCCACTACGCACGCGGCCGGCGCGCGGCTACTCGGGCGCGGGGCCACCCGGCTTGCGCCCAAACAGCGCCTGCAAGTGGCTGAGGTTGGCAATGACCAGCACGGTAGTGAAATAGGACAGCGCCATTTCGACGCTGGCGCAGCACTGCCCCACGGCGGTGGCCGGGTGCAGCTCGCCGCCCCCGGCCGTGGTAAATTTTCCCAGGCTAAAGTAGATGAACGTCAGCAGCTGCCGCCACTCGCCGGGCGGGCCGGCGGGCATAGCGAAGGCCGCAGGGTCGATGCGAAACAGGCAGTAGTAGTCGATGCCGAACGACAGCACCACCAGCAGCACGTGCACCAGAAAAAAACCCGTCATGTAGGTGAGGTAGTAGCTGGAGGCCACCGACTTGCGAATCCAGCGCAGCAGCGCCCACACGAAGTAGGCCGCCTTGCCCAGCAGCAGCGCCAGCAAGAGCAGCATGTTGAAGCGCTGGCTGGCAACTTCGTAAAAATCAAACAAAAACAGCAGCGCGCCGCCCAGAATAAGAGCGACGAACAGCAGCGTGGCACGCACAATCGGGAAGCGCATAGAAGCCGGACCAGGGAGCGAAGAAGCCAACCCGCCGGGCATTGGCTGGCCGAAACTACCCATGCGGCCAACATACGGCCTCGCCCGTGCGCAGCCGGCCGCCTTGACAGTGCGGGTGGCGCAGCCCCGCGCCCTTGTAGCGCCGGCTGCCTGCCAGCGGCTCTTAGGGCCCCTGTTTTTTAGCATTAATTCTTTTAATACTCAAAGTAATATCGCTAAAATTAAGCTCTTTTATACTGTTCTTTGTAAGCGCTGGCCCGCCTGTTTCGCGAGCCTTTTTCTTCTACCTTTTAGCCCTTACTGTTTGGTTTCTATCTCTACTTCCGCTACTGTTTGCGCTTTGCTGCGGCGGCCGGCGGGCTACCGCTACTGGGGCCGCCTGGCTGCCCTGGGCGGCGTGCTACTGAGCTGCGGTGCCCAGGCCCAGGTGGCCGTGGTAAGCCGGCAGCCTGCCCGGCACGCCGTAGCCGCTGCCCGCAATGCAGCGGTGGCCATCGGGTTTTCGCAGCCCATTAGCGCCGCCACCGCGCCCAATCTGCGCGTGTACGGCTCGCTGCGGCAAGGCCGGCGGGCGGGCAGCGTGGCCGGCGGGGGCACGGCTACCCTCACGTTTGCTCCCAGCCTGGGCTTTGCGCCGGGCGAGGCGCTGAGCGTGAGCGTGCCCGCCACCCTGGCCAGCACCACGGGTGGGGCCGTGGGCCGGCAGGTGTACCAGTTTACGGCGGCCACGGGCGGCGCGGGCCGGGGCTACTTTGCCGATACTACCATCGTGGCCAATACCGGCAACCGCGACCAGCTGCTGGGCGACCTCGACGGCGACGGCGACCTCGACCTGGTGACCACCGGCGCGCTTTACGGCTGCCGCATTTTTCTCAACGATGGGGCCGGGCACTATGCTTTCAAAACGGGCCTGGTGACGGGCCAAACCCCCGGCGGAGCTACCCTGGCCGACGTAGACGGCGACGGTGACCTTGACCTGCTGGCGGGCGATGCCACCAACAACACGGTGAGCGTGTGCCGCAACGACGGCCTGGCCAATTTTACCGATGCCATCACCGGGGCGCAGAATGCACCCGTGGGCAGCGGGCCGGTAGCCATTGCGGCCGGCGACGTGGACAATGATGGCGACCTGGATTTTGTGACCGCCAACGCCAACAACTCCTCCTCGACGATATGGATAAACACGGGCGGCAGCCCGCTGCTGTACACCTACTCCAACCTGGTAGGCATGGGGGCCGGGCTCACCAGCGTGGCCCTGGCCGATGTGGACAATGATGGCAACCTCGACCTGCTGACTACCAACGCGGGCACGAGCAACGGCCCGCTGAGCGAGGTGCACGTGGCCCTGGGCTCGGGCTCGGGCTTTTTTGGGGCGTATGCCACCGTGCCCGTGGGCTTGCAGCCCACCGAGCTTCAGCTGGCTGATATCGACGGCGACGGCGACCTCGACCTGCTGACTGCCAATGCCGGGGCCGCCTCGGTGAGCGTGCGCCTCAACAACGGCAGCGGCACCTTCGTGGGCACTACTACCCTGGCCCTGCCCGCCGGCAGCACGCCCACCGGCCTGCGCACCGGCGATATTGATGCCGACGGCGACCTCGACCTGCTGGTAGCCCAGGGCCTGGGCGGGCGGGTGTACACGTACCTCAACGCGGCGGGCACCTTCACGGCCCAGGCCCGCCCGTTGCGCCTGAGCCGCCGGGCAACGGCCGAAACCGTAGGCGTGACCCTCGGCGACGTAGATGGCGACCTGGACCTGGACCTCATTACTTCCGATGCCAGTGGCAACGTGCGGCTGAGCCTTAATGTGGGCGCGCTGCCGCCGCTGCCCGTGCCGGCTATCACCAGCCTCACGCCGGCTTCGGGGCCGGTGGGGGCCAGCGTCACCATCGCGGGTGCTAACCTGACGGATGTAACGGGCGTGTTTTTTAACGGCACGGCCGCGCCCGGCTACGTGCTGAACGGGCTGGGCACCGAACTTACCGTAGCAGTGCCGGTTGGGGCCACTACTGGCCCCGTCACCGTGGCTACCGATGCGGCGGGCACGGCTACTTCGCCGGGGCCTTTTACGATTACCATTCCGGTGCCGGTGCTGCTCACGGGCGTGGCACCCGCGCGCAATGCCTCCCACGTGGCGCCCACCAGCACGGTGGCGGCCACTTTCTCAGTTCCTATTACGGCGGCCACGGCGGGCAGCCTGCGCGTATTCAGCAGCCAGCGCGGCCGGCGGCCGGGCAGCGTGGCGGGCGGCGGCACCTCTACGCTAACCTTTGCGCCCAGCCAGCCGCTTGCGCCCGGCGAAGTGCTGAGCGTAAGCCTGCCCAATAGCTTGCAGGCGGCCGATGGCAACCGCGTCAATCAGCAGGTGGTGCAGTTTACGGCGGCGGCGGGCGGCGTGGGGCAGGCCGATTTTTCGACGGCCAACGCGGTGCCGATGGTGCAGCTGGGCAAGCCCCTGCTGGGCGACCTCGACAACGACGGCGACCTCGACCTGGTGGTGCCGGGGCGCAGCACGGGCAGCGTAGTCATCGGCCTCAACAACGGGGCGGGCGCGCTCAGTATCTCCACCTTGGCCACGGGCAACCTGTGGCTGCAAGCCCTGGTGCTGGGCGACGTAAACGGTGATGGCGACCTCGACCTGCTGACCGCCTCCTCTACGGGCATAGTTCGCACCTGGCTCAATACAGGCACGGGCACTTTCTCTGCGGCGGGCAGCGCTTCTTTCAACCTTACGCCCACGCAGCTGACGCTGGCCGACCTCGATGCCGACGGCGACCTCGACCTGCTGGCCACCACCTCCGATGCCGTGGCGGTGCGGCTAAACAACGGCGCGGGCACTTTTGGCGGCAGCACCAGCGTCAGCATTAGGCTGAGTGGCTACGGGGCCACCATCGCCCACCTGGCCGTGGGCGATGTCGATGCCGACGGCGACCTCGACCTGGTGCTGGCCAGCTCGGTGCCGGGCTACGGGCTAAGTGGGGTGAGCGTGCAGCTGAACACCGGCGTGGGCACCTTCACCAGCGGGCAAACCATTACCTCTATCGCCGACCCTACCCAGGTGCTGCTCGGCGACCTTGACCGCGACGGCAGCCTCGACCTGCTGGTGCAATACAAAGAAGGCAGCACCCCGCGCCAGGCCATTCGGCTCAATAACGGCCTGGGCACTTTCGGCGGCATTGGCACGCTCCGCCTGAGCGGGGCAGGCCCGGTGCTGGCCGACCTCGATGCCGACGGCGACCTTGATGTTATCACGCACAACAGCTTTAGCTTGAATACCGGGGCGGGCAGCTTCTCTACCCTCCAGCCCATCAGCACTACCTCGCAGTATCCCGGCGGCATTGCGGTGGGTGACCTCGACGGCGATGGCGACCTCGACCTGCTGACCGCCCAGGAATCGGATGTGGTAACGCTGCGCCTCAACCAGCCGGCCCCGGCCCCTACCCTCACGGTAGTAGCCCCCGGCAGCGGCGCCGTGGGCAGCACCGTGCGGCTGCGGGGCAGCTACCTCATCGGCACCCGGTCGGTGGCCTTCAACGGGACGCCGGTGCTGAGCTACGCCGTGCGCTCGGCCACCGAGCTGCTGGCCACCGTGCCGGCCGGCGCTACCAGCGGCCCCATCACGGTGACTACCCCCGCGGGCACGGCCACCTCGGCCACGCCGTTTGAAGTGACGCTGCCCATTAGCGTAGTGAGTGTGAGCCCGGTGCGCAACGCCACGGGCGCGCCCCGCAGCGCAGCGGTGGCCGTTACGTTTAGCCAGCCGATTAGCAGCGCCACGGCCGCGGCTATGCAAGTGGTAGGCTCGCGGCTGCGGGGCAAGCGGCCCGGCACGCTGGCCGGGGGCGGCACCAGCACGCTCACGTTTACCCCCGCCCAGGCCTTCGCGCCCGGCGAGGAGGTGAGCGTGAGCTTGCCGGCCAGCCTGCGCGGCACGGCCAGCACCACGGCCGTGGTGCCCAGGGTGCATCAATTTGTGGCCGCCGCCGACGGCACCGGCACCGGCTTATACACCAGCCACGGCGTGGCCAACGTGCCCTTGACCTACTACGCCGTGAGCCTGGCCGTGGGCGACATCGACAACGATGGCGACCAGGACGTTATCAGCGGCAACGGCAATGTTCGCCTCAACAATGGCGATGGCACTTTCAGCGCCACCAGCCCGGCCGACCTCACCCTGGGCGGCGAGCCAAGTCAAATGGTACTCACCGACCTGAACGCCGATGGCCAGCTGGATTTGCTGACCAGCGAAGGCCACGTGCGCCTCAACGCGGGCAATGGCACCTTCACGGCGCTGCCCAATTTCCCGAGCTTTGGCTACGATGCCCACGGCCTGGCTGCGGGCGACCTCGACGGCGATGGCGACATCGACGTGGTGGTGCCGCACTTCAGCTCCGACAGCGTGTATGTGCGCTTCAACAACGGGGCCGGGCTGTTTCCGACGCGGGTGGCGGCGGGCGTGGGGGTGCGCCCTACGAGCGTGGCCGTGGGCGACGTAGACCACGACGGCGACCTCGACCTGCTAGTGGCCTGCCAGGGCTGGGCGGGCAATAACAACAGCACGGTGCAGATTTGCCTCAACAATGGCCTCGGGCTCTTTACCCGCACCTCCAGCGTGCCAGCTGGCGATGGCGTGGAGCGCCTGGTAGTGGGCGACCTCGACGGCGATGGCGACCTCGACCTGGTAACCAACAGCGGGGCGGTGCGCTTCAACGACGGAGCCGGCAACTTTTCGGGCACGCAAGCCGTGCCCGACGGCAGCAACCTGGCCCTGGGCGACGTGGACAGCGACGGCGACCTCGACCTGGTCATCGCGTTGCCCAACCAAAGCACCAACCCTGCCTCGGTGCACCTCAACAACGGGCAGGGCCAGTTTACCGCCAGCTCCACCATCGACTTTTCTGAGATTAGAATGGGCCTGACGCTGGTAGACCTGGACGGTGACGGCGACCTCGATGCCGTGGACAGCAGCTCGCTGAACGGCAGCCTGCAAATACGCCTCAACCAGCGCGTGGCGCCGCCGGTGCTCGCCAGCTTTGCGCCCGCTAGCGGGCTGGTGGGCGCGGCCGTTGTGCTGACCGGGGCCGACTTTATCGGCACTACCAGCGTGTCATTTAACGGCACAGCAACTACCAATTTCACTATAAACACGGCGGGCCAGCTGACGGTATTTGTGCCGGCGGGGGCCACTACGGGGCCAATCAGCGTGACCAACCCGCGCGGCACGGGCACCTCCAGCGCCTCGTTTACGGTGCTGGCCCCGGTGGCCGCCGTCACGCTCAGCCCGGCGCGCAATGCCACGGTGCCGGGCACCACGCCGGTGGCGATTACGTTTAATCAACCCATTCCGACCAATACGGCGGCCAACCTGGCGGTATTCAGCGCGCAGCGGGGTGGGCGGCTGGCCGGCCCGCGCGCGGGGGCCGGCAGCCCTACGCTGACCCTGACGCCCGCTCAGCCTTTCCAGCCCGGCGAGCTGGTAAGCGTGACCATCCCGGCTTATACCACTGCCAACCAGAGCCGGGTGCTCAAGCAGGTCTATCAGTTTCGGGCGGCGGCGGGTGGCACGGGCCGGGGCAACTTCACGGCCCCGATTACTACTACGCTAAGCAGCAACGTGCAAGGCATTGTGCTGGGCGACGTGAACAACGACGGCAACCAAGACCTGCTGGTGCGCCGCCAGGGCCTGGTAGAAGTATTGCTGGGCAATGGCACCGGCGCGTTTAACAGCGCTTCGACCCTGCCCCTGGCGGGCGGCTACATCAGCACCATGACCTTGGGCGACCTCGACGGCGACGGCGACCTCGACCTGGCCGCCATGACCGACAGCAGCCGAATCGGCATTCGCTTGAACAATGGCACGGGCACGTTTAGCGGCACGCTCAAGGTGCAGGTGGGCGAGCGCCCCTTGCTACTTGCCCTGGCCGACATGGATGCCGACGGCGACCTCGACCTGCTAACCGGCAACCAGGGCACTACCTCGTGCACCACGAGCGTGCGCTTCAACGACGGGGCGGGCAGCTTTAGCGGCACTACCAGCGAGTTTCTGAGCACGGGCACCAACACCAATTTTGGCCCGCTCATGCTGGGCGATATCGACAGCGACGGCGACCTCGACCTGCTCATCAGCAACGGCGGCGGGCTGTATCAGCAGCGCAACGATGGCGCGGGCCGCCTCACCAACAAAGCTCCCAATTCGGCAGCCCCCGGCGGCTACGGGCAAAATACGCTGGCCGATATCGATGGCGATGGCGACCTGGATGCCATCATGACGGGCTCGCCCGTCAACGCGGGCGGCGTGTCCACGGTGGTGCTGGGCTTGAACGATGGCGCGGGCAACTTCACGACTTCGTCTTTTGCCACCACTACCAGCTCGGGCTACCTGACGGTGGGCGATGTCGATGCCGACAACGACCAGGATATCATTGTGGTGGGCCAGTTTGGCAGCCCCAGCGAGCTATGGCTCAACAACGGTACGGGCAGCTTCTCGAAGCTGCTGAATTTAAACTTCACCAATTGGCTGGAAAGCATCTTGTTCAGCGATATTGACAATGATGGCGACCTCGACCTGGTGAGCTTCGACAATGGCAGCGCCACCTACAGCATCCGGCTGAATGGCATCGTGCCGCCACCGGCCATCGCCAGCTTTTCGCCGGGTTCGGGGCTGGCCGGCACCAGCGTAGTTGTCACGGGCAGCAATTTTATCGGGGTCACGGCCGTGCGCTTTAACGGTACGGCGGCCCCGGGCTTCGTGGTCAATTCGGCCACTCAGCTTACCGTAGCGGTACCAGCCGGGGCCACTACCGGCCCCATTTCCATCGCGACGGCGGCCGCCACGGCTACCTCGGCCACCCCCTTTACGGTGCTGGTGCCCGTGACCCCACTCGCCCTACTGCCGGGACGCAATGCCGTAGCCGCCGCCCGCACGGCGGCCGTGCAGCTTACCTTCCCGGCGGCCATTACGGCTGCTACGGCGGGTGATATGCGCGTCTTTGGCAACCAGCTGCGGGGGCGCCGGCCGGGCACCCTTAGCGGGGGCGGCACGGCTACCCTCAGCTTTGCGCCCACGCAGTCGTTTGCGCCGGGCGAGCAGCTCAGCGTCACGCTGCCGGCTACGATGCTCACGGCCAGCGCCGGGGCGGTGCGCGGGCAGGTATACCAGTTTACGGCGGCGGCGGGCGGCGCGGGGCGCGGCCTGTCGTGGGCAGGCACCAACGTGCCCGTCACCAGCTTTGCCACGGGCTTGTGCACCGGCGACATCGACAACGACGGCGACCTGGATGTACTGGTGGCTGGCATGGCGGGCTTTAACACCTCCATCGGCATTCTGCTCAACAACGGCCAGGGCCAGTTTCAGGCGGCGCCGACCTTCACGCCGGGCATTTACGCCATGATTGGCCAATTGGTCTTGGCTGACATCGATGGCGACGGCGACCTCGACCTGCTGATTAGCGCGGGCGGCTCCTCCCTGAGCGTGAGCCGCAATAACGGCAGCGGCACCTTCGCGGCCCCCACTACCCTGCCGTTTGCGTGCAGCCGCTTTGCCCTGGCCGACATGGATGCCGACGGCGACCTCGACGTAGTGCTCACGGCCGCCCAGAATAGCCCGCTGGGCACGGGCGTGGGCGTGGCCTTTAACAGCGGCTCCGGCACTTTCTCTTCCCCCACGCTCATCCCGTCGGCCCCGATGCCCCACACGGTAGCGCTGGCTGATATCGACAGCGATGGCGACCTGGACGTAGCAACCGCCAGCGCTGCTAGTGGCATTCAGCTCTTTTTAAACAGTGGCACTGGCCTGCTCAGCGCCGGCCCGGTGCTGGTGGTGCCCGGCACGGCCGATGGCCTGGCCCTGGGTAATATCGACGGCGACGGCGACGTAGACGTGGCCGTGAGCTACAACGACAGCAATGGCAACGGCTGGCTGGCACTTTTTGCCAACAATGGCAGCGGCGCTTTCGCCCGCACCAGCCAGGCCGTTGCCGCGGGCCAAACGGTGGGGCCACTAGCCTTTGGCGACGTGGACCACGATGCCGACCTCGACCTGTTTGTCATCAGCCAGGGCACCAGCGAAGTGAGCATACGGCTAAATAATGGCGCGGGCAGCTTCTCGGGCAATCGCAGTGAATATGTCAGCAATTTTCCCTCGCAGCTGATTGTGGGCGATTTAGACAGCGACGGCGACCTGGATTTTGCCATCACACAAACTACCAGCAGCAGCACATCGGTGAATATGCGCTTCAACGAGGGCCGGGTGCTGGCCACCACCGCCCCGGCCGGAGCTCTCCAGGCGCAGCTTTACCCCAACCCGGCGCACGGGCAGTTTGTGGTAGCCGTGCCCGCTGCGCTGCGGCCGGTTGGGGCGGCGGGGCCACTCCAGCTCTACAATTCAATAGGCCAGCTGGTGCTAGAGCAGCCGTTTCAGCTCACAGCCGCGGGCGAAGCGGTGGTGCCAGTGGCGCAGTTGCCGGCCGGTATTTACACGCTGCACCTGGCGCTGCGCACGGGCGTGAGCACGTATAAAGTCGCCATCTACTAGCGCGCAGAGTGCTTATCAGCCAGCGCCCGCCGTGCTGGGGCTGGGCTTTTGGCGGCCGGGTTT
>NZ_DASTEP010000004.1:0-4429 GCF_035709525.1 Hymenobacter sp. | reverse complement strand
AGCCGGCCCTGCGTATCGAGCGCATACGCCTGCACGGCGGGCAAGGCGCGCACGGCGAGCGGCAGCTCGGCGGTGGCGGGCAGGCCGCGCAGCCAGAGCTGGCCGGCCGCTTCGGCGGCTTGCAGGCCGGGCAGGTGGCGCACTGCCCCGAGGGTGGGCCGGTCGGCGGCGGCCAGCACGAGGAGGCGCTCCATTAGACTGTCTGAATGATTGTGATGGGTGTCAGATACGAGACGTTAGAGCTTAGACATGAGACGTTAGACATAAGAAAATTTGTACTCCCTTTCTCATGTCTCATGTCTAACGTCTCATGTCTGAAAAACAACTCAATGCGCTGCCAACGCTTTCTGCCACAGCGCGTCGAGCGGCTCTTGCACGTACTGGCGCTGCACCTCGTTGGTGAGCCACTGGGTGCGGCCGTGCAGGTAGCGCAACTGGTCTTTGATGGCGGTGCGCTGGGCGGGCGAGGCGTCGGGGGCATCCCACTGCGCGGCCAGGTCGGTGATTTCGCGCAGCAGGGCGTCGGCGTCGGGGGCGTCGTGGCCGGCCGCGCGCGGGTGCTGGCCGGGCTGCTCGTCGGCGTGCACCACGGCATCGACGATGCCGGCGATTATTTCGCGCTGCTCGTCGGTGTCCCAGATGTAGCGCAGCACCCACATATCGGAGGCGATGACGGTGGTGCGCTGGCACAGCAAGGCACTGGCTGCCAGCAGCCGTTGCAGCTTCACGGCGCGGCGGTCCGACACGGCCAGGCCGGCCAGGCGCAGCTTGCTGATGAGTTCGGTGTACTGCGGCCGGATGCCGCTCACGTCCACGCGGGGCACGGCGGCTTGCAGGCGAAGCACCTCCTCGGCCCCGATGCCGGGGGCCGCGTCGGCGGCGGGGCGCTCCAGCGTCCAGCCGGCTTCCAGCACCTCGGCCAGGGCGGTGGGAGCCACGTAGTCGCAGTGCACGCGCACCAGAAAGCGGTCGAACAGCGCCTGCAACGCTTCTTCCTCGGGCAGGTGGTTGCTGGCACCTACCATCAGCAGGGCAGGTAGCGGGCGGTTTTCGCGGCCCCGCCGAAATACCCGCTCATTGAGCACCATCAGCAGGCTGTTGAGGATGGCGCTGTTGGCATTCAGCAACTCATCCAGAAAAACCAGGTGCGCCTCGGGCAGCATGCCCTCAGTGTTGGTTACCAGCTCGCCTTCGCGCAGCCGCCGGATGTCGAAGGGCCCGAACAGCTCGTTGGGCTCGGTGAAGCGCGTGAGCAAATACTCAAACGTGCGGCCGTGCAGGCGCTGGCCCAGCGCCCGCACCAGCGCGCTTTTGGCCGTGCCGGGTGGGCCGAGCAAAAACAGGTTTTCGCGCCCCACCAGGCACAAGCACAGCAGGTCGATAATATCGTCTTTGCCCACAAACGTGGTTTTGAGGTAGCGGGCTACGTCGTTGAGCTTGGCTACCAAGGGCCACTCTTGGCTCAGGTCGGGGGGCATCAGGCAGGAGAAGTAAACAGGTGAAAATCGGGCCACAGCTGCGCGCCGTGGGCTCCCAGCGCGGCCTGCACCAGCGGCGCCAGGTGGGGCTGGCTGGCCCGCGCCCGGTCGTGCGCCGCGATAATGCGGTCGAGGTACGCCCCCCGCAAGGCCGGATGGGCCAGCAAAATAGCCTCGGCATCGGCATCGGCCGGCTCGTGCCCCACAAACGACAGCGGCCACTGCCCGGCTGTGCGGCGCAGGTGGGCCACCAGCGCATCGGCCGGGGCCAGGCCCTGCGCCAGTTGCAGCAAGTCGGGCAGGTAGCGCAGGCTGAGGTCGGCCGAGTAGTGGGCAGCCGGGGTGGGCTCGCCTTTGTATTCGGGCAAGTATGTGGCAATGGCGGCCTCATCCAGCTCGCGCACCACGGCCAGCACGGCGGCGTGGTACAGGTATTGCACCGCCCAAAGCGCCGCTGCGGCCTCGAAAGCCGGCGCGGTGTAGGGCAGGTTCAGGCAGTCCTCGGCGTGGTAGTCTTGCAGTAGGCTTTCGGCGGCTGCCAGGTCGGCCGCCTCGAATGAGGCCGGCTGGCTCGATAAGGTGATGCTGCCGGTGGTGAGCAGGTCTTGCAGGAAAGCGGTGAGCAGCATGGGCGGTAAGAGGTAGTTTGAGCTTGTAGAAGTAAGCTTGACGAACGCCCGTCATGCTGAGCGGAGCGCAGCGGAGTCGAAGCATCTCTATCGCCTCCTTGTTAAGCGTCAAGAGTTTGTTTACCGGTAGAGATGCTTCGACTCCGCTGCGCTCCGCTCAGCATGACGGGCGTTTCTTGTCGTTGCCTCTAATTATCTCCTACTTCTCATTCAGCACCAATTGCAGCCCTTGCAGCTCCTGGTTGAGCAGGCGCACGGCCGATTGCAGCTCGTTGAGCATGTTGGCCCGCACCTGGAGCTCGTCGGCCGAGTACTCGCCGCCCTCGCCGAAGAGTAGCGCCGCCAGCTCTTTGCCCTGCTTCGACTCGGGCCGGGCGAGCTGGCCGTAGTGCTCCCAGCGCTGGCGGGTGTTGTGGGCCAGGCTGGTTTGGCCGCTGTTGCTGAAGGCGGGCTCGGTGAGCATGTACCAGATGCTGGGTGGAAACACGTCGGAGGTTGGCTTTTCATTCCACACGTCGGCCAGCAGGTTGCGGGGGTGTTTAAACTCGGCCGTGTGCCCGTGCTCGCGCAGCGTGAGCAAGCCCAGGCCCGCCGCCAGCAGCCCGCCCCCGATGCCAAAGGCGTACTGCCCCGACTTGTTTTCGATGACCGTAGTGCCCACGCCGCTGGCCGCCCCGACGCCGATGCTCAGCACGTTGAGGCGCTGGGTGCGGCGGTCGTCCTGCTCGCCGAGGTAGCCGGCCACCTGGTCGGCGCGCTCGCCTTCGCAGTCGAGCTCGGCGGCCACGCTGGCCACGGTGCTGCTCACCAGCGCCACTTGCGCCGCAATGGCCTGGCGCTGGCGCAGCACGGCCAGCTCGGCGGCCGGGCCGGGCTGCTGGCGGGCGGCGGCTTCGAGGGCCAGCAGGCTTTGCAGCTGCGGCAGGATGCCCGCCGCATTGGCCGCGAGCAGGTTGCGGCGCGGGTAGCGGGCCAGTAGCGCGGGCGTAAGGGCTTTATTCAGCTCAGGCTTGGGGGCAAAGGCCGGGTCGTAGCGCAGGGGCAGGGGCGGGTCGCAATAGCCTGAGGCTACGCGCAGGTGGGTAGGACGGGTGCCGGCGCAGCCGGCCAGGGCCAGCACAGCGCCCAGTAAACAGGCGTATTTTTTCAGCATATGCTAGCTTTCGTATAGCTCCAGCGGCAGCCCGTCGGGGTCCGCAAAAAAGGTGAATTGCCGGCCCGTCAACTCGTCTACTCGCACCGGCTCGCAAGCTACGTCGTGCGCGGCCAAATGCCGGATAGTAGCCTCTATATCAGCTACTGCAAAGGCCAAATGGCGCAGGCCCGCTGCCTCGGGCCGGCTGGCGCGGGGCGGCGGGCTCGGGAAAGAAAAAAGCTCGATGATGTACTGCCCGCATAAAGCCAAATCGAGCTTGTAGGACGTTCGCTCGGCGCGGTACACCTCGCGGATGATTTCCAAACCCAGCACCTCGGTGTAAAAAGCCTTCGAGCGGGCGTAGTCGGTGCAAATGATGGCGATGTGGTGGACGCCGAGCAGGTTAAGCATAAGGCGAAAGTAGCGCGGACTTTCAGTCCGCGAGTGGCAGGCGCACCAACTCGCGGACTGAAAGTCCGCGCTACGCTACCCAGCGTACTTTCTCGGCTACCGGGCCGCGCTTGCCGTCGGGCACGGTCGCTTTGGGGTAGCCCAGGTTGAAAAAGCCCAGGAGCTTATCCTCCGGCCCGAGGCCGAAAAATGCCTTGGCTTCTTCGGTGTAGGTGATGCCGCCGCTGCTCCAGAAGCCGCCCAGGCCGTAGGCGTGGGCCGAGAGCGCCAGGTTTTGCACGGCGCAGGCCACGGCTTCGATTTCCTCGATTTCGGGCAGGCCGGGGTCTACCCGTTTCATGCCGATGGCGACGACGTGCGAACACTGGCCTGGCGAGTCGCGCAGCTTCTCGTACTTGCCTTCGCTGAATTTGGGGCCGGCCGTTTGCTTGTAAAGCTCGGCCTGAAAATCGGCCAGCTTTTGCAGGCCCGCGCCCGTGAACACGGTGAAGCGCCACGACTCGGTGCGCTTGTGGCTGGGCGCCCAGTTGGCGTTTTCGAGCAGCTGCCAGATGATGGCGTCCGGGATGATTTTGCCGGGCTCGAACTGCGCCACGAACACGCTGCGGCGGGTGCGTATGAGCTCGTTGAGTTGGTTGGGGTCGAAGGTCATGGGGGAGAAATTAGGAAAGAAAAGTAACTGTCATGCTGAGCGCAGCGCAGCGGAGCCGAAGCATCTCTGCCGGAGAACTAACCTCTATCGCTAGCAACGAAGCGGTAGAGATGCTTCGACTCCG
>NZ_DASTEP010000003.1:0-7249 GCF_035709525.1 Hymenobacter sp. | reverse complement strand
CACGGCCAGCATGGATACGCTGGTGGCCGTGGGCACGGGCGCGGCGTTTGCCTTCAGTTTGGCGGCCACGCTGGCACCCGGCTGGCTGCGCCAACACGGCATCGCGCCGGCCGTGTACTACGATACCACGGCTACCATTATCGCCCTCATTTTGCTGGGTAAAGTATTGGAAGCCCGCGCCAAGCAACAAACCTCGGCCGCCCTTAAGAACCTGCTAGGTCTGCAAGCTAAAACTGCCCGCCTGGTACTACCCAACAGCCGCGAAGAAGACGTGCCCGTGGCCGACCTGCGCCCCGGCGACCTCGTGGCCGTGCGCCCCGGCGAGAAGGTGGCCACCGATGGCGAGCTAGTCGAAGGCGCTTCGATGCTCGACGAAAGTATGCTCACCGGCGAAAGCCTGCCGGTGGAAAAAACCGTGGGCGCGGCCGTTTTTGGGGCCACGATTAATAAAACCGGGGCCTTCCGCTTTCGCGTGACCAAGGTAGGGCGCGACACCGTGCTGGCCCAGATAGTGCAGCTCGTGAGCGACGCGCAGGGCAGCCGCGCGCCCATTCAGCAGCTCGCCGACCGGGTGAGCAGCGTGTTCGTGCCAGTAGTTATTGGGCTGGCACTGTTGACCTTAGCCGGCTGGCTGGTGCTGGGGCCGGCCAGCTCGCGGCTGCCGCTGGCGCTCACATCGTTTGTGTCGGTGCTGATTATCGCCTGCCCCTGCGCGCTGGGGCTGGCCACGCCTACAGCCATTATGGTGGGCACCGGCAAGGGGGCCGAGTACGGCATCCTGATTCGCAATGCCGAGGCGCTGGAGAAGGCCCACAAGGTTGATACCGTGCTACTTGATAAAACCGGCACCATCACCCAGGGCATGCCAGCCCTCACCGACTTCATTGCCTTACCCAGCCACGCGGCGGCCGAGCTGCTGCCGCTACTAGCGGCCGTGGAGCGCCAAAGCGAGCATCCACTGGCTGCCGCCGTGGCGCGCTATGCCGAAAGCCAGCAGGCCCCCGTTTTGGTGGCTACCGATTTTTGGGCGGTGCCGGGGCAGGGCGCGGCGGCCACCGTACAGGGCCACGCCGTGCTCATCGGCAATGAGCGCCTGCTGCGCGAGGCTGGCGTAGCATTACCCACCGAGGCGCAGCACGCGGCAGCCGGGCTGCTAGCGCAGGCCCGCACGGTACTTTATGCGGCCGTGGCGGGCCAAGCAGTGGCCGTGCTGGGGCTAGCCGATGAGATACGTCCTACTTCGGCTGCCGCCGTACGCAGTTTAAAATTGCAAGGCCTTACTGTTATAATGCTAACCGGCGACAACGTGCAGACTGCGCAAGCCGTGGCCCGGCAGGCGGGCATCGACCAGTATTTTGCCCAGGCTTTACCACAAGACAAAGCCGTCAAAGTGCAAGAACTACGCGCCCAAGGCCGCACCGTAGCCGTGGTGGGTGACGGCGTAAACGACGCCCCCGCCCTGGCCCTGGCCGACGTAGGCCTGGCTATGGGCACGGGCACCGATGTGGCCCTGGCTGCTGCGCCCATCACCCTGATGCGGGCCGACCTGCAGGGGGTAGTAACGGCCCTTGCCCTTTCGCGGCAGACGATAAAAACCATTCGGCAAAACCTATTTTTTGCTTTCATCTATAATATTATAGGCATCCCAGTTGCGGCCGGCATCTTGTATCCGGCTACGGGCTGGCTGCTATCGCCGATGCTGGCCGCCGGGGCTATGGCCCTGAGTTCGGTCTCGGTGCTGGCAAATTCGTTGCGGCTGCGCCGGTTTCGGGCATTCGCACAAGAAGGTGGGTCATCGAGACAGGAAAACCAGCGCTTCGTCTCAAAATAAGCTTCTCAAATAAATACTGTTCGTCCCAACCTGGGACAGCGGAGCTTAAATTCAGCCTGCTTTTAAGCTGTTTATAAAACTTTGCCGCTAGGCAGTAGCATCTTTATAACAAAACAAAGCTTGGCAATGGGTTTGCACAGTGGAGGTGTCGCTTATCGCACTCCTCTATTATGTACAATTCTACTCTTGCCCTCCGTCGCCTTTTTTTCAGCCTGCTTTTCGTTGGCATGGCAGCTAGCTCGGGCATGGCCCAAAGCCAGATACAAGCCCGCAGCTACCAAACCAACCGCACGGTACGCACTACTGCTCCCGAGCTGGCGGTAGACGATTTGATTTCTACCTCGGCCACGGTGGCCCCGACGGTATTAGGCACTGCTACTCTGCGCGTTACTTTCCCTAAACCCGTGCAGCCCGGCCAGCAGGGCATCCTGGTTATCAAGCCCAGCGCTTCGCTGGCCACGGTGCTGGGCGGGATGAGCCTGCGCACGTACTCTACCTCGGCTCAGAACCCCGACAATCCGATGCAGTCGATGGCCATGAGCACCTCGCCGCTCATCCAGGTAACCTTAGACCCCAGCGACCCTGGCCAACAGCAGGTTAAGTTTATGGCTACCCAAGCCTTCGACCAGATTGAGTTGACTGCCACGACGCTGCTCAACACCAGCTACTCGGTGGATGTGTCGGCCGTCTTCGCCACGGTGGCCCCGCTGCCGGTGCAGCTGACCGCCTTCCGGGGCAAAGCCACCGAAACCGGCGTAGCCCTGAGCTGGGAAACAGCCTCGGAGCGCAACGCCGACTACTTCGAGGTGCAGCGCGCCGAAAGTCTGGCCGATGGGTTTAGCTCGCTGGGCCAAGTAAAATGCGCGGGCGCTAGCACCCAGCAGCACATTTATCAGTTTGCCGATGCCACTGCCGCAGCCGGCCGGCACTACTACCGCCTGCGCCAGGTAGACCTCACTGGCACTGAAATCTTTAGCCCCGTGGTAGCGCTAGAAGCCGGGCTGCTGGCTGGCCTCACCGCCTACCCCACCCTCGCCACCCACACCCTGCACGTAAGCGGCCCGGCCGGCGCGCACCTCCGCATTCTCGACCAGCAGGGCAAGCAGGTGCAGGCGGCTGACATAGTGGCCAGCCAGCAGCAGCAGCTCGATGTGAGCGGCCTGCCGGGCGGCGTGTATTTCCTGCGCGATGCCAGCACGGGCCTCTCCGCCCGCTTCGTAAAAGCCGGCGACCGCTAAACCAGCACCTTTAACTAACCGCAATAAGTAGCTCTCTTATTTGCCTTCCTTAGATAGCGTTTCCTTCGGTAGAAAGTCCTTTTATACCAGCCGGGCAATTAGCCGGCACATTATCTGACTACCTTTCACATTCACCTTTTTGGAAGAGACCCGGCCCGCCAGCCGGGTCTTTTTTGTGCGCCGCAAAATACCCCAGCGCGTTACTTCGCATCGTGGCTGTTTTTATTCCCTTCTTCTCGATGCGCCGACGGGCGCTGGCTCCTACCACAACATTCGCCGCGCGCTGGCTGCTGCTGGCCAGCCTGGTAGGCGCGCTGGCCGGCACGGCCTCGGCGGGCTTTCTGGTGGCGCTGGAGGGGGTGACTGCCTGGCGCGAAGCCCACCCCTGGGCGCTGGCGCTACTGCCTGCGGGCGGCCTGCTGGTGGGCTTGGCCTACCACTACCTGGGCAACCGCGTAGTGAAAGGCAACAACCTCATTCTGGACGAGATACACGCGCCAAGCCAAACTATTCCGCTGCGATTGGTGCCGCTGGTGCTGGGCGGCACGCTGCTCACGCACCTGCTCGGTGGCTCGGCCGGGCGCGAGGGCACCGCCGTGCAGATGGGCGGCGCGCTGGCCGACCAGCTCGCCCGCTGGCTGCCCCGGCGCGAGCGCCGGCTGCTGCTCATCGCGGGCATGAGCGCGGGGTTTGCGTCGGTGTTTGGCACGCCGCTGGCGGGCGCGGTGTTCGGGCTCGAAGTGTTTTTGCTGGGCTCGGTGCGCTACGAGGCCATTTTACCCAGCTTTCTGGCGGCCGTGGTGGCCGATGTCGTCACGCGCGCCTGGGGCGTGGGGCACACGCCCTACCCCGCGCTGGCGGCGCTGCCGCTCACGGCGGCGGGGCTGGGCGCTACGCTGCTGGCGGGGGCGCTGTTTGGGCTGGCGGCGCGGGCGTTTGCCGGGCTCACGCACTGGTTTACAGGCGTATTCAAGCGCATCGGCTACGCGCCGCTGCGGCCGGTGGTGGGCGGCGCGCTGGTGGCGCTGGCCATGTGGGGGCTGGGCACCATGCGCTACGCGGGGCTGGGCGTGCCGGTGATTGTGGAAGCCTTTCAACACCAGTTGGGCGGGCAGGATTTTGCACTGAAGCTCTTGCTCACGGCCCTCACGCTGGGCGCGGGCTTCAAGGGCGGTGAGGTCACGCCGCTATTTTTTATTGGGGCGGCGCTGGGCTCGGCGCTGGCGGGCGTGCTGCCGCTGCCGGTGGCCTTGCTGGCGGGCATGGGCTTCGTGGGCGTGTTTGCGGGCGCGGCCAATACGCCGCTGGCCTGTTTGCTGATGGGGCTGGAGCTATTTGGCACGCACGCGGGCGTGTACCTGGGGCTGACCTGCGTGGTGGCGTATCTGTTTTCGGGGCACCACGGCATTTATAGCTCGCAGGTGGTGGGGCAGGCGAAGCATCCGCTGTGGGGGCGGCAAAGTGGGCGGCGCTTGGGCGAGCTTTGATAAAACCCTGGCGACGCTTGGAAACTCCGGCTAGAAAACACCTGCATAACGGTACTATATTAAGCAAGTGTCACGCCCTGCCGCCAGCAAACATCAATTTAGTATTAGTTCTCACTAATCCGGTGGGAGTTTTCGCTGAACCGGCCCAATACTTTTGCCTGAAAAGCATTTCTCCCCATGATTAACTGGAACGGCGTATTTCCTGCCCTCACGACCAAATTTCACCAGGATGGCAGCCTGGATTTCGACACCTTCTTCCTAAACGTGGACGCCCAGCTGGCGGCCGGCGTCGATGGTATCATCCTGGGCGGCACCCTGGGCGAGTCGAGTGTGCTGAGCACCGCCGAAAAGCAAGACCTCACGCGCCGCACCATCGAGTACGTAGCGGGCCGGGTGCCCGTGGTGCTCAACATCGCCGAGGGCTCGACCCGCGAGGCGGTGCAGCGCGCCCAGGAAGCCCAGGAAATCGGCGCGGCTGGCCTGATGCTGCTGCCTGCCATGCGCTACCCCACCGACCACCGCGAAACGGTGGCCTACTTCACGGCCGTGGCCCAGAGCACCCCGCTGCCCATCATGATTTACAACAACCCGGTCGACTATAAGACGCTGGTTACGTTGGAGATGTTTGACGAGCTGCTCGACACCTGCCCTAACATTGAGGCGGTGAAGGAATCGACCCGCGACATCTCGAACGTGACGCGCATGGTGACCCGCTACGGCGACCGCCTGCACATCCTGGGCGGCGTTGATACGCTGGCCCTCGAAGCCCTGCTGATGGGCGCGCACGGCTGGGTGGCCGGCCTGGTGTGCGCCTTCCCCGCCGAGACGGTGGCCATTTTCCGCCTGGCCAAAGCCGGCCGTATTGAGGAGGCCCGCGCCATCTACCGCTGGTTTTTGCCCTTGCTGGAGCTCGACATTCACCCCAAGCTGGTGCAGTACATCAAGCTGGCCGAGCAGCTGGCTGGCATCGGCACCGAGTACGTGCGCGCCCCGCGCCTGACCTTGGTGGGCGAAGAGCGTGAGCGCATCACGGCTATCATCGAGCACGGTATTGCCACCCGCCCCACGCTGCCCACGTTTGCCACCGAGCCCGCTACTGCCGCTGTTCATGCCGAGTAACGACGTTTTTGCGGCGGCTACGGCCGCCTTTGCTACCTACAAAACCAGCCCGGGCGACGTCCGGGCTGGTTTCCTTCGGGCCATCGCCACGGCCATTGAAAACCTGGGCGACGAGCTGCTGCAAACGGCCAGCGCCGAAAGCCACCTGCCCCTGGCCCGCCTCACCGGCGAGCGGGGCCGCACGGTGGGCCAGCTGCGCCAGTTTGCCGACCTGGTAGCCGATGGCTACTGGGCCGAGGCGACTATCGACACGGCGCTGCCCGAACGCCAGCCCCTGCCCCGGCCCGACTTGCGCCGCTTGCTGCTGCCCATTGGGCCGGTAGTGGTGTTCGGGGCCAGCAATTTCCCGCTGGCTTTCTCCACGGCGGGCGGCGACACGGCTTCGGCACTGGCCGCCGGCTGCCCGGTTGTCTACAAGGCTCACCCTGGCCACCCGCGCACTTCGGCGCTGGTAGCCAGCGCCATTGCTCAGGTAGCGGCGCAGTGCGGCCTGCCGGCCGGCGTGTTTCAGCACGTGGAAGGCGGGCAGGCAGTGGGCGCCGAGCTGGTGCAGCACCCGGCTGCAAAGGCAGTAGCCTTCACGGGCTCGTTTGGCGGCGGCAAGGCCTTGTTCGACTTGGCGGCGCGGCGGGCGGTGCCCATTCCGGTGTATGCCGAGATGGGCAGCGTCAACCCCATCGTCATGCTGCCCGAGCGCCTGAAAACCGAGCCGGCCGCGCTGGCTAAGCAGGCGGCCCAATCGGTATTGCTGGGCGTGGGGCAGTTTTGTACCAACCCCGGCCTGATGTTCGTGCCCGAGGGCGAGGCTATGGCCACTTTTATCAGTGAGCTGGAAGCCGCGCTGCAAGCCGCTGCGCCCGCTGCGATGCTGAATGCCGGCTTGGCCGATAATTACTATCGTAACCTGACTAAGGTAGCGCAGCACTCCGCCGTGCAGCCGCTGGTGCAGCCCGCTCCGCACGAGTTGGAGGGTGGCCCCGGCCTGGCCCGCACTACCGCCGCCGAGTGGCTGCAAGATGCCGAGTTGCAACAGGAAGTATTTGGTCCCTTTACACTGGTAGTCACCTACCAGAGCGAAGCCGAACTGCAAGCCGCCATCGAGGCGCTGCATGGGCAGCTCACCTGCACGCTGTGGGGCACGGCTGCCGAGTTGGCGCACGCCGCCCCGCTGGCCGAGGCCCTGCGCGAAAAGTGCGGCCGGCTGCTGTTCGGCGGCGTACCTACGGGCGTAGAAGTGAGCCCGGCCATGACCCACGGCGGGCCGTTCCCGGCCACCACCGATGCCCGCAGCACCTCGGTGGGCACCTACGCCATCAAGCGCTTTGCCCGGCCCGTCACCTTCCAGGATGCCCCGGCGGCCCTGCTGCCCCCGGCCCTGCGCGACGAAAACCCCACGGGTTTGTGGCGGGTGATTAATTCGGAGGTCACGCAACGGAGTATCACGGCTGGCTAGGTTTTCTGTCTGGCTGACCCAGACGCGGGTGCCTCACCCCCCGGCCCCCTCTCCGAAAAGGAGAGGGGGAGCCTAACGAACACTCAACGACTACTTACGTCCGCATACGGTCGGCTCCCCC
>NZ_DASTEP010000002.1:0-6878 GCF_035709525.1 Hymenobacter sp. | reverse complement strand
TTTTTGCGTACGAACGGCGTAAAAACGCGAACTACAAAGTTCGCGCTACGTGCTCGCCGCCCTCACTGGCTACCCCAGCACCAGCCGCTTAGCCGGCCGCTCCTCGTGGTAGTCGGCGATAATCTGCCGCAGTATCTGCATATCCTTGGGGCAGGCCTCGGCATACTCCTGCCAGTTGCGCAGCACTACTTCATCCGGCATCTCCACCACCGCAATGATGGCGTCCCACAGCGCATCCCAGCTGGGGCCGTACCAATCAGGAAACCCTAGGTGCTGCTTAAACGCTTGGTGAATAGCAACCTTACTATTGATGCCTGCTAGGTCGATTGTTACGTTGTTAGTCATGGCTTGTATCATTTTCTATATAACAGCGTGCCCCCACTACTTCTTATACTATCGTGGATTTAGCGCGGCGCAACACGCATCAGTTTACCTCATAATAAAGGCCGGCCTCTCGCATGGAGAAGCCGGCCTTCTTAGATAAAGTCACTTAATATACTTCGCTACTGCGGGTAGATAGTCTGCACGGCCGTAATGTCGCCGGCCGTGAAGCCCTGCCACGGCAGCACCGTCGCGTTCATCACCGAGTTGGGGTCGCTGGTGGGCGTGCCGGTGATGAAGACGCCCTGCGTCTGGTTGGTGTGGGTGAGGCCGTGGATGTGGCCCATCTCGTGGGTCATGGTAAACTCCTTATAGCTTGCGCTCAAGTAGTTGTATTTGGTGTTGATGGTCACTGTGTTGCCGGGGCGGCCGTTGGAATAAGGCAGGTAGGCACGGGCAATCCAGTTTTCATCGGCATAGCCTAGGTTCACTACCACGTCGGCCGCGCTGCTGCTGGTTACTTCGCGCAGGAAGAGCTTGGTGCCGTTCACGGCGTTCCAGTTGGTGATGCTGGCGCGGGTGGCCGTTTTCCAGTCGGCGGGCACGTCGGCATTAATGAAGTAATCGATGTTGGTGACGTAGGTGTTCGACACCAGGTAGTTCCAGCGCCACTGCTCGCCCTGCGCAACGCGGCCGGTGCTGGCCGCCATGCGCTCCTGGGCATCGGCCGCCGTAATCAGCACGTCGCCTTCGAGCACGAAGCTTTTTTGCGCCTCGTTGTACACGATGTCACTGGCTTTCACGCCGGTAGAGGTGGCCAAAAAGGTCTTTAGCTCCGCCACGGGCACGGCCGGCGCAATTTCTTCTTTGCTTTTCGACTCGCACGAAAACAGCAGCGCCGCGCCGGCGGCCAGGCCCAGGGCCTTGTGCAATCCTACTACTTTGGGGCTCAAAATAGACTTCATCATAAGGGGGTGGCTGAGAGATGAAACGTTGGTGAATTGTCGGCGTAAAAGCCCAGCTTAGGCTGATTAGGTTCCGCCGCCCGGCGCGCCGGGCGGCGGTAGCCCCAGCACCACCGCCCCCGGCTGCCACCTGTTTTCCCTAAAAATGCCAGCTGCTATCAGTCCGCATCAAATTCTTCTTATTCAAAACAATCTATTGATTATAAATAACTTATTATAAGCACAGCGGCAAAATAATTAGGACTAAGCCGCTCATTATCTGTCGCCGCCTCTTTGCTAGAATCCGCTGTTATTTTCCTGTAAAAATTATTTCGCTTTTGCTCTTAGCTGGACGAATTGCGCTTACCAAATCCTTGTCAACTAACCTAAATTGCGGAGTAGCGCCGCGTAGCGGTGCGGCAACTTGAGGTAATCATTCCGAGTTACCGCTACCCTTCAACTCCTCCAGCGCTTTCTTCGCGCTTGTGCTGGTGGGGTCCAGGGCGAGCGCAGCAGCGTAGCTGCGCGCGGCTTCGGTGAGCTTGCCGGCTTTGCGATAGGCTTCGCCCAAACTGTCGTGGGTATTGGATGACTGCGGAAACAGCTGAACCGCCCAGCCAAAGACCGCAATGGCATCATCGAGGCGATTGGCGCGGAGGAATTTGTACCCTAAGGCGTTGAACGCTTTCTCGCTCAAGTCGTATTCGCGGCGCTGGGTGGCGAGACTCTGGTAGGCGGCCAGCATGGCCTGGGTGCCCTCGCGATACGCGATGGGGGTCAGCAACTCGTCTAAGCTGCGGAGTGCGAGTTGCATGGGTTTGCCATTGAGCACTTCCATCAAGTCCTGGCCCATCTGCACTACTAAGGCTCCCTGCCAGAAGTTGTCGAGGATGATAACGCAGTCCTGGTTCGGCTCGGAGCGCAGGTAATAGCTTTGGTAGCCGGGCACGCTGCCGGTATGCGAGGCCACGGGCAGGCGGCGGCCATCGGGTAGCGTCCACTGCCCCACGTTCCAACCAAAACCGTAGGCGGCACTGTGCGCTTGCAGCATGAGGGCCCGCGTTTCCGGACGCAGCAGCCGGGAGCCGTACAGCGCACAATCGAACCGGAAAAGGTCATCGGCCGTGCTGTAAATGCCAGCCGCTGAGAAAGAAACGCTGGAATTAACGGTAAGTGGATGTTCCAGCACGCCGACGGGCGAGCGGGAATAGCCAAGCGCCAGCCTGGGCAGCACATCCCGCTCCGAAAACAGGCCGCTGGCGCTCATGCCAGCCGGGCCGAACAGCCGTTGCTGAAGGTTATCGGCTAATTTCTGCCCGGTAACGCGCTCGATAATGACGCCCAGCAAGTAGAACCCGTTGTTGTTGTACCGAAACTTGCTGCCGGGCTGTTCGAGCAAGCTGGGCTTTATCCACTCGCGGGCAAAGTCCAGGGGCGCGTAGCTGCGCCGGGCTGCGGTCTGGTACCAGGCATCGTCGTAGCGAGCGGGCAAGTCGGCCAGGCCCGAGGTATGGCTGAGCAGTTGCGCTACCGTTACCGGCGCGGCAGCAGTGCCGCCGTACAACTCGGATAGGTAGGAGCCGAGGGTACCGTCCAGCATCAAGCGCCCCTGCTCAACGAGTTGCAGCACCAGCGTGGCGATAAGCGGTTTGCTCAGCGAGCCAATCCGATAGCGGTCATTGGGGCCGTTCGGAACGGCCCATTCAGCATTTGCCTGCCCATAGGAACCGCGAAAGAGCACCTTACCGCCCCGGGCAACAAGCACCGTCCCGTTGAAACCCCGCCGCTTGGCATAGCTATCGACCAACTGGCGAAAATCGGGATGCCCCTCCCGCGCAAACGCCGGTAGCGTGCATATGAGTTGACAGGCCAGCACAAAGCAAGCAAAAGTAAGAATCCTCATGAATCATTCGGTGAAGTAGTTCGGAGCAGGGGGTACTTGCTTATTACCCGAACGTTACAGTGACTATGAGCAAAAAACATTTTTCCCACTGGGACAGGCGTCTGCTTGGAAAGGCACCACCCGGGTTACACTTAGCAAAAAGCTCGACAATCGGCTAGGGCAAAAAGGCTATTGAATTCCTTGTAAGCTTCGCCGCAGCATCTGAGCCAGCTTTTTACTGAAAGCTAGCTTCTTAGGCAAATCAGCGCCGCTACCGCGAGGGCCATGCTGGCCACTGCCCTGCGTACCAGCAGTAGCTACGGCGGCTTTCGCTGGTAGACATTGACCAGCCCAACCGCTAACTAACTGCCACTGCCACGTACCAAACGGCGCACCGCCCGAGTTAAGGGTGCGTAGCAAAGCGCTACTGCTGGCCCAGCCAGTCACCATTTTCCCTTTTCCCCTCTTATGTTGCGAACCGCCCTTCTTGTCTTCAGCCTATCGGGCTTGCTGGCTACGGCCGCCGTAGTGGCCCACGCCGAGCCCGCCGCCCCCACCTGGCGCGGCTGGGGCTTTCGGCACCGCCGCCCCGCGCAGGGCGATTTTGTGCCCGTGTACGCCACCTACCCCTACCACAGCCGCGAGCGCCACGGCCTGTTTGGCTTTTTGCACCGCAGCAACCCCACCGCCCGGCACCTCGGCAAGGCCAAGCGGCCGGCCCACTACCCGGCGGGCTCCGGCTCGCGCCCGCACACCACGGGGCGGTTTTAGCCGCGTAGCAGCGTAGACTGCGCCATTCGCAATACGGCTCTCTGCATCGCGCAGAATCCATCGCCGAGCCTGCCGCGTATATCGGGCCATGAAAAACCTACTTCTTAGCGCGGCCGCGGCCGCTTTGGTAGCCGTGGCGGCGGCCCCGGCGGCCCACGCGCAGGCGGTGCGCTTTGGCCTGAAGGCCGGCGGCAATCTGTCTAACTTGTCGGGCGACCTCACCAATCAAGACCAGTATAAAAATCGCTTCGGCTTTCACGGCGGAGCCATGCTCAACGTGGGGCTGGTGGCCGACGATTTTCTGGCCATTCAGGTAGAAGGCCTGTACTCGCAAAAGGGCTTTAAGTATTCCGACCAGCAGGTGACGCTGCTGGGCAACACCTACCGCACTACCGGCAGCATGCGCTACGACTACCTCGATGTGCCCGTGCTGCTGCGCCTCAAAACGGGCGGCCTGTTTTTTGAAGCGGGCCCGCAATACAGCTACTTGCTGAACCTCAACAACAGCCGCACGCAGTACGTGAATGGCAACATCACCAGCGGTACTTCTTACAGCTCCTCTAACCTCGACCAAATCAAGCGCAGCGAACTGGGCTACGCGGCCGGCCTGGGCTTTCAGGCCGACAACGGCTTGCTGCTGGGCTTGCGCTACAACGGCGCGTTCACCGATTTTGCCAGGAACGGCTACAGCAACGACGAGTTTCGCAATGCCCGGCACTCCACGTTTCAGGCCTACGTAGGGGTGCTGCTGGGCGGCAAATAGGCAAGTCTTTTTTGCCTTTTTGCCCCGCTTCGCGCTGCCCTTCTTCATCCGAAAAAGCGCCTTCTGGTGACCAGAAGACGCTTTTTTTGTGGCCTGATGTAGGCAGCGGCCCCTGGCCACAAGCCGCCAAAGCAGCTTCCGGCGGCGGCTATAGATTGGCCCAGAGGCGCAGCAGCACTTGCAGGTGGTAGCCCGGCGCGGGCTGGGGCAGCGCCTGCACGGGCTGCCGCGACAGCGATACCGTGCCCCAGGTGGGGGCGGCGGTAGCAGATTTGTGCCAGGTGGGCAACTGAGAGGCAGAAGGTAACGAGTTTGCTTTCATAACTAAAAGAAAAATGAGCGGTTGCGGAAAGGACAGGCCTTATTTCAGGGTCGAAGCTACTACAAAGCAATCACTTCTACTCAGCCACGGCAATACCCATAAGTAGGTATTTTTTGGGGGCCGGGCCGGCAGCCGGGCACGGGGCCGGCGGCGTATACCGCGCGGCACGGCCGGGCAGTGCGGGGGCGCTTTCGCTTCTGCCTACCTTTGCGCCACGAACTCTCCCGCCCACCCCTACCCCCTAAAGAACCCCTGCCCTATGGCCCTAGTGGAAATGACGATGCCCAAGATGGGCGAATCCATCATGGAAGGCACCGTGCTGAAATGGCTCAAACAGGTCGGCGACGCCATTGAGCAAGACGAAGCGGTGCTGGAAGTAGCTACCGATAAAGTAGATACCGAAGTACCCGCCCTCTACGCCGGCACCCTGGCCGAGATACTGGTGCAGGAAGGCGAAGTAGTGGCCGTGGGCGCGCCCATCGCCCGCATCGAAACGTCGGCGGGCGGCACGCCTACCCAGGTCGAAGAAAACAACGACCTCGAAGAAGCCAGCGCCAACCCACCCGTGGCTGACCCCGACAATATTCCGCCGCTGCCCACCGCGCCCCCCGGCCCGGCCGATGTGCCCTACCTGCCCGCCCCCGGTGCGCCCGTGGCCCCCGCCCCGGCTACGGCCGACGAGCACCCCGTGCTGGCCGGCCGCTTCTACTCGCCGCTGGTGCTCAGCATCGCCCGTGAGGAAGGCGTGAGCATGAGCGACCTCGAGCGCCTGCCCGGCACCGGCCAGGAAGGCCGCGTCACTAAAAAAGACATTCTGGACTACGTGGCTGGCGGCAAGCAGCCGCTGGTGCCCACGGCGGCCCCGGCTCCCGCGCCAAGCGCGGCCCCGGTTACCGCTGCTGCACCCGCCGCCCCGGCGGCCGCCCCGGCCAAAGCCCCCGAGCCGCAGGCAGCGCCGGCCCCCGCGCCCAGCACCAATGGCCAGGCGGCTACCAAGCCCGAGCCACCCAAAGCCCCGGCTGCTACGCCCGCTAGCAAGCCCGCCCCCTCGGTATCGGGCAACCAGGAGCTGATTGAGATGGACCGCATGCGTAAGATGATTGCGCAGCGCATGGTTGATTCCAAGCGCATTTCGCCGCACGTCACGAGCTTCGTGGAGGCCGACGTGACCGAGCTGGTGAACTGGCGCAACAAGCACAAGGACGCCTACAAGAAGCGCACCGGCGAGAACCTGACCTTCACGCCGCTCTTCGTGTGGGCCGTGGCCCGCGCCATCCAGGACTATCCACTCATTAACGTGTCGATTGATGGCGACTACATCATCAAGAAGCGCGACGTGAACGTGGGCGTGGCCGTGGCCCTGCCCTCGGGCAACCTCATCGTGCCGGTCATTCACAACGCCGACCAGCTCAACCTCAACGGCCTGACCAAGAAGGTAAACGACCTCGCCAACCGCGCCCGCCAGAACAAGCTCACGCCCGCTGACCTCGAAGGCGGCACCTACACGCTCAGCAACGTGGGCTCGTTTGGCAACGTCATGGGCACGCCCATCATCATGCAGCCGCAGGTGGCCATCATGGCCGTGGGCGCCATCAAGAAAAAACCGGCCGTGATTGAGACGCCGCAGGGCGACCTCATCGGCGTGCGCCACTTTATGTTCCTCAGCCACAGCTACGACCACCGCGTGGTCGATGGCTCGCTCGGCGGCATGTTCGTGCGCAAGGTGGCCGACTACCTCGAACAGTTCGACCCGAACACGGCGATTTAGGGCGTCTTTTTGGCCCTTGCTTATTCACGTTCGTCATGCTGAACGCAGTGAAGCATCTCTACCGCACCGTTGGAAAGGTATCCTGACGGTGCGGTAGAGATGCTTCA
>NZ_DASTEP010000001.1:0-32878 GCF_035709525.1 Hymenobacter sp. | reverse complement strand
TAGCCGTTCTATCAACTCAAAACTCTTAACTCAGAACTCTCAACTCGTTCGGCTCCCCCTCTCCTTTTCGGAGAGGGGGCCGGGGGGTGAGGCGCTACGGGCGCTCAGATTAAAAAGTAGCGTTCAGATTCAGCCCGTAGCTGCGCACCGTGGGCGACTGCAAGCCCGTCTGCGAGATGGCCCCGTTGTACTGGTCGATGTCCACGTCGCGGAAGCGCTTGTCGCCGTAGAAATACAGCAGGTTGCGGCCGATGAGCGATACCGATACCTTCTGGATGAAGCCGCCCGCGAGCAGCGTGCGCGGCAGCTCGTAGGTCACGGTTACTTCGCGCAGCTTGGCGAAGGTCTTACTCATCAGGCTGGCCTCGGCCACGCCGTAGTAGCGGCTCACGTAGTCCTGCACAAAGGCTTTGGTCGTGTTGGGGCTGAAGCGCAGGGCGTCGCCGTTGAGGATAGCCCCGGTCTGCGAGTCGTAGTTGATGCTGGCCCCGTTGGCCACCTGCACGCCCTCGCCCACGTAGGTGCCAGTGTAGCCGGCTTTGCCGTAGTTCGACCAGTCCTGGTAGCGGGCATCGCCGAGGGCACCTTCGGCGGTGAGGATGTTGCGCCCGCCGCGCATGGTCTGGCGGAACATGTAGTCGGTGGTCACGCCGCCCACCGCGCCGTCAAACTGGAAGGCCAGCGCCAGCGACTTGTAGTGGAACTTGTTGTAAATGCTCCAGTTAAACTTGTTGTTCAAATCGCCCAGGTACTGCGCCACGGGGTTAGCCAAGGGCTTGCCGCCCGCGTCGTTCACAATCTGCCCGTCGGGCGTGCGCACGAAGGCCGTGCCGTAAAACTTATCGGTGCGGTCGCCGACCTGAAAGAAGGTATTGTAGTACTGCTGGCCGGTGGGCAGCTCCGAGTACGTGCGCTTAAAGGTCGAGTAGTTCACGAGCACGTCCCAGCCGAAGCCGTTGGCATTTTGCACCGGCGCACCAGTCAGGCTCACCTCGTAGCCCACGTTTTTGGTTTTCAGGGCGTTGATGTACTGCGTAGTGTAGCCCGTGGCGGTCGAAACCGGGTTGGCCAGAATGGCCGGCCCATCGAGGTACTGGAAAGCAGTAGCGCTCAAACCCAGGCGGTTTTGCAGAAACTTGATGTCCAGCCCCTGCTCGTAGTTCACGCGGGTAAACGGCTGCAAGCCGGGCGTGAACAGGTTGTTGGTGCCGTAGCCCGCCGTTTGGTTGTTGTAAGGCTTGCTGGTGGTGTAAAACGATTGCAGCGAGTAGTCGGGCCCGTTGTAGGGCGATTCGTACACGTTGCCGTAGCCCAGCGGATTGGTGTAAAGTGAGTTGCCCGTGCTGCCCCCGAATACGGTGATGGAGTTGAACGGGGCCGGCCCCACGGTATTGGCCGTGCCGCCGCCCCGGATGTTGGCGTAGGACGCCCGCAGCTTCAAAAAGGAAATCGCCGCTGGCAGCTTCATGTAATCGGACACCGCCGTGGCCAGCGATACGCTGGGGTAGTAAAAGCTGGTGGGCGTTTGCAGCGCCGAGGTGCGGTCTACGCGCCCCGTGCTCGACAGCGTGGCGTACTTGCCTAGGCTCAAATCGAGCGAGTAGTAGGCGCTCAGTACCCGCATCTGCGAGCTGAAGCTGGTGCTCTGCACCGGGTTCAGCGAATTGCTGAAGGAATACACCTCGGGCACAGTGAGGTAGTCGGTCGAGGTCCAGTTCGAGTTGTAGGTAAAGTTGCGGACGTTGCCGCCCACCAGGCCGCTCAGGTTGAAGAATTTCTGCGCGCCGCCCAGGTCGTAGTTGTAGCTCAAAAAGCCCTCCGCGTTGTTGTCGAACAGGTTGCGGCGGTCTTCGCGGTAGTCGCCCAGGTTGCCCTCGCGGCCGTAGGGGTGCGCCGAAAACGGCATTTGCTCGGTGCGCAGCAGGCCGTAGGTGCTGATTTGGGTGCGCAGCGTGGCGCTCAAGTGGTCGTCGACCTTGAAGCTGCCGGTGAGGTAGGCATAGGTGTCGTTTTTGTAGTGGCCGCGCTTCCATTTTTCTACCACCAGCCAGGGGTTGTGGTAGCGCTGGTACTCGGCAAACACCGACTGCGTGCCCACCTGCCCCGGCTGCCAGATGCCCCGGATGTCGGGCGCGTTCACGTCCCAGTCGGCCCCCGTCCAGATGCCCACGTTGTAGAGCAGGCTGTTGGGGCCGTAGTCCACGTCGGGGAAGTTGTCGGTAAACTGCCGGTTGAAGTTCACGTTGGCTTCAATCTTCACGCGCGGGCTCGGGTTGAAGCCGCCGTACAAATTAAAATTGACGATGTTGAGCCCCGTATTGGGCACAATGCTGTTCTGCTTTTGCTGCGACACCGAAAAGCGCGTGGTGTACGTGTCGCCGCTGGCGCTCAGCGCGATGTTGTTATTGGTTTGAAACCCTGAGCGTAGGAAGTTGCGCAAGTTGTCTTTGCCCCGCGCCACCCAGGGCGTGCCCTGGCGCACGCCGTTCACGATGGGCGAGTCGTACTGCGGAATGAGCTGGCCCGCGAAATACGGCCCCCACACGTCGTAGTCGCCATCCACGCCGCCCGGCGCGCCGCCCTTGCCATTCACGAACTGGTACTGCGTGTTCTCGCCCGGCCCATACGAGTCCTGCAAGCGCGGAAACGCCAGGAAGCCCGATTGAATGACGTTGCTGCTGTTGAGCTCCACCGTGAAGCCCTTCTTGTTGCGGTTGCCCTTTTTGGTGGTGATGAGAATGGCCCCGTACTGCGCCCGGTTGCCGTAGAGGGCGGCAGCGGCCGGCCCTTTCAGCACAGTGTAGGTTTCGATGTCGTCGGGGCTGATGTTCCAGGTATCAGTGTCAATCGGGAAGCCATCGACCACGTACAAGCCCACCGCGTTGCCGCGCAGCAGCACGTTGGGCGCGCGCAGCAGCTCGGCCGACGGGCCCACCGACAGCCCGGCAATCTTACCCGTGAGGCCGGTGATGGGGTTGGGGTCGCGGGCCTTCACGATGTCCTCGCCGTTGAGCTCCTGCACCGCGTAGCCGATTTTGCGCACCTCCTTTTTAACGCCTAGCGCGGTTACTACCACCTCGTCGAGCTGCTTATTGTCGGCGGCCAACGCCACGGTCAGGTTGCTTTGGCTTCCCACCGTCACTTCCTGCGCCACCGTGCCCAGCGAGCTGATAACCAGCACATCGCCGGGCTGCGTGGGCAGCGAGAAGTGCCCGTTGGCGTCGGTAGTCGTGCCCTTGCTGGTGCCTTTTATCACCACGCTCGCGCCGGGCAGCGGCTGCTTTTTATCGTCGGTAATGGTGCCACCGAGGGCGCTTTGGGCCAGCGCCAGGCGCGGGGCCAGCCCCAACGCCAGCCCGAGCCCCAGCACCGAAACTTGCTTGTAGATACTCCGCATAAAAAAGAAAAGAGGGGAAGTGAGAAATGCGCGAAAAGCCGCCCGGCTGCGGGCAGCGATGGGTTTTTAGTCCGCCGATTGGCCTTGCAAATGCCGCAGCGCCAGCTCCTTGAGGCGGGCCAGGCTGCCCACTGGCTGGTTGGCTTCCTTGGCCTGCTCGTCCCAGCGCCGCAGTTGCAGGATGAGGTCGGCATCGGGGTCTTGCTCGAAGGCTTCGGCCTCAGCCGCGCTCATCGGCCCGCCCTGGAAGGTGAGCGTGGCCAGGCTGGCCGCCGACAGCTGCCGCAGGTAGCTAGGGTACTGGTAAGTGAGGTAGCGCTTGGCTTGCACGTGGCTTTCGACCAGCCGGGCTACCCGCGCCGAAAAGCCCCGCGCCCGCAGGTAGTCGGCCCCCAGCTTTTCGTGGTTTACGGCCCCGAAGCCGGCCATCGACTCGGCGGCCAGGTCGGGGGCGCAGAGGTGGCCCAGGTCGTGGAAGAAGGCGGCCAGCACTACCTCGTCGTCGGCCCCAGCGGCCTCGGCCAGCGCGGCGGCCTGCCACATATGCTCCAGCTGCGACACCGGCTCGCCGATGTAGTCGGCCCCGCCGCGCGTTTTGTAGAGGTCAAATACCTGCGCCACCGCCTGCTGCGGGCTGATTACCAGCTTCGTAACGCTATCCATAAACCAAGAATATTGAAAAACCAAACTGCTCGGCGCGAGCCGCCCGCACCCTAGGCAGCCGGCTGGGGAGCCACCAGCCGGCCAGAGAGGAAGAAGCGCAAAAGCAAGGCGCGAGCGCCATCGGCCCGCATCGGACTGCTCGCCAACAGCCGGTTTTTAGTAAAGAGCCAGTCGGCCAGCTACCCCGAAAAGTCCTGTTTTATAGAGGCAAAGTTCCGGCTGGCCATTCCGGCCAGTGTCGCCGGTTAGTCATCAAATCGTTACCTAATTGTGGCCTGATTTTTCTTATAAGTTAACAGCCGGCACGGCTGCCAGCGCCTCACGCGCAGCCGCTTGGCGGGGCCGTCGCTCCTGCGTGTAGTAGAAGACCAGGGCGGCCACGGCCGTGGCCGCCGCCAGCCCGGCCAGCGCCAGAAAGGCCGCGCCCCAGCCCTGGCGCTCGGCCAGCCGGCCGGTCAGCCACAGCGCGCCGGTGCTACCCGCGTAGCCCACCGCATCGATGAGGCCGGCCGCCGTGGCCGCGCCCTGTCGCCCCCCGAGGTCGAGCGACATGGCCCCGGCCAGAAATGAGTAGGGCCCCAGCAGCAGCAGCCCCGCGAGCGAGGTAAGCACCAGCGGCAGCAGAAGGCCGGTGGCAGGCTGGGCCATCAGCCAGAGCGCGGGTACCAGCCCCAGGCTGGCCAGCAGCAGCAGCGGCCCGCGCTGCCCGCGCAGCCAGGCATCGGAGAGGTAGCCTGCCCCGAGCGTCGAGGCAATGCCGAAAACCGCGTACAACGCGCTGTACTGCGAGGCCGCGCTCTCGGAGAGGTGGGCCGCCTCCACCAAATAGGTCGGTATCCAAAAGCTCAGCGCCTCCTTCAGCGCCGTGAGGCCGAACGACAGCCCCAGCATTAGCAAAAAGGCGGGACTGCGGAAGTACGTGCCCAGCAGCACGGTCGTTTGCTGGGCTTTCGTTTCGTCTTTAAACAAGCTATCGGGGTTGGTGGGCGGGTCGGGTAAGCCCACGCTGGCGGGTGTGGGAGCCAGGGTAAGCCAAGTGGCCAGCGCCACCAGCGCTAGGGTGCCCGCCGCCGCCCCAAACAGGCCGCGCCAGCCCACGCCCAATGTCAAGAGCTGGCCCAGGGCTAGCTTGGCCACGATGTCGCCCACTAGGTAGCTCAGGCTGAGCAGCCCCATTATCTTGCCATAAGAGCGGTACGAAAACCAGTTGGCCGTGATGTTGACCAGTCCGGCCCAGCCCATCGCTTGCATTAGCCGATTCACGGCCCACGCCCCAAAAAACACGGCCACGCCCTGCCCCAGCTCGAAGACCACCGTGGCCACTACCGCGCCCACCATGCCGAGCAGGAAAATGCGCTTGCCGCCTATCAGGTCGCCCAGCGCGCCGTTCACTACCTTGCCAGCCGCGTAGCACAGCACGCCCAGCGAGGCGATTTCGCCCATCACTTCCTTATCGAGCCCTCGGCTGCCAAACTCGCGGATGAGCAGCGGAGCAGCCACCGCCAGATTGGAGCGGCACAGGTAGTAGGCGCTGTAGCCCACAAACAGCCCCGCGGCTGTACGGAGCTGCCAGCGTTGTAGCGGCATAGAAGGCAAGAGCTTGCACATGGCTACCGAGTTGGTATTTTCGGTAGGCAAAATTGGGCTTTGGCTCAGCGCGGTTGGTTGCGGTTGGGTTGTGTCTGCGTTAACAAATTGCACACGCTTGTTGAGCATAAGTAAACCTTTGCCACGTGCAGCAGCACGCAGCCGCTCCATGGCAGTGATGCGGTTTTTTCTCTGGCCAACTCTTTTAGGCAGTATGCGCCGTCCCCACCGCAGGGAGACACGCTCACCCTAGCCGCCGCGCACCACCCGGTACAAACCCTCGCAGTAAGTGTCGCTGACGGGGACGAGCTTGTCCTATATGTAAAGCGTACTGCCGTCAAGTAAGCGCATCAGCCGGCCCTCTTATCAGAGCCTCAATCCTTTCATCGACTACAGCGATGCCTACACCGCCATGCAGGGCAACCCCTACCTGGCCCCCTCGCTGACGAGCTCATTTGAGCTCAACTACCTGCACACCGGCTTCCAGGTGCTGAACATCAGCTACCTGCTCGAAAATACTTTAGTAAGTAGCGTCGCTTACCAGAACGACCAAACTAAGGTCACGACTACCCACCCCATAAAATTCGACCAGGTGCGTACGCTCAGCCTGACCTCGGGCGGCCACACCGACCTGGCCAAGTGGTGGGGCATGGACAACCAGGTGGGCGCGACCTACGGCGAGGTGCAGACGCTAGTAGAAGGCCAGCCCGTGCGCCTGCGCCGGGTGGGGGCCATGGTCTCGTCCAACCATACCTTTACCCTGCCCCGGCACTACCAACTGCTGGTGGGCGGCGAGTACTACGGCCCCAACGTCAGCGGCTTATACATGCTGCGGTCTTCGGGTACCGTCAACCTGAGCTTGCGCAAGCAGCTGTGGCAGGAAAAAGCCACGCTCAGCCTGAAGGTGAGCGACCTGTTTTACACCAACGGCTGGTTTAGCTCGCTGCGCTACCAGAACATCAACACCGAATGGGTGAATCGCTACGACAGCCGCCACCTCACGCTGAGCTTTACCTACAAGCTGGCCGGCGGCAAAGCCCACCGCGACCGCGCCAGCAGCAGGGCCGACGAGCAGGGTCGCGCCGGGCACTAACGGTATGGCCTGCCTGGCCGCCAACGTTGCCCTCAAACTCACCGCACCAGCTACAACTACCGGCTGCCACTCCTGCGCTCGCACTGGAGTAGGTAAAATATTTGCCTCATTTAAGTGCTATAACGTGCGCTGCAATGCTCCTGGTAAACCAACAAGAATACTTCATACATAGAAATTTGGCGCATTTGAGCGCAATAGAGTACAATCACAACGGTCCCTATGACAATCGAGGAAGCCTTTGCCGAAATTCGTCAGTTCTGGCCCGGTGGGCTACCATTTGCATTTGGGCACGGTGCTGCGGCCGGGCGGCTGGCGGCCGAGTTCAGCCGCCCACTACCCGCCGAGCTGGCTACCTACCTTGACACTTTCGCGCCCGTGGAGGATGTGGAATTTGACACTGTCGGCAACCCCCTGCGCTTGTACGGCCTCGGCAGCCTGGGGCGGCACCAGCCGGGCTACAACTGGAACCCGGTCTCCAACACGCCCATTGACGACTGGCCAGCCAGCTTTTTTCTGCTGGGCGATGAGGGAGCCGACCCCGTACTGCTCGACCTCAATCAGCCCGAGTTGGGCATCCAGAAGCTGTGGCACAGCCAAGGCAACTGGGACACCGGCGAAACGGTGGCCAACACCTTAGGGCAATTTCTGCTGTGCAGCGCTGCCCTGCACCACGCTCTCACGGCCTTTGAAGCAGAAGCTTTTACCGACGATGAGCACGGGTTTAACTTGGCACCGCAAGCTGCGGCGTGGCTGTTTCCGCACCTGAAAGCCTGGGCCGGGCCTCACTATGCCGCGTGGGTCGCAGCCTTCGACAACGCCTGAACGTACTACCTGGAAAGCGGCACTGTTTTTTAAACTCCCTACCTATGCCCTTGCTCACCATTCTCGACGAAACGGCCAGCGGCAGCATTCTGCATCGGCTGAAGCTGGAAATCGGCCAGGAAATGCTCACCGTGGGCGAGCTGATTGCGCGGCGCGTGCACGACGAAGTAGCTACCTACAACGAGCGCCAGAGCGGCACCTTTCAGGGCCTGGTGCAGCCCACCGATTCGGAGCGCGTGCTCAATGGCTACCGCCTACGGCCCAGTAAGCTGATTGATGCCGAGCAGCAGGTGTACCGCGCCCTCGAAGTGTTTCAGCAAAACGGCTTTTTCGTGCTGGTAAACGACCGGCAGGCCGAAAGCCTGGAAGAGGAAGTGTGGCTGGGCGATGGGGCCACCGTCAGCTTCCTGAAGCTAACCCCGCTGGTGGGTGGCTGAGCGGTGGGACTACTCGACCGTCTCCGCGACCTTTTCACCCACCTTGCCGCCATGCCCGCTCCTCAAAAAGAACCTTTCAGCCCCACCGTTCTGAACGACGCCAGCCCGGAAGCCGTGGAAATGAAACCCATCCTGACCGAGCTGCTGTCGCAGCTGCGCGCCAAAGACTACGGCACCAAGCTGAGCGAGTTGCCCGCCTATCAGGCCATCCGGGGGCAAGACGCAGCTTATCAGGGGCGCGTGGCGCTAGCCCTGGCGGCGGCCATCAACCAGGCCGAGTCGGAGCACTCCAACCCCCTGCGCTGGGAAATGGGCGAGGTGCTGGCGGCCCTGATGCGGACCAGCCTGGCCCTCACCGAAGCCGACTACCTGCGGCTGTTTGCGGCCTACGGCTTCGACGTTGCCGACCCAGCAAAGTCGAGACCGGGGCTTTTCGCCTTTCCCATCACGCTGGTTATGAGCCAGATGGCCAAGCTCGCAAAGCGTGCGCCGCTGGGCGAGCCGATGCTGGCGTTTTTGCGGCAGCTGCGTGACCGCAGCGCCGGCCAGACGGGCGACTGGCTCAAAGTGCATCTCAAAACCCAGGAACTATTGGGCCAGGCCGCCGCCGGGGCCGACGCCCTGCCTACTGTAGTATTTGCTGACGGCGACCCACTGGGGCAGGCGCTGGGGCATCATGTAGCCGGTCTCGACCCAGCCGACCCACCTACCGCCGCCTGGCTGGGTTTGCTGCAACTCTGGCAGAAAGCCTCCACCGGCCAGCCCAGCGCCAAGCTGCGCCAGGCGTTAGACAACGCCACGGCGGCCATCGGGCCCGACGCCGTGCGGGCGCAGGGACGCGCCTGGCTGCAGCTGCTGGCCGACACGCCCGTAACCGAGCGGCCCCACGTGCACGCGTACGGCGACGGCTCGGTGTATAACTATTCGACCTGGGACTTCGTGACCGAGGCCAACGCTACCGTGGCGAAGGGCCTCATCTGGACGTTGCAGCCGCTGGCCGATGCCCCGCTGCTGGAAACCCTGACTACGCTGGCCGCCAAGTGCTTTCGTAAGATTCCGGGCAAGGGGCCGCTGGCGGCCGGGCTGGGCAATGCCTGCCTGCTCGCCTTGTCGCAAAATGGCCTGCCGGGCGTGGCGGCCCTGGCGCGGGTGCGCTCGAAAATTCGCCAAACCAACACCCAGGAAACCATTGCCCGCTACATCGCCCAGGAATCGCAGAAGCTGGGCGTGAGCCCGGCCGAAATAGAGGACATGGCCGTGCCAGATTTTAGCCTGAAAAATGGGCAGCTCCGGGAAGAGTTCGGCGACTACGCCGCCACGCTCACCCTGGCCGAGGGCAAAGCCGAAGTACAGTGGCAGAAAGCCGGCAAGCCGCTGAAAAGCGCTCCCGCCGCCCTCAAGGCCACGCACGCCGACGAACTGAAGGAGCTGAAAGCCGCCCAAACGCAGGCCCAGCAAACCTACGCCACCCAGCGCGACCGCCTCGACCGCAGCTTCGTGGACGAGCGCCGCCTGCCCTGGCCGTGGTTTGAGCAGTACTATTTCAACCACGGCCTGCTGAGTCTGCTGGCCCGGCCGCTTATCTGGCGGCTGCACCAGCCCGATGGCACGCAGCAGGACGCGCTGTGGGTGCGCGACACCTGGCGCAACGTGCGCGGCCAGCCCGTGCCCGCCCCTACCCCTGACACGCAGCTGCAGCTCTGGCACCCCGTGCTGGCTACCCCGCCCGAGGTGCTGGCCTGGCGCGAGCTGCTCGAGCGCCACCAGCTGCGCCAGCCGCTCAAGCAGGCCTTTCGCGAGGTATATCTACTCACCCCGCCCGAGGAGCGCACCCGCACCTATTCCAACCGCCTGGCGGCCCACATCCTCAAGCAGCACCAGTTCAACTCGTTGGCCAAGCTACGGGGCTGGCACTACCGCCTGCTCGGGGCCTACGACAAAGGCTACGACTCCGAAATTGCCAGCCTATCGCTGCCCGCCCACGACCTCACGGCCGAGTACTGGGTAAGCGAGGTGCAGGCCGACGGTGAGTGGAACGACACCGGCATCTACCACTACGTGAGCACCGACCAAGTGCGCTTTGTGCGGGGCACGGAGCCGGTGCCCTTGCCCGAGGTGCCGCCGCTGCCCTTCTCGGAGGTGATGCGCGACGTGGACCTCTTTGTGGGCGTGGCCAGCGTAGGCAACGACCCGCAGTGGCGCGACAACGGCGGCCTGGCGCAGTTCCGGGGCTACTGGGAAAGCTACAGCTTTGGCGACCTCAGCGAGGTGGCCAAAACCCGCAAGCTGGCCCTGGAGCGGCTGGTGCCCCGCCTCAAAATCGGCCGGGTGAGCGAAATCAAGGGCAACTTCCTGGTGGTAAAAGGCCACCGCCACACCTACAAAATCCACTTGGGAAGCGGCAACATTCTGATGGAGCCCAACGACCAGTACCTCTGCATCGTGCCCGGCCGCTCGGGCAAAACGCTGGGCGACAGCGCCGTATTTCTGCCTTTCGAGGGCGACGCCGTGCTTTCCATCATTCTCAGCAAAGCCCAGCTGCTGATGGACGACGATAAAATCACCGACCCTACCATTCTGCGCCAGTTATAGGCCGGGTTGGGTGGCCAGGCCCTGCGCTACACCGACACAGCCGCACTAACCAAGGCCGTGGCGGCCTGCCTGGCGGCGCACGGCGCAGAGGCCGAGCACCTGGGCAAGTACCCGGTACCCCGGCTTGGCAGCCGGCCAGGCAAAGCAACAGGAGCAGAATGACAGGCTTGAACATGACGGCAGAAGATAAAAAACAGTGGCACAAGCAACTAAATCAGCTGCAAAGACGAAAGCAAGTACGTGCTTAACGAACGAATGAATCGCCCGTATGGTGGCGTATCCTGTTTGCCTATATGGATGCCGACCCGGGCTACCGGCTGCTCCCTTCTGCGGAGCCCTGATGCTAGCTGATTAACCACATGCTCCTATTCTTCTTGCCTGTCCTAGGTCTGCTGGCGCCGGCCAGTCTGCCCCAGGCTCCACGCGACCCAGCTCCGGCGCTGCCCGCAGGTATTCGCCAAGTCCTACCGAAGGGCTACCAGGTGCTCGCCGCCGAGCGCGGCGACCTCAACCGCGACGCGCTGCCCGACTGGGCCGTGGTGCTGCATCGGCCCGACGAGCAGAAAACGTCCAATGTAATAGACCATCCCACCAAGCGGCCGCTGCTGCTGTTCGTGGGCGGGGCGGGCGGCACTTACACCCTGGCCGCCCGCACCGACAATGCCGTGTACTGCATAGACTGCGGCGGCATGATGGGCGACCCGTTTCAGGGCGTCACTATCAAGAGCGGCTACTTCACGGTTGAGCACTACGGCGGCAGCTCCTGGCGCTGGACGCGCTTTGTAACTTTCAAATACGACCAGGCCAGCCGCACCTGGCTGCTGCACCGCGATGGGGGCGAATCTTTTCATGCCAGCGACCCCGAGCACGGCAAAACCACCATGCGTACCAACAAGAATTTCGGCCGGGTGCCGCTGGCGCGCTTCGACATTTATCAGGAGTAAGTTACCAGAAAGGTGGCTTACGATTTTACGCCTCATTATGCACGGGTTTTGATTTTCAAAAGTTTGCGCAGCAGTTCACGCAGACTACTCAAGCGGCCTTTACCGAGCTACTGGTTTGGCATCCCACAGAAGAGTTTTATAGCTTCGCGCTATACAGCGACGAAGGCGCCAGACTGTGTGCCCCGCCGCCAACACCCTGGGTTACCTGGCCGCCCAGCCCCCCGATGCCTAGCCCAACGCCAAATTTGAGCCGGCCGAGTGGCAGTCTGAAATGGTGGGGCCGACGCGCAGCTTGGCGCGCTGAGTTGCCAACTGCGTGCCCAGCTAAACGAGGATTTTGCCGAGCCAGATGGGTTTGAGCTGTTTCGCCAGCAGTTGTATGCTACTTGCGTGAAGGTGCTGGACGCGCTGCGGCAGCAGCGGTTTTTCGACGAGGCCGCAGGCCGGACGGTGTTTCTTGCCACCATGTGCAGGAAACTACGGGCCAGACCGTGACGGTGGGCTTTGTCGACCAAGGCTACACAGGCGAAGATGCGGAGTATGCTGCCGCTGTATATGACATTGATTTGCAGGTGGTAAAAAGCCAGAAGGCCAGGCCGGTTTTGTGCTCTTGCCCAAGCGCCGGGTCGTGGAGCGCAGCTTTGCCTGGCTCAGCCGCTTTCGGCGGCTGGGCCGCGACTACGAACGCCTGAATGTCAGCTTACAGCCACTCCATTTTGGAGTCTTCGCCTGCCTCATGCTGGCTAGACACGTCGCAAATTCATAACAAGCTCTAGTAGGGCCGGTACCGTGATGCTATCGGCCAAGCGCTCCTTGGCACTACGCCAGTTGTTGACTCTGCGCGCTGCGACATATTGTACGCTACACCGACAACGCCCTGACTACTGAGCCAAGGCGTTGTCGGTGTAGTAAATGCTACGCCAGTTCGTGCCTCGCCGGATTTAGCGGCAGCTTAGCCTTACTCTGCTTCCTCGGCCGCCGTGGGGGCGGCCGCGCCCTCGGGCACGTTCAGCAGCGGGCCCAGCAGCAGGGCGTTGCTGAGCAGGCGGGCGGTGCCGTGCCAGTACGAGCGAAACACCGGGTCGTCAGCGAACAGCACCACGCGGCCGGTGCCCAGTTTGCTTACTACTACGGCGGCTGAATTGCTGATTTTTTGCACGTTGCCTTTCGAGGCGTAGCCGCTTACCAAGGGCTTATCGGCGTAGCGCACCACGGTGGCATAAGGGTTGCGGCTGGGCTTCAAGAACGTGGTGCCGTTGCGGAAGACGTACAAGTTGCGGTCGGTGAGGCCAAAGGCGATGGGGTTGGTTAAGTCCACGTCGGCGCGGTAGATGGAGCCCGCAATGGCGCGGGTGCCTTCCTGCTCCTGGGTCACAAAGTCGGCGCGGCGCGCGGCGGCAACGGAGCCCTTGGTAGCGGCGGTATCGGCCCAACTAGTGCCGGCCGGGATGAGCAGCTTTTCCGTCACTAACCCTTGCTTGAGCGCCCATTCCGAGGCGTTTTTGATGGTGATGAGCGTGCCACCCTCCTGCACCCAGCGGCGCAGGCGCTCCACGGCGGGGCGGTCGAGGGCCGTGTACACGCCGCCCACCAGCACCAGGGCCGAGTAGCGCCCTAGGGGGGCTTTGCCGAAGTTGGCCAGCTCTATCTTGCTCAGCGGCAGGCCGAGCTGCTGGCTGGCATGGTACCAGACTTCGCCTACTTCTGAAGCGTTGGTGCCGGTGCCCACCAGCAGGGCGGCTTTGGCCTCGGGCACGGCACGCACGTTGTTGCTACCTAGGTCGATGCCGCCCACGCTAAAGCCCGTGCTCACGCCCGTAAACGTGACTTGCGCCTGCTGCGCCACCCGGCTCACGACTCGGAATACGGAATCGGCGGGCAGCTTCTGGGCGGCCACCGGCACTACCAGCGTGCCATAGCCATAGTCGGTTTTGCCCCCCTCCTTGGTGCCCGCCGCAAACGGCTTGAACGCCACCTTGCCCACTACGCCCGCCTGCTGCAAGGCTACCAAGGCTTTAGGAGCATTATAGTCAGACCACGGCAGCAAATAAGCATAATTCGACTGCCCGCCCACCACGTTGCCGGTTAGCTTCCTAGGTGCCGTTAGCGGCGCGCCCTGCACCAAGGCGGCTGTTTTTTGCTTGGCGATGGGCAGGCCGTAGGCGTGCGACAAGGCCCAGCCCGTCACGTCGTAAAATACGCTATCGTGAAAGGCCGTGAGCTCCTCAAACAACGAGTTGACAATGCGGTACTGCGGCTGGGAGGTGGGCACCACGTAGGCCGCGCCTTTGGTAAACGTTTGCTTGTCGAGCGTCACATTCTGGCCCAGCTCATGCACCTGCACATGGTGTAGCAGCAGGGTTTCGAGCAGCTTGTTGGTGAGCGTGGGGTCTTGGGCGCTACCAAAAACGTATGCCTTGGTCGGAAACTTGCGCGCCTCGGTAAGGGCCGACGTGAAAAAGTCGCGCTGCGCTTTCAAATACAGCTCTTTTTCCTCCACCGCGCCGCGCACGGTGGCCAAGCCGGTAGCCACGTGGTTGCGGATGGTGAAGGGAAATTTCACCACGCCGTTGCTACCCTCCTGGGCCAGCCCGCGCGAGCTGCCCACCTCAAACGTGATGCCCACGCCGCCCTGGAAATCGGGGTAGGTAGAGCCGTAGATGGGCGACAGATTGTCGAACTGCTCCTTAGTCCAGTACAGCGAGCCGAGCTGGTCGAGCGCCCCGGCAAAGTACTTGGCCAGGTGCACATTGAGCACCTCGTAGGTCGAGCGCGGCACCAGGTCGTTTTCGGTGCTGTGAGGCTTGGAAGGCTCGAAATAATACGTGCCGTTGGTGCCCATCTCGTGGAAATCGATGAGCACGTTGGGGTACCACTCGTGGTAGAAGGCCATGCGGGCGCGGCTTTCGGGGTGCACCAGGGCCAGCCAGTCGCGGTTGAGGTCGGTGTAGAAGTGGTTGGTGCGGCCGCCGGGCCAGGCCTCGGTGTGCTCGCGGTCGAGCGGGTCGGTTACGGCCGGCCACGACTTATTCTGGTCAAACCAGTGGCTGGCGCGGTCGCGGCCGTCGGGGTTTTCGAGCGGGTCGATGGTCACCACCGACTCGCGCAGCCAGCGCTGGGTTTCGGGGCTGCGCGAGGCCGTGAGGTAATAAGCCAGCAGCAGGGCTGCCTCGCTGCTGCTGCTCTCGTTGCCGTGCACCCCAAAGTTGAGGCTCACCACCACGGGCAGCTTGGCATAGGCGGGCGCGGGCTGGCTGGGGTCGGTGAGACCTCGCCGCTCGGCTTGCAGCTGGGGTAGGCGTTGCTGGTTTTCGGTAGCCGTGATGGTAGCTACCAGCTGCGGGCGCTCCTCGTAGGTTTTGCCAATTACGCGGGTGCTCACCTTGTCAGAAAGCCGGTCCAGCTCGCGCAAGTAAGCTACAATCTGGTCGGACCGCGTGTAGTGCGAGCCGATGGGGTAGCCTAGGAATTGCTCGGGTGTCGGGATAGCGGGGTCAAAGTCCGCCGCCTGGGCGGCGGGGAAAAAGTAGCTGTTTTGGGCCGCGGCGGGCGTGGTGGCGGCTAGACCTGCGGCGAGTAGGGCGGCGGATAAATATTGCTTGTACATCTAGTTAGTTGTATTGCAGTTTGAGATAACGAACCTGGCGTGGTTACCCCACTCCCGGCCCCTCCCCTCCGGGAGAGGGGGAGCCTTTTGTAAGCTGTTAGCTTCTGGCTACTAGCTGTCAGCCTTTATTCTGAAAAGGCTAAAGGCCAATAGCTTCACGATAGTCTCCCCTCTCCCGGAGGGGAGGGGCCGGGGGTGGGGTAACCACGCCAGGGCAGCACGCCTTAATACCCCGGATTCTGCTCCAAGTCCGGGTCGGCCACCAAGTCATTATATGGGATGGGGAATACCCATTTCTTGGTGTCCGTCACGCCGAGCACAGTGCCGGCGCGGCCCGTCCGCACGAGGTCAAACCAGCGGTCGGCCTCAAAGGCAAACTCCACACGGCGCTCGTTTTCGATGGCCAGCAGCAGGTCAGCGGCGGTGGCGGCGGTGCTGGCGGGCACCCCAGCGCGGGTGCGCACAGCGTTGAGGTCGGCCAGGGCCAGCGCGAGCTTGCCCTGGCGGGCGCGGGCCTCGGCCCGGATGAGGTAGAGCTCAGCTACCCGCAGCACATAGCTGGGGTCGTCGCGCTGGGCCGAGCGGCTGTAGAGGTTGCCATAGATGGCCGCCGCACCGTTGATGGTAGTGCTGGCCAGCAGCGCCGAGCGGCTGCCGCCCACTGTGGGGTCGTTGAGCAGCGTGATGGCGGCGGGCACGGGCTGAAAATTATACTGGCCGCCTAGGGCGCTCGGAAACCAGTTGTTCCACATAGTGTTCGCGTCGGCGTTGCTGTAGGTAATTTCCAGCACTGACTCCGAGGTCAGAAACGGCGCGGTGGAAAAGGCGCGGTAGGGCGTCACGAGGCCATAAGCGCTGTTGGTGAGCACCTGCGTAGCGTAGGTTTCGGCGTCGGCCCACTGCTGGCGGTAGAGGTGCAGGCGGGCGCGCAGGCCGCGAGCGGTGGCCTTTACGGCGCGGTTGCGGGTGGTGGCCTCGGGCAGCAGAGATTCGGCCTGAGTGAGGTCGGCCAGCACCTGGTCGTAGGTGGCGGCGAGGGTGGCGCGGCGGGTGCCCTGGCCGTTTTCCTTGCTGCGGGTGGGCGTGAGCACCAGCGGTACGCCGCCCCAACCCCGCCCTAGGTCGAAATACGATAGGGCCCGGATGAAATAAGCCTCGCCCAGCAGCTGGTTTTTCTCGGTCGTAGTCAGCAGCGGGTCGCTGATGCCGGGCAGACCGGCCAAGATGTTATTGGCCCCGTTGATGGCCTGGTAGATGTACGTCCAGGTTTCGGCAATGAGCACGTTATCAGCGCTCAGCGCGTTCTGGTCGATTTGCAGAAACTGGTTGAGCGTGCCGTTGAAGCGCACGTTGTCGGCGGGCAAAAAGCCCAGCGTAGGCCAGTCGAGCTGGTAGTAGTTCTGCACGCGGTCGTAGGCCCCGAGGGTGGCGGCGCGGGCGCTGGCGGCGTCCGTGATGGCGCGGTCGTCGGCGAGCTGCTGCACGGGCTGCGGGTCGAGCAGGCTCTTGCAGGCGCTGGCATTCAGCAGCAAAGCCACGAGCAACGAAGTTTGGAGATAGGGGCGCGAGCCGGAATATAAGCGAGTTAGCATAACGAAAAGCAGATTAGAGGCCGACGGTGAGGCCCGCCTGGAAGGTGCGGGGCTGGGGCACGGTGGCCCAGTCGAAGTTTTTGGTGTTGGCCACGCCGCTCTGCGAGTTCACCTCGGGGTCGAGGCCCGAGTAAGGCGTGAGGGTGAAGAGGTTAGTGGCCTGCACGTACACCCGCAGCGAGTTGAGGTGGGCCGCCCTAGCCAGCGTTTTGGGGAACGTGTACCCGAGGGTGACGGTGCGCAGGCGGATGAACGAGCCGTCTTCCAGGTAGCGGTCGCTCAGGTTTTGCACCACGCCGCCGTAGTTGTTGCTGGCCGCGTTGGTGGTCAGGCGCGGAATGTCGGTCACGTCGCCCGGCTTTTGCCAGCGGTCGAGCTGGTTGGCGAGGTAGCCAATGTTGCTCTGGGTGCCGCCGTGCACCAGGAAGAAGCGGTTCATATTCATGATTTTAGCGCCCTGCTCGAAGTACAGGTTGAAGCCAAAATCGATGCCCTTCCAGGCAAACGTGTTCGTGACGCCGCCAAAGTAATTGGGCCAGGCGTTGCCCACCAGCTGGCGGTCGGCCACCGTGAGTTGGCCGTCGCCGTTCACGTCTTGGTACTCGGCGTTGCCGGTTTCCGGGTTCACGCGGGTCTGGTGGTAAAGCCAGAACGAGTAGAGCGACTTGCCTTCCTCCAGCCGGAAAATGTCGCGCGAGCCGGCCGTGATGGGCGCGGCCAGCGTCTCCACCCGGTTCACGTTGCGGGCAATGTTGAATGTGGTGCTCCACTGCACCGCGCTGTTATTGACCCAATTGGCCGTCAGCTGTGCTTCGATGCCCTTGTTGCTCACCGCGCCGTAGTTCTGCAATTCCGACGCAAAGCCGGTTTTGCGCGGCACCGGCACGTTGAGTAGCAAGCCCGAAGTGTATTTGTCGTAGTAGTTCAACTCCAGGGCCAGGCGGTTTTTGAGCACGGCCACGTCGATACCGGCGTTCCACTGCCGCGTCGATTCCCAGCTCAGGTCGGGGTTGGCGAGCTGGAAGGGGGCCGTGCCGGGCAGGTCGAGGTAGTTGGCCCCGCCCTGCACGAGGCCCCGGGCGGCAAAGTCACCGATGCCGTTCTGGTTGCCGGTGCGGCCGAGGCTGGCCCGCAGCTTCAGCTCGTCAAATACGCCTAAGTCTTTGATAAACTGCTCTTCACCCAGCCGCCAGCCCAACCCCACGGCCGGGAAGTAGCCCCACTTGTTATTGGTGCCGAAGCGCGACGAGGCATCGGCGCGGGCGCTCACGTCGGCCGTGTAGCGCTCCTTGTAGCTATAAGTCACCTTACCAAAAAACGACACCAGCCCCGCCAGCGAGCGGCTCGACGAGCCCGTTTGGGTCGCCGCCGAGGCTATGGTCGTCAGGTCGTTGCTCGGAAACTGTTGCCCCAGCAGACTGGTGCGCTGGAAAGTGTTGCGCTGCAACGTGTTACCGACCACCGCTTGCAGGGCGTGGTTTTCGCCGAAGGTGGTGCGGTAGTTTAGGGTCTGCTCGTTCAGCAGCGTGATGTCGCGCGAAAGGTACGAGGCCGCCGTACCCCTGGGCTGCCCGGCCAGGATGAGCGTGTTGTTGAAGTTGTTTTCGTACATGTCGTTGAAGTCGATGCTCCAACTCGAGCGCAAGGTCAGGTTTGGCAGGAATCGGTACTCGCCGTACACGTTCGAAATCACCCGCGTGCCCACCGCGTCGTTGTTCAGGTTATTGATGAGCGCCAGGTGGTTATCGAAGCTACCGTACTTGGCATACGAGCCATCGGTGTTGTAAACGGGCAGGTTGGTGCGCGGAAACAAAGCCGAATTGATGACGCCCACCGGGTTGTTGTCGTTGCTGCTCACGTTGCGCTGAGTGCGCGTGAGGGCGGTGCTGGTGCCGATGCGCAGCTTGTCGGTCACCGAGTTATCGAGGTTCACCCGGAGGCTGAAACGGTTGAACTTGCTGGGTTGCACTATCGACTCCTGGCTGAAATACCCTGCCGCCAGGTAAAACTGCGTTTTGTCGGAGCCGCCCGCCGCCGACAATTGATAGCTCTGGGTGCCCGCCCGCCGAAACACGTCGCTGAGTCGGTCGTAGGTCGGCTGCTCGTCGGGTAGGCCGCGCCCGCCCGAGGCCACCGAGCGGTAGGGCACCAGCGCCACGCTGCCGCCGTCGTTGAGAAAACGCTCGTTTTCCAGTGTGGCTAGTTGCGGGCCGGTCACCAGGTCGTAGGTCCTAGGTGCCTTTGAGGTGGCCAGGTAGGTGTCCAGCGTGATGCGCGTTTTGGTGTTGGCCTTGCCGCGCTTGGTTTGGATGAGCACTACGCCGTTGGCCCCGCGCGAGCCGTAGATGGCCGTGGCGTTGGCATCCTTCAGAATTTCAATGCTCTGAATATCGGCTGGGTTAATGTCCGCAATTGGGTTAGCCGATACCTGGTTGCCGAGGCCGGTGGCTACGAGGTTGGTGTTGTTGATAAACACGCCATCGACCACGTAAAGTGGGTCGTTGCTGGCATTCACCGAGTTGCTGCCCCGGATGCGGATGAAGATGCCGCCGCCCGGCACGCCCGAGTTGGCCGATACCTGCACGCCCGGCGCCCGGCCCTGCAAGAGCTGGTCGGCGCTGGCCGCCGGCACGTCCTTAATAGCCGCACCCTGCACCGTTGAGATGGCGCTGGTGAGGGTGCGGCGGTTTTGCTCGCTGTAGCCCGTCACTACCACTTCGTTGAGGCTTTGCACGTCGGTGGGCAGGGCCACGTCGAGCGGCCCGGCACCCACCTGCACCTCGCGCTTGGCGTAGCCTATCGCGCTGATGATGAGCGTAGAGCCGGGCGCCACGCCGGGTAGCGAGAAGTGCCCCTGGGCGTCGGTGCTGGCGCCCTGGCTGGTGCCCTTCACCACCACCGTGGCGCCCGGTAGCGGGGTGTGGCTGTCGCCGTCGGTGACGGTGCCGGCGGCCGGGGGCGCGCCGGTAGTTTGGGCCGCCGCCAGGCTGGCCCGGCTTAGGCAGAGGGCGAGCACGGCCGCCCGCCCCAGGGGTAGGGTAGATTTTTTCATGGCAAGAAGGGGAGGACTGGTCGGGCCGACTGTGGCCCCGGTAAGCCCGCAAAACGCAGCCACGGGGGCCAGGGCGGCAAGCCGCAACTGCCTGGCGAAGGCAAGACCAGATGAAAAAAGGCGCGGGCCGGCCGGCAGTGGCCCGGCTACTTGTGCACAGCAGCCAGCCAGAGGCGAGGGAAAACCCGCAATAGTAGGGCGCTGCTGCGTTGGATGGAACAGCCTAGCCAGTAGCCGCTTAGGTGCGGCGTAAGTGCCCGCAGGGTGCGGGCGCGCCCGTGCCGGCTAAGCCGGCACGGGTGCAGAAAACGGCAAACCCGAAATGTAAAACAGACGCTGCGCTACACTTCCAGCTTGCCTAGCGCATACAAGCGCCAGCCAGCGGCCGACAACACGGCCGCAGCGAAGCCAGTAGGGTGAGCGAAACTTGGGGAAGCAGTAAAGTAGCCACGGCTTGTTTTTATATGGTCAGGACTTGGCACCGTTCCAGCTAGTGGGGGTTGCCGGCGTTTCGTCGAGCCTGTCTCTCCGCGCCTCTGTATAAAAACCATCCTGGGTCAGCAGGTATTGGTGCGCCAAAGGTAGGGGCACTTTTTTGAAAAAAGCAAGCAAAACTTTCATTTTTGCTTCACCACGGTTTTCTAACTGCTACCTGAATGTGATATACTGGCCCTTATTGGATGGTTTTCGAGAAGCCATTGCCATCGCGTAGAGGTGCTTTTTTAGGACCTTTTGGCTGGCCTTACTCTACCCTGCTAAAATAGGGAGTTGAAAGCGAGCGAGTTACCGGGCAAGCCAGGCCAGTAGTGGCCAGACTGTCCGCGCAGCGGCCTCGTCGCAGGCGGTCGCCGAGCGGGTGAGTTGACGCAAGATATTGAGGCCGTGCCGACTGAAGCTGACAGCCCGGTACCCGTGCGGCTTGCGCCGAATCGGCTGGCCGCGCCGGTGCGCCACCACGCCCACGCTCAGGCACAGGGCGTAGGCCAGGCTGACCAGGGCCACGAGTTTACGCAGTTTCTGGCGGCAGCGCAAGTGGGTGGCTTCCAAGTTAAAGCCGCGGCCTTTCAGGTTTTGAAAGCACTGCTCAATCGTCCTGCGCCGGGCATAGAGCTGGTCGAGCCAGCCCAGGCCGGGCGTTGCGAATAGAAACATAAAGTCGTTGTCCGACAGGGCGTTGACCCACACCTGTGCCCACACCCCATCTACCTGGCGGTGCGCCACGCGCCGCACCTGCCCCACGGCCAACCCCAGGTCAGCGACAGCCTGCTGTCAGCCGTCGGGGTGGGTGAGCAAGTGGTGCCGCGGTAGGCGCATGACAAAGTTCAAGCCGTTGTCTTTGAGCCATTTCAGCCAGGTGTGCCCGACAAATTCGCGGTCCCCCACTACCAGCCCGATGCGCTGGCGGCCCAGCAGCCGCAGGCAGACGCGCAAGAGGGCGATGCGGTCAGCGGCCGAGGAGTTGCCGCTGCGGTTATCGAGCAACTCCCAGTAAAGGGGTATGTGAAACGCGCCCTGTCCGACCATAACGAGCAGGCTATTGACCTGGCAGCGACCGAAATCCCATTCGGTGCGGTCTAGGCACAGGCGCAGCTTGCCCTGGCGAGTCAACAGGCTGAGCAGCAACTGAGCCAGCACGAAGTAGTCCAGCTCGTCCTCGCGGAAGAAATTCTGAATCCGGGTTTGGTTAGAGGCCATTTTGACCGCGTCGTTCAGGTGCTGGGCCACTTCGCCAAACTGAATATTGCGACTTTTGAGTAAGGTAATAATAAGCTGAGCGACAATATTTTGACGAGCCAGATTGCGCGCGATAGGCGCCCGGCGCAAAAGCGTCGTAATTTTGGCACTGAGGCATTGCTTCACAGGGCAGAACGAACGCAGGAGTGTAGGAACCCCAAAGGTCGGACTGTCCCGTTTTTATGCCCCCAATTTTAGTAGGGTAGAGTAGCCTAGTCTAACTCCTCATAGTCAAATACCAGCGTCAATTCACGCTGCCAGAGCTGTTGGCGACGTTGCCCTTCCGCCCACGCCTCCTGCTCAGTCAGGAGTTCTAAGAAGCTGTTTAAGTTAAATGAGCAAGTCGGCGAATAGTAGCCACGTAGAGCCACGCGTTGGCGTGGGTAGTTTTGCGTTCGTAGTCTTTGGCTAGGCGCCGATTAGTGCCGGCCCAAGCAATGCTGCGCTCGACTACCCAGCGTTTAGCATGGATGAAAAAACGGCCTTTTTGCGCCAGCACACCCGTGGGCACCTGGGCCTGTATACCTCGTTGGGCCAGGTGCTGGCGGAAGCTGCGGCCAAAGCCGCCATCCACAAAGACGAGTTGCACCTGGTCAAGCAGTTCATTACGCAGGGCCAAGGCATCCCAGACCTTGGTGGCAGTGGTTCCGTCGTGACAGTTGGCTGCTACTACGCAGCTAGCCAGCAAATTGACTAAGGTGTCTACCAGAAAAAAGCGTTTGCGCCCTTTGATACGTTTCCCTGCGTCGTACCCTACGCGGCACGTGCTGGTCGCCGTATTTTTCACGCTTTGACTGTCAAGGATGACGGCGGTAGGCTGCGCCTTTTTTTGCCCGTTCGCGAGCCGCAATGCGCAGGCAGCCACTCACCCGCTCCCAGGTGCCATCGGCGCTCCACTTGGCAAAGTAGTAGTACACCGTCACCCACGGCGGCAGGTCGGCGGGGATGTCGCGCCAGACACAGCCGTTTTTCAGCACGTAGAAAATGCCATTCACAAGCGCTTGAAGTGGCCACTTACTGGTACGTTGCACGACAAAAAGGGGGGCAATACGCTGCCATTGACCCTTGGTTAAGTCTGAACTATAACGCTTTCGCTGCATACAGCAAATTTACTAACTTAAACAGCTTCTAAGGCTATTGCTGACCGCCCCCCAGAGGTAGCCAGCCCGATGCCCGCTAGCGTCGGGTACCAGTAAGGCGCTACAAACAGGGTTCCGAGTTCCGCCGCTGCCTTGCGTCGCAAAATGGTCCGGCTAATCGCTAACACCGCGCATCGGGCCTCATTCGTCGGCCCGATAGAGCGAGCTTTTTGCCGTTCTAACTCAGCCAATTCATCCCAGAAAGTTAGCTGAGCCGGCGTGAGCGGCGGATGGGGTAACTCGGCGGTAACGTGGGGATGAGCGGCCTGATTGACCCGGAAGTACTGGTGATAGTAGGCGTGGCCCGCTGCCGTAAGGCAGTAACAGGTGGGCGTATCGCTGCCAGCGGGCTGAGCTACCAGTAAGCCAGGGGCGAGTAAGGGCTCCAACCAGGCGAAGAGTATACCCCCGTAGAGCACGCGGCCGAAACTTTCTGTCCCTTCGCGGACCGCGACCAGCCCGTGCGGCTTTTGCGCGTAGGCGGCGGCCAGCGCCCGCCAAGCCAGGTAAGGTAATAATCCCGGTGGGGGCTTCGGCTTCTTGGGCCGCGTCGGTCGTACTTCCCCCAGGAGCTCACGCGCCAGCTTACGACCTGCCCGCGTCAGACTCACGTGGGGCAAGTCATAGTACTCGCGCAGGGCCATGCCGGGAAAGCAAATCGTCCGGTCACTAAGCTCGACCAGTCCCCGTTCGGCCAGCGCCTTCCAGGTACTGCCTGTGCCGGGGCTCACGAGGTGGGGGGCCAGTAGTTCGCGTAGCGGTGTGGGCGGCTTGCCCTCCAGCACACGGTGCTGCCAGCGACCATAGGGCATAGCCCGCCAGACGGCCGCGGGCGTACGCTCCGGGTTCGGCATGCCCCGTGTAAAATCGCGGCGGCGCTGCTGCTCGATTTGTTGGTCGAGCTGATAAGCTGCCAGCAGGTAGTGGCGTTGCCGGTCGTTGAGTTGGGGTGGGGCGAGAATTTTCATCTTCTTAAACTGGCTTACCCTGAGCAGCGGCCATCAGCGCCGGCACGACCCGTTGCAACGCAGCCTGAAATTCCGCCCTTGCAATGGCCACCCGACGAGGGTCGGCACTGCGCGCCGGCCCTACGACGAAGCCCGGAATGGTGCCCATATCTTCCAGCAGAAGATTTACATTTAGACCCCTGCCCCCATACTCGCTTAGGTTAAGACGCAACTCTACCCCTGGACCCAGCAGCTGGTAGTACCACGCATCGGGCATCTCGCGCCGGCGCTGGTACTGCACGGACGAGTCAGCTACTGTTTGATTGGGTCCAAGTACGACCCGGGTGTAGACGGCCTGCGCTGCCTTCCGAAATGCCTGTTCAGTACAGGGCGACGCCTCGGCCGAATGTAGAAGTCGGGGCTCGCTCAGGTGCTGCACCTGTAGCTGACTTTCCCCCGCCAGGAAGACCCACCCCGGCGAGTTATAGCGCAGGTGGGTCTGGGTGCGTGGGTCATACAGGAAGTGCGGGTAAGTCGGCTGCTCAGGCATGGGTTAAAAGGAGGGGAAACGCTCCTAAATCTAGGTGGTTTCAAGGTAAGGCCGACTCCGTTTTTGTGGGGGTATACACTCCGTTTTTGTGGGAGTATAGAACAGCTAAGAGGTGCTTAGTTGGGGCTTGTAAGCGCCTTTTTAAGCGATTTATCCCACAAAAACGGAGTCGAGCCAGGCGCCGCCCAGGCAAAAACTACTATCCGCTTATTTGTAGCTAATCAGCTAAAAAATAATACTTTAAAAAAAGGCTGCTAAAATAACAGCAAGTTTAGCATCTTTAAGGAATTTATAAAGTTTATGCCTGTCGTAACATATTGGATAAAAGGTAATTGAAGAGGGGTTACCCCACAAAAGCGGAGTGACTCCCCCACAGAAACGGAGCAATCTCCCACAAAAACGGAGTGATTCCCCCACAAAAACGGGGTTTAAAGGAGCAATTAGCCCCACAGAAACGGAGTGATTTCCCCACAACACAAAAAGATTGTGGGTTGAGGGTTGCCTGCCGTGTGCTTTTGCCCGGCCCGCCTATCATGCTCATAGCTAAAAAACCTCTTCCCGCCGTCACAACCAGCAACCCGCTCGTGGTGCAGCACAATGCCATGGTGAACGCTGGGTTCACGATGTCAGCCCTTGAAATGCGCTTCTTCCTGGCCATGCTTAGCCGCATTAGCCGGGAGGATAGTATCCTGCCCACGTGTCGGATTACGGTGAAGGAACTCTGCCCCGATAGTACCAGCGCGACGGTCTATGCAGACGTGCGGGAAATGGTGACGCGCATGCTATCTCGCATTCTGCTGCTGGAAATACTAGGGCCCAATGGAGAGCGGGTGAAACAGCCCGACATCCAAGGCTTTCCGCTGATGGGTAGAGCGCTTTACTTAAAGAAAGAAGGTGTCGTCGAGGCCGTCTTCAACGACCATCTCCGGCCCTACCTGCTGGAGTTGACGAGTAATTTCACCAAAGCTCAACTCAGCCAGCTGCTCAAAATTAAGCGACCGGCCTCGCACCGCATTTACTGGCTGCTTCGTGAGTACGCGGCTTTTGGTAAACGAACGGTGGGAGTGGATGAGTTGCGGCACATCCTGGGATTTACCGACGAGTACGCCGACCGCTTCGACCACTTTAAGGCCCGCGTGCTGGAGCCCGCCCGGAAGGAATTGTCCCAGACGGATTTACCTTTCACGTATGAGCTGCTCAAGGAAGGGCGCGTAGTGAGTGCTATTCGCTTCCTGTTTTTGCCCAATAGCGCCCAGGCCTCGGCGCTACCGTCCGCCGCGGTCGAGCCGTGGGCCCAGGCGCTGTTCGAAGTTGGCGTGGCGGACAAAAGCCTGGAGGTAGTGCGCGAGAAGCTGGCCGCGGGCGAATACGAGGAAGGCTATGTCCACTACGTGCTGGCGACGGTGCGCGCCCAGGTGCAGAGCGGTAAGGTGAAGAAAGAGGCGGGGGCCGTTTACAAGGCTCTGACCGACGGCTACTTGCTACCTACCTATCGGAAGATGAACCTATCGCCGGCGGCAAAGCCGAACAGGTCCACTAAAGCGGCGCAACCAGCGCATGGCTTCACCAAAGCCGGGGTGAGCGTGGCCGGGGAGCGCCGGCGGCTACTAAGCGGGTTGGAAGATGCCCGAGGTACGTTGGCTTTTGTAAAAAGCAGTGACTTGTATGATGAACGAACCCGCCCGGAAGCCATTACCCGGACGCAGGCCACGATTGCCGACCTAGAACAGCAGTTGGCCCGCTTCGGGAGCTAGCTGTCTTTTTGTGATAGTAGTCAGATTTAAATTGCTTTTTAACAGAGTGATACAACGATTTCTGTAAGGGTATAGCCCGCCACTTTAGGCGTTAACTGGCGGCCGCATTTCCGCAGTGCCCGGCTCGGGCCTGCTTACATTAGCCTTCTGCTTTCTACCGCTCCCAATGCTTACCCCCGAACAGCACGCCCGCCAGCTCATCGATGCTCAACTAACCACCGCCGGCTGGCTCGTGCAGGACTACAAGCAGCTCAACCTAGGGGTGGCCCCCGGCATTGCGGTGCGCGAATACCCCACCGCCTCCGGCCCCGCCGACTATGCTCTGCTGATTGACCGCCGCCTGGTGGGTATCGTGGAAGCCAAGAAGGAAGGAAGCTCGCTCACGGCCGTGGCCGAACAGACGGCCCGCTACCGTAGCAGCGCCACGAAGCACGCGCCCCGCGTGGCCGACGAGCTGCCCTTCGGCTACGAGGCCAATGGGCAGGAAATCCGCTTCATTGATGCCCGCGACCCGGAGCCGCGCTCGCGGCCGGTGTTCGGCTTTCACCGGCCCGATACGCTGCGCGACTGGACCCGGCAGATTGGCACGCTGCGGGCGCGGCTGCGCACGATGCCCACCGTGGCCCCGGCCGGGCTGCGCGACTGCCAGGTGGAAGCCTTGCGCAACCTCGACGTGAGCTTGAAGGACGACCGGCCGCGGGCGCTGATTCAGATGGCCACGGGCTCGGGCAAGACGTTTACGGCGGTCTCGTTTATCTACCGGCTCATCAAGTTTGCGGGGGCCAAGCGGGTGCTGTTTCTGGTGGACCGGGGTAACCTGGGGCGGCAGACCTTGCAGGAGTTTCAGCAGTACACCGCGCCGGATGATGGGCGCAAGTTTACGGAGCTGTATAATGTGCAGCACCTGACCTCGAACCAGCTCGACTCGGTGAGCAAGGTGACGATTACGACCATTCAGCGGCTGTACTCGATGCTGCGGGGCGAGGCCGAGTACGATGCGGGTAACGAGGAGCGCTCGGGCTTCGAGCTGAACGCCGACGCGCCGCAGCGGCCCCGCGAGGTGGCCTACAACCCGGCGGTGCCGCCCGAGGCCTACGACTTCGTGGTGATTGACGAGTGCCACCGCTCCATCTACAACGTGTGGCAGCAGGTGCTGGAGTACTTCGATGCCCACCTCATCGGCCTCACGGCCACGCCGGCCAAGCAAACCTTCGGCTTCTTCAACCAGAACCTGGTGATGGAGTACAGCCACGAGCGCGCTGTAGTAGATGGCGTAAACGTGGGCTCCGACGTGTTTCGCATCCGCACGGCCATCACGGAGCAGGGCGCGCGCATCGAGAAGGGTAGCAGCGTGAAGCGCATGGAGCGCCAGACCCGCAAGAAGCGCTGGGAAACCCTCGATGACGACCTCGTGTACGCGGGCACCCAGCTCGACCGCTCCGTCACGGCCCCCGACCAGATACGCACCGTACTGGCCGAGTGGAAGGCGCGCCTGTTTACGGAGTTGTTTCCGGGCCGCACTATTGTGCCCAAAACGCTGATTTTTGCCAAAACCGACCACCACGCCGACGAAATCGTGGAGCTGGTGCGCGAGCTATTTGGCAAGGGCAACGACTTCTGTAAGAAAATCACTTACGGCTCGGACGAAAACGCCGATACGCTCATCAAGAAGTTTCGCAACGACTTCAACCCCCGCGTGGCCGTGACGGTGGACATGATTTCGACCGGCACCGACATCCGGCCCCTGGAGTGCCTGCTGTTTTTGCGCGACGTGCGCAGCCGGGTATACTTCGACCAGATGAAGGGGCGCGGCACCCGTGTCATCAGCCCCACCGACCTGGAAGCCGTGACCAGCGACGCCGGGGCCAAAACCCGCTTCGTGCTGGTAGATGCCGTGGGCGTGACCAACTCGGAAAAGAAAGATACCGAGAGCGTGGAGCGCCAGCCCGGCACGCTGGGCTTCGAGCGGTTGCTACACGCCGTGGCTCAGGGCAACCACGAGCCCGCCCAGCTGCGCAGCCTGGCCGTGCGCCTGGCCCGGCTTGACCGCCAGCTCACGCCCGACGACCGCGCCGCCGTGCAGGCCGCCACCGGCGGGGCCACCGTGCAGCACCTCGCCGCCCGCCTCTACGACGCCGTAGACCCCGTGAAGCAGGAGGCCGAGGCCCTGCGCCTGGCCACCGCCGAGGCCCACGCCGCCGGCCAGCCCGCCCCCGGCGAGCCCGGCGCGGCCCTCACCGAGCCCACCGATACCCATTGGCAGGAGGCCGTGCGCCAACTCACCGAGGTAGCCGTGCTGCGCTTCGACGACCCGGCCCTGCGCGCGCTGCTGACCAAGGTGCACGCCCAGCACGACCTCGTGATTGACCTCGTGAGCCAGGACCGGGTGCTGCACGCGGGCTTCGAGAGCCAGACCTCGCCCGCGGCGGCGCAGGAGGCCCTGGCCCGGCAGCGGGTCGATACCTTTCAGGCGTTTATCGCGGCGCATAAGGACGAGATTACGGCCTTGCAGCTGCTGCACAACCAGCCCTACGCCCGCCGGGCCGTCACCTTCGCCCACATCCGGGAGCTGGCCCAGGCCCTGCGCCTCGACAACCCCCAGCTCACGCCCGAAAGCCTGTGGGCGGCCTACGAGCAGCTTGAAAAGGCGCGGGTGCGCGGGGCCGGCCCCAAAACCCTGCTCACCAACCTCGTGAGCCTCGTGCGCTACGCTCTGCACCAGACCGACACGCTCACCGCCTACCCCCTGAGCGTGGACGAGCGCTACCACGCCTGGCTGGCCGCCCAGGCCGCAGCCGGCCGCGCCTTCAGCCCCGAGCAGCAGCAGTGGCTGGCCATGATGAAGGAGAAAGTGGCCACCTCCCTCAGCGTGGAGGCCGAGGACTTTACCCTACCGCCCTTCGTGGACCAGGGCGGCTACGCCCGCGCCCGGCAGGTGTTCGGGGCCGACTTACAGCGGCTGGTAGACGAGCTAAACGACGCGCTGGCGGCGTAGCCGGGTGGCCGCTCCTTTACCAAAGTTTACATTTTTCTCCTCTCTTATGGCTTCCTTCTCAGCCGAATTGCACGTAGGTGGGCAGGTTTTTCGGCTGCGGCAGTGCACTTACCAGACGGAGCAGGCAACTGATGCCCGCGGCCGGACAGTGGCCAAGGTGCGCTTCGGGCCCGTGGCCCTGGTGCTGGATGTACCCGAGGGCGATGCGCTGCTGGCCTGGGCCGCTAGTCCGCACAAACGCCAGGCCGCCGACATTGTATTCCGCAGCGTGATGGGGGGTAGCCCCCTCGAAACCCTGCGCCTCAGCGGGGCTTATTGCGTTGCCTATGCGGAAGAGTTTGTGCACGGCGACGCTACTGCGGGTGCTTACGTGGCGCACCTTACGCTCTCGGACCCCGGGGGCTTCACGCTGCTGCCGGGCGGGCCTGCGGCGGGCTTCGTAGCCCCTGCCGCCCGGGAGTATGCGTATGTGGCCCCGGCCGTAGCGGGCAGCAGCGCAGTGGCTGGGCGGCCGTTTCTAAAAAATGAGGCTGACCCTGTACGGGATATACTAGGCTCGGGGCGGGAGTCCCATCCCCAGGAGTGGGAAGCAACCTTGGCAATGCTACGAAGGGAGGGAGTAGAAGTCACTTATCGGCCCGGCGTGATGAGCTATTGGGCAGTGGAAGGACAGGCGGGACGCATGTTGCTGGACCCCGACGCTTCCATTGCAGCATTGCGCCACGAAACACAACATTATCTGGATGACAAAGCGCTTGGCCATCCTGGTATGGGACATTATTTTGAAGACTCGGCAGCGCGTTGGCAGTTGGAATACAATGCGTACATGAAAGAAATCGCGTTTGTGCGGGAGCTGCGCGAGTTTCCCACGGGCAAACAGCTGGTGACATTGGCACGTCAGGAAAAGGCCACCATCTTTGGCTCAGCAATCCTTTAAGATAAATCTATGAATTCGCCCAAAAAAGTATTGAAGGTCAATCCCGATTTCAGCCAGCTGTCGGAAGAAACTCTTCTGAAAACTATGCAAGAAGGCACAGCCAATGCCCGCCAGCTGGCGGCCACGGCCCTGGCCGCCCGGCTACCCGCTAAGCCTGCGCTGGTGGATGCTATCCTGGCGATGATTCAGCGGCCCGATAACCAGCAAGCCGTGGTGATGGGTGTTTTTACCGTGTCCATGATTGGCGTAATGGCCGCGCTGGAAAACGGCGATGCCGCTATCTACTCTCGGCTAAAGCCAGTTATCGCTGGCCTCCCTGCTGTACAACGCGCCGACGTATTTGAGTATTTGCAACTCGCCACGCAAATCAACTATGAGCCGTTGGTCATGGCAGGCTGACGCTAGCGCTCGCCAAGTGTTTGGAGCTAAGTACTTAGAAATGGAAGCGCAGCTCCAGCAAGTAATCAACAAGGCGTATGGAAGCTTCTGACCTGAAACCGAAAACCGCCGCTGCCTGGCTAGCTATCAGCCTGACGTGTACGCGTCAGGGTGCCGCCATCACCTTTGGCATCAGCTTTCAAAACACGGCCCCCGTGCCGCACGAACTGGCCTTTTCCAACCGGGCCCACAAGGCCGAGCTGCTGGGGCTGCTGGCCGAGGATGCGGCGGGCCAGCGGCTGCCGCCCCAGCGCAATCTGGTTATCAAGCCCCTGCGGCCCGACCCCGATGCGCACCCGCTGGCGGCCGGCGGCAGCCTGGTGCACGAGCTGCACGGCACGGTGGCAGAGGGGTGGCTGTCGTTTCCGAGCGCGCTGTATGAGCTGCACCCAGGCGAGTACTACCAAGTTTCTTTTCGGTACGTCGGCGTAACCTCCAACGCCGTAACGCTGCTAGCCTGACCACCCGGCCCTAGGGCTTGGGCCTCACCGCGTAGGCGCTCGATGAGCGGCGGGCGCAGTGGGCCGCCACGCCCGCCCGGCCGGTGTTCGGGGCCGACTTGCTGCGGCTGGTAGACGAGCTGAACGACGCGCTGGCGGCGTAGCTTGGTAGTCGCTTTGCAATAACCAGGCTGCGGGGCGCGTAGCCTAGGTGCTCTTTTCTAAAACATAAGCTACGCCGGCGCAGCCAGCTAGCCAGATGAACCGAATGAACGAAGAACAGGAATTGCCGCAGGGCTGGGTATGGGTAAGTTTAGGTCAGCTTGCAAAAAGGATAACTGACGGGACGCACCAACCCCCTAGGTTTGTTGAAGAAGGTATCCCTTTCGTGTTCGTTAAGCACATTGTTGGCGGAGAAGTCACCTTCGAGAATACGCGGTTTATCTCGCAGCAGGAATACGAACAGCTCAATTCGAGATGCCCGGTTGAAGTGGGAGACGTGCTTTACTCCGCAGTCGGTTCATATGGGGTTGCTGTTCCGGTTACGACTGACAGGCCATTCTCATTTCAGCGTCACATTGCCCATATCAAGCCGCTGAGCGCTGAATTAATGAAGTTTTTGGTACACGTACTAAACTCTTCTATTGGCTTAGACTAAGCGCATCAGGTTGCCCGAGGCGTCGCGCAGAAGTCGGTAACGCTCGGTGATTTGACCAGATTCCGCATTCCCCTGCCGCCCCTACCCGAGCAGCGCCGCATCGTGGCGAAGCTGGAGGAGCTGTTCAGCAAGCTGGATGCGGGCGTGGCGGCCGTGCGCCGCACCCAGGCCCTGCTGAAACGCTACCGCCAATCGGTGCTGCACGCCGCCGTCACGGGCGAGCTCACCCGCGCCTGGCGCGAAGCCCACCCCCCGGCCCCCGCCGAAACCGGGGCCGCCCTGTTGCAGCGCATCCGCGCCGAGCGCCGGGCGCAGTGGGAAGCCGCCCAGGTCGCCAAGCGCGGCGGCCAACTCCCGCTGGGCGAGGGCTGGAAAGCGAAGTATGCCGAGCCGGAAGCGGTGGATACTGTAGGGCTGCCGGAGTTACCGGAGGGGTGGGTATGGGCCACCAGCGAACAGCTTTGTTCTTCGGTTGCGAGCGGTAGCACCCCGAAGCCGGAAGAGCTTTTTGCTGATAAAGGTGAGATTCCTTTCCTCAAGGTTTACAACCTGACCAAAACCGGCCACCTTGACTTTACCAACAAGCCCACCTTCGTTCGTGAGCAGATTCACAACGGGCAGTTAAATAGGTCTAGAGTTAATCCTGGCGATGTCCTCATAAACATCGTTGGCCCACCCTTGGGCAAAGTTTCTATAGTGCCTGACGAATACCCTGAGTGGAATATCAACCAAGCAATTGTGGCTTTTAAAGCTGTGACGGGCTATTCAAACAAGTTTTTGCTTGTGAGCCTGCTGACGGAGACGATTATGAATTGGCTGTTACGCACAGCTAAAACAACGACGAGCCAAGTCAATCTATCGGTAACAGTTTGCCGCCAATTGCCCTTGCCGCTGCCTTCTGAAGCCGAGCAAGCCGAAATCGTAGCCGAAGTAGAGCGCCGCCTCACCGTACTCGACGCGCTGAGCCTGACCCTGGCCGACGAGTTGCGCCGCGCCGAGCGCCTGCGCCAAAGTATCCTGCACCGGGCCTTCACCGGCCGCCTCGTGCCCCAGGAGGCCACCGACGAGCCGGCCGCCGCCCTGCTGGCCCGCCTGCGCGACGCCGGGGCCGCCCCCGCCAAAGCCAAGACCGGGCGCGGGCGCAAAGCTGCCCCCCAACCGAAGCAACTTTCCATCAAGCTATAGGCACCACTTTTATCCCACCCCCACCTCATGAAAAGCAAAATCAACCGTACCAATTGGCTTAACCAGCTCGATGTCGTGAACTGCGGCGAATTTCATTCGCAGCAGGCCGCCAACGAGGTGTACGCCTGCCCGGCCAAGGGCGGCGCCTACTCACACAAACGCTGCGAATTTCTGGGCATGTACTGGGGTAAGTCGGTCCACCGCGTCGGCCGGATACTGGGCATCGTGGATGTGCACCCGCTCAACTCCGCCCTCGACCGCGTGTGCTGGAATAATGCCGACCCGGCAATGATGAGCAACACCGCCCTTATAAGC